>JBBRUD010000017.1:0-58476 GCA_038248065.1 Desulfovibrionales bacterium | reverse complement strand
CGGGGGGGATGATCCCCCCCCGGCCCCCCGCAGTGGGGGATTGGCGGGAATAAAAACGGCGCACCCGGTCCCCCCGGATGCGCCGCTATTTCGCGTCTGTTTATCTCCAGCGTCCGGCTACATCTCCCGCAGCACATCCCCCAGCGCCCGTGCGAACCGCTTCAGGTCCTCCTGTTCGATGGTCAGGGGGGGCAGCAGGCGCAGCACGGTATCTTGCGTGAGGTTCAGGATGAAGCCCCGTTCCAGCAGTTTGTCCCACACGGGTTTTCCAGGCACAGCCAGATCGATGCCGATCATCAGGCCCAGGCCGCGCACCTGAGTGATCTTGCCGGGGCAGGTTTCTTTCAGGTCCTCGAACAGGGCCATGGCGAAGTCGCCCATGCGCATGGCCCGCTCGGCCAGATGGTCGCGCTTCATGATCTCCAGCACTTTGAGGGCCACCACGCTCATCAGCGGGCCGCCGCCGAAGGTGGTGGCGTGGCTGCCGGGCTCGAAGCCTTTGGCCATCTCTTCCGTTGCCAGCAGCGCCCCCATGGGCAGGCCGTTGGCCAAACCCTTGGCGCTGGTGACGGCGTCGGGCGTCAACCCGAAGTGCTGGTGCGCCCAGAAGCGACCGGTGCGGCACAGGCCCGTCTGGATTTCATCCACCATGAACAGGATGCCGGTCTCGCGGCACAGGGCTTCCACGCCGTGCAGATATTCGGCTGGGAAGGGCTTCACGCCGCCCTCGCCCTGGACGATTTCGATGAGCACGGCAGCCGTATGGGGGCCGATGGCGGCCCGCATGGCCGCAAGATCGCCCGCAGGCACGGTGACGAAGCCCGTGGGCAGCGGCGCGAAGCCTTCCTTGACTTTATCCTGGCCCGTGGCGGTCAGGGTGGCCAGGGTGCGTCCATGGAAGGAGCCGGTAAGCGTGATCAGCTCGAAGCGGTCTTCGCCCCGCAGTTTGTGCATGTAGCGCCGGGCCAGCTTGATGGCTGCCTCGTTGGCTTCCGCGCCGGAGTTGCAGAAAAACACCCGCCCCGAAGCCTCGGGGTTCCAACTGGCCAGCAGGGCTTCGGCCAGGGCGATCTGTTCTTCCTGATGGAACAGGTTGCTCACGTGGACCAGCTTCAGGGCCTGGTCGTACATGGCCCGGGCGAGTTCCGGGTGGCTGTGTCCCAGATTGGTGACGGCGATGCCTGCCAGCAGGTCCAGGTATTCCCGGCCTTCCGGGGAGTACAGGCGCGTGCCCGCACCCCGGCTGAGCGCCAGGGGATAGCGGCCGTAGGTGTTCATGATGGAGGCGGACTGCCGGGCTTTAAGATCGTCAAAAGTGGTGCTCATGGCGTATACTCTTTGCGTCTGCGGGTTCGCCGCGCGCGGGCGGGCCTGAATGGGCCGGGTCCGGCCGTTGGCGGCGGTTGTGCGGCGTTACGGACGTGCTTTCCGGCATTGGTCCGTAACAGAGATGCATTAGAAGAGAGCCAAAGGGGTCGCCTTTGGCCGGGGCTATTTGGAGCCGGTGTGTCCGAAGCCGCCCGAGCCCCGGTGGGTGTCGCCCAGTTCCGTCACCGGCACCACGCTCGTTCGCATGAAGGGCTGAATAACCAGTTGGGCGATGCGGTCGCCCTGGGCCACTGTCTTATGGATTTCAGACGTGTTCAGCAGCCAGACGACGATTTCGCCCCGGTAGTCGGGGTCGATGACGCCCACGCCCTGGGCAACTGTCAGACCGTGTTTGGCCCCCAGACCGCTGCGCGAATAGACGAAACCGGCCAGCCCCGGCTGGGTGATCTCGATGGCCACTCCGGTGGGGAAGGCCTGCCGCCCGCCGGGGGGGATGTCCACGGTGGGTTCGTCGATGGCGGCGCGCAGGTCCATGCCCGCCGATTCGGGGGTGGCATGGTGCAACTGGTGTTCGTTCCAGATGGGGTGGAGGTATTTCACCTTCACATCCACTGCGGGATGGGCCGGGTTCATGGAGGCTCCTTGGGCGCGCCGTGGCGCGTGGCTGGAATGTAGCGTTTTTGGTCGCGATGAAAAAGAAAAATATGCTGCCATTTCAGCAGGCCCTTGCCTGCCTTGTGGCCGTCGCTGCCTTGCCTTTATAGGCGAGGGCTGGCATACTCTTTTAGCTGAATACCCCTGTTCGAGGAGAAGCTATGCACCCGTTGCGCGTCTACAGCGTTGTCCCTAAATTGCCCGTGAAGCTCAAGCCCCTGTGGGAGTTGGCGTATAATTTCTGGTTTTCCTGGAACATGGACATCTCCGAGTTGTTCGCCCAGGTGGACCAAAAGCTTTGGCGTGAATGCGAATCCAACCCCGTGGTCTTCCTCAACCGGTTGCCCCAGCGCACCCTGGAGGCCCTGGCCGGGGACGAATTCTTCCTGGATCGCCTGCGTGAGATGCGCAAATCCCTTGATACCTACCTGTCGCGCAAGGTGCCTTCCATCCCATTTCCCGAAGGGGACACCCGCGAGCCGGTCATCGCCTATTTCAGCCTGGAGTACGGCATCTCGCGGGCGTTGCCGATCTATTCCGGCGGTCTGGGCATCCTGGCGGGCGACCATCTGAAATCCGCCAGCGATCTGTGCATTCCTCTGGTGGGCATAGGCATCGCCTACCAGCAGGGCTACTTCCGCCAGTATCTCACCCCTGACGGCTGGCAGCAGGAACGCTATCCCATCTACGATTTCGAGCAGATGCCCATGACTCCGGCCACCGATGCCGAGGGCAAGCGCCTGTTGGTTTCGGTGGACCTCAAGTCCGACCGCATCTTCGCTCAGGTGTGGCGCGTGGCCGTGGGGCGCATCACGCTCTATCTGCTCGATACCAACATCGTCGAGAACCAGCCCCAGTACAAGCAGATCACCACCCGGCTCTACGGCGGCAATCTGGAAATGCGCCTGTGGCAGGAGATCCTGCTGGGCATCGGCGGCATCAAAACCCTGGACGCCCTGGGCCTGCGCCCCAAGGTGATTCACATGAACGAGGGCCATTCGGCCTTTGCCGGGCTGGAACGCATCCGCCGCTTCATGGAAGACAGCAAACTCACCTTTGAAGCCGCCACCGAACTGGTGGCCTCAAGCTCCGTATTTACCACCCACACCCCGGTGCCGGCTGGCAACGACCGTTTTCCGCCCGACCTCATGCAGCCCTATTTCGAGGACTACGCCCGCAAGCTGGGCCTGGCCTGGAAGGTGTTCCTGGCCCTTGGCCGCGAGGACCCGCGCAACGACGCCGAGCCCTTCTGCATGACCGTGCTGGCCCTGCGCCTGTCGCGTTTCAACAACGGCGTGTCCCAACTGCACGGCCACGTGTCGCGCAATATGTGGAAGCGGGTGTGGCCCCAGTACCCCGAAGAGGACGTGCCCATCGGAGCCATCACCAACGGCGTGCACGTGCCCAGTTGGGTGGCCCCGGACCTTGCCCTGCTTTTTGACCGCTACATGGGCGCCAACTGGCGCGAAGACCCGGATTGCCCCAGGGTGTTCGAGCAGGCCGAAGCCATCTCCGACGCCGAACTCTGGCGCACCCACGAGCGGCTGCGCGAGCGCCTGATCGATTTCGTCCGCCGCCGCCTGCGTGAACAGCTGGTGGCGCGAGGGGCCAAGCGTAAAGAACTTCAGATTGCCGACGAGGTGCTCGATCCTCAGGCCCTGACCATCGGCTTTGCCCGGCGCTTCGCCACCTACAAACGGGCCACCCTGCTGCTGTCTGATCCAGAACGCTTCCTCAAGATTCTCAAGGATTCCCCCCGGCCGGTGCAGTTCATCTTTGCAGGCAAGGCGCATCCCCACGACAACGAGGGGAAGAAGCTCATCCAGCAACTGGTGCAGATGTGCAACACAGCCGAGTGCCGCTACAGCATGGTCTTCCTGGAAGACTACGACATGGAGGTCGCCTCCTACATGTACCAGGGCTGCGACGTGTGGTTGAACACCCCACGGCGTCCTCTGGAGGCCTGCGGCACCTCGGGCATGAAGGCCATGTGCAACGGCGTGCTGAACTTCTCCACCCTGGACGGCTGGTGGGCCGAAGCCTGGAGGGTGGACAACGCCTTCGGCTGGGCCATTGGCCAGGGCGAGGAATACGAAGACACAACCTATCAGGATTTCGTGGAATCCCAGACGCTGTACAACATCCTGGAAAACGAGCTGATCCCCACCTTCTACGACCGGGGCCACGGCAACCTGCCCAGAACCTGGATCAAAAAGATGAAGGACGCCCTGCGCACGCTGGGTCCGGTGTTCACCTCCCACCGCATGGTGGAGGATTACGCCAAGATCGCCTACGTGCCCGCGTTGGAAAACTACAACCGCCTGGTGCAGGACGACTACTCCGCCGCCAAGGCCCTGGCCCAATGGCGCATGGACATGATGACCAGCTGGTCAAGCCTTCAGGTGCGCAATGTCCAGGCCACCGAGCCGCAGCAGGTATTTGTGGGCGAGCCCATCGTGGTGGCTGCCGAGGTGTACCTCGACGGCATACGCCCCCAGGACATCCGCGTGGAGATCTACTCCGGGCCGGTGGATTACGAGGGAAAGTTCACCCAGCGCGAAACCACCATCATGCAGCCCACGGAGAAAACCTCGGACGGCTGGCAGATCTTCCGGGGCGAAGTGATGCCCATAGAAGCCGGGCGCTTCGGCTACACCGTGCGTATCCTGCCCCACCATCCGCTATTGCTGGATTCGCATTCGTTGGGGCTGATCAAGTGGGCCGAGGCGGAACAGAGTTAGGGACGCAACGTCGCAATACTACCGCATTCAAGCGGCGGGGCTTTGGCCCCGCCGCTTTTTTACAATCTGCCGTTGGTGAGCCCCAGCACGCCCATGACGATGAGGTACACGGCCACGATGTAGCTGAGCAGCCTTGGCATGATGAGGATGAGAATCCCGGCGATCAAAGAGATGACTGGTTGCAGGGCAAAGTTGAAGGGCATGGTGGTGCTCCATTTCCAGGCCGGAGGATGGCTGGAGAAGAGGGTTTCCGGGGAGACGTGGCGTTTTCGGACACAGAAGGGGCCAGTCGGGCACAGCGGAACAGGCCCGATGCAAACATCTCTGTAGGCGCATTGGCAGGGTTGTTCAAGATTTATCGGGACGAAATGCGCTTGCGTGGTGTATTTCCCCGGCAACGATCTCGCGGGGCGGGCCCTCGCAACGGAGGAGAAGGAGGCGCGATGCACGCGTACGGTGCAGTTGCTGCGGAGGAGACACCTTGTGGGCGCGTGATAGCGCTGCGTTGTCTGTTTGCGGTATGCGTTCTCCTCGTGCTGGCGCGCCTGGCCAATGCGCAGACAACCCAATGGGACGCCCAGCTTTCCAACACGCATTGGTATGTTCCGGTCCCGAATATCATCTCTCTGGCGGCCTTGAATTCCAACAGTTTCACCACGCCGCCGCCCGTGGTGGCCGGGGATCAGACCTTGTGGTCCTTGGGCAAGGTCACCAACGGAACGTTTACCGGCGTAAGCACTGCGACCTTGTTTCTTGAATCCGCCAAATTTCCGAAGCTTCCCTCCGCGTCCATAGCCAGCACAAGTTTGATGTCCGGTTCGATCTCACCTTCCGGGGCCATTCGCATTGTGTTCACCGACCCTGCCAACGGCGAGGCCACGCTTGGCGTCGGAAGGATGCAGGCCCTCGACGGCGTGCCGCTGATGGAAATGCAGATGATCACCGGCACAGGCTTGCTGCTGACCCATTGGGCCTACATGGCCCCCTATGACCCTGCCAACTTCTCGCCGCCGTCTGCTTCCAGGGTCTCCACCGCGTACAACACCTCTCCCCAATGGGCCTGGACAGCAGGCACGCCGTGGCGGATCACCAGCCCGGCCCTGTTCGGCACCAACGCGCCCGGCAAGTTCATCATCACCCAGTACGGCAACGGGTATTTTCTGGGCCAGGGCGTTGGTCCGGCCGGAAGCCCTGTCAGAAGTTTCACCCAGCTCGGCTCCATCACCCCCGAGGGGGCGGTCCTGTTCAACACGGTGAGCGGTGGCACGCTGACTTCCCTGCTGGGGCAGATCAGCGGCAATGGCGCGGGTGCGTCGATTGCGGTGTCAGGCTATGGTTTTTCCGGCAACGATTTTGCGCAGACCGCGTTTCTTTCTCTTATTCCTCCTTACGCCAACGCCGTGGCCGCAAGCGGCAACCCCGCCGCCCTGGGCGCAGCCGCACGGCTCTACGCCATCTCCGGGACGGAAAACGGCCTCTTCGGCCCCATGGCGCAGGTGACCTCCGTGCTCGACGACCTGAGCGGACCGGCCCTCTCCAACGCCGTCAGCCAGACCCTGCCGGTTCTCAACGGCGCAGGGTCCCAGGCCACTGCTGGCACGCAGCGCACGTTCGGCCAGTTGGTGCAGGCCAGGCAAAGCGCGCGCAAAGGGCTCGCCGCAACTGATGGGGATATTGCCACGCGGGACGCCTGGGGGACCACCTTCGGGCGCTGGGCCAGTCAGGGCGGGGTGCAGGGCGTGGCCGGGTACACGTCCAATGCTTATGGCGTCGCGGGCGGCATTGACTGCGGCCTGTCGTCGCGGTTCAATGTCGGCGCAGCCATCGGCTTCAGTAACAATGCGCTCACCGGCGAAGGCTCCGCAGCGTCGGGCAGCCTGAATGTGAACAGCTATCAACTGGGCGCGTATGGCCAGTACGCCTTTGCAGGGGGCGTCAACTGGAGCTCCCAGGCGGATGTGGGCATACACTCCAACACCAGCTCCCGCAGCATTGGCTTTTCCGGGGCCACTGCCAGCGCAAACTATTTCAGCTCTTCGGCGCACATCGGCACAGGGCTGAGCCGGACCTTCGCGCTGCATGACAAAACCTTGCTCACGCCCTCCGTCCGCCTGGATTACCTGGCGGTGTGGTCCCCGTCGTATACGGAAAGCGGGGCAGGGGTGTTGAACCTCGCGGTCAACGAGCAGGCCTACCAGGAACTCCTTCCTTCCATCGATGTGCGCATTGACCAGAAACTCACGCCGAACTTGACGCTCTCCGCAAATGCCGGAGCCGGGTACAATCTGGTCAACGACCGGGTGCGGATCACCGCGTCCTTTGCGGGCGGGGGGGACCCCTTTGACACCAACGGCCTCCAGGTGTCGCCCTGGCTGGCGCATGGCGGGCTTGGCGTGTCGGGTATGCTTGCCAGCAATGTCGAGCTGGCAGTCCGCTATGACGCGCAGACCAGCCCCACGGCGTTCGTGAGCCAATCCGCCAGCGCCAAGCTGAAGATCAGTTTCTGAGCCGTGGGGCCAAGCGCCGGGGACAACGCACAATGGAGCCGCAGGGGGAGGCCCCCGCAAAAAGGCCGGAGCCCCATCCATGGCTCCGGCCTTTGCCTTTGTGTCATCTGCAACCCAACGCCGCCTGCGATTTAACCCGCAGCCAGCGTTGCCGAAGAGTCCACTAGCTCACCGACCCCACCAACTGGCGGAATTCGGGCAGCTTGCCCAGGAAGTCGTCCTCCGGGGCCACGATGATGGCCAGCACCATGTCGTTGTCCTTGGGCACCACGGCTATAGCCAGGTTGTGGTAGTGGGGGATGGAAATGGTTTTGGTGGATTTCCCCTTCTCCGGGTCGCTGGTCGTCTCGGTTGCCTCCACCTTTTGGTGCTCGATGGTGATGAACTTGTACACCTTGATCATCCGTGGGCCGGATTTCGCCTCGACAGTCTCGACGCCCAGCGCTTCGGCCATGGTCGATTGTTGGAAGTGCTTTTCCAACTGGGCGAAGAGGGCATCGGGGTTAACCTTTCCGGCCACGCCGGGCAGCACGAACAGACGTCCGTCCAGGTTGGTGCCAGTTAAGGCCACTGCGGTGGCGCTGGCGGCAAGGGGGGAGCCGGGCATGTTCAGGGTGGCCAGGGGACCGGCGGCCTGGGCCTGGGCGATGGCGGCCAGGGAGCCCGCCTGGGCTGCTGCGCCAGAGTTGCCCGTGAGCAGGGCCACGTTGGGGTTGCTGGCTGCGGCCGCCTGCTGGAGGCCGGGGGCCTGGCCGGCGGCCCAGGCGGCGGGCACCTGACAGGCCAAGCCGCCGAAGTTGAAGGGCGTACAGACGATCTGGGGCGTTTTGACGTCGTCATCCTTGCCGGATTTTTTCGACTTGCCCTTGGCCTGGGCCTGAACCGCCTTGGCCTTAACCTTGCTCTTGGGAGCCGGAGGGGCGGCCAGAGCCGTCAGTTTGGGCTGTCCGTCGATATCCGCGACAGCGGTCTGCACCAGCTTTTGGGCGGTGGTGGAAAGGGTCACGCCGCTGGCTTCTTTGGTGTCGAAGCCCATGAAGCCTTTGATTTCTTTGAATATGCTGGCCTGATCCGTAAACTGGCCCTGGTGAAGCACTTCGCCTGTGGCGGTGTCGAAAATGCGGTAGCGCAGGGTCAGGTCCCATTCGCGCCGCTCTTCGGCGGAACTGATGGAGCCAAGTGCCGATGCGCCGATCTGTGCGCCGGTCTTGCCCAGCAGCATGCTGCCCATGAGGGCGCCGGCCATGGCGGCCATCTGCTTATCCGTGAATTTGAAGGCGGTGGTGCGGTTTTTGACTTCCACGATATCCACGCCCACCAACCACTGGGGCAGGTTGGGAGTGGTATGGACGAATTTTTTCAGCTGCGTATTGTCACCCAGGTTGGCTGCAACGGCGATTTCCTGGTACATCTCTTTATTAGACTGGGTTTCAATGACTTTGAAATTGGCTTTGGACATCTCTGTTTCTACAACATCATGCAACGCATCGGGGCTAACCCGCTGAAGAAATTCATAACTGGTGGTGGTTATCTGGCATGGAAGAACGATGACGGATGGACCTTGCTGGCCAGCATTGGCGTAGTCCACGCTTTTGTAGGCGTTTTGTTCAGATAATGTGTTGGCTTTTTGCGAGGCACTTACGCAGCCAGCCAATAAAAACGCAGTCAAAATACCCATTAATGCCAGACGCCGTCCCATGCCGTCCCTCCCTCGTGCTTAAGGTATTGTGAGCCTGGTACAAAGAGCCCAAAAAACAAGGTTATGCTTTCCGTGGTTACCACGCTAGTAGGAGATGGAGAAAAGTTCAGCGTCTCGAAAGGTTTTCGTTCAATCCAGACGGGTGTGGGCGCTTTTCATTTCAGGCGCTCGCGGGTAATTGGTTGCGCGGTACTCAGGCCATCCCATTGCGTCGCACCCTTTTATCGGGGCCGGAGAGAGCATGCACCCCGCAGGGGCAGGGGGTGCCCCCCGTCCGCCGTGGTCGCTGGAGGCTCAGCCCATGTTTGATCAGCTTTACCGCCGCAGCAAAACCGCCGGACTTCCCCCCGGGTCGCTCAAGTATGTCGGTCGGGCCGAAACCCGTCCGGCTGTTATCGAAATGATTACCTACGGGGTCAACGATCCTGTGCGCACCACGCCCGAGACCCTGGCCGAGTGCTCCTGTTACGACCAGGGGCCGCAGGTCACCTGGGTGAACATCGACGGCCTGCACGATCTGGATCTGGTGGCCAAGGCCGGGGAGGTCTTCAAAATCCACCCCCTGGTGCTTGAGGATATCGTGCACACCGGCCAGCGCCCCAAGATTGAGGATCTGGCCGAATCGGTTTTTGTGGTGCTTAAAATGCTGCGCTACAACGAAACCGAGCGCCGCATCGAGGACGAGCAGGTCAGTTTCGTGCTGGGCAGGCATTATCTGCTCACTTTCCAGGAGATGGCGGGCGGCGACGTGTTCGGCGATGTGCGCAACCGCATCCTGGCCGCCAAGGGCAAGGTCAACAAGCTGGGCCCGGACTACCTGATGTACGCCCTCATCGATTCCATCGTGGACAACTATTTCGTGGTGCTTGAGCGCATCGGCGAAGATATCGAAGAGGTGGAGGAGCGCCTTCTGGCCGCGCCCACGCCCAAGGAACTGGAGAACATCCACGGCCTGCGGCGTGAGGCCCTGTTCCTGCGCAAGTACATCTGGCCCCTGCGCGAGGTGGTGGCCCGCCTGGAGAAAGGCGGGTCGGACTACATCGAAGAGGCCACCATCTTCTACCTGCGCGACCTCTACGACCACACCATCCAGGTGATGGATACCGTGGAGACCTTCCGGGACATGCTCTCAGGCATCCTGGATCTGTATCTTTCCAATATCAGCCTGAAGATGAACGAAGTGATGAAGGTGCTGACCATGTTTTCGGCCTTCTTCATCCCCCTCACCTTTCTGGCCGGGCTTTACGGTATGAACTTCAAGTACATGCCGGAGCTGGAATGGCAATACGGCTATTTCGGCCTGCTGGGAGTGATGGCCTGCGTGGCGGGCGGCATGTTGCTCTATTTCAGGCGTAAGGGCTGGATAGGCGGGAAGAAGAACTAGCCGGACGCGATCCGGGCGAGCTTGTCGAGCCACAATCCGGCGAAGGGCTCCCGTTCCACCAGTCCGGCCAGATCCGGCTGGCAGGTGATGCCCGCATGGGCCAGCAACGTCTTCCAGGATCTGGGGCCGTTGCCTGCCAGGTCGTTGTGGGCGTGGCGGCCCGATACCGTCAGCAGGGGCATCAGCCGGGCCGTTACCGCGCCGCGCGCCTTCAGCCGGGCGATGATGGCCTGGATGTGCAGCGGGTCGTCCGGGCTGTGGGCTTCCATCACCCCAAGCAGAACATCCGGGCGCAGGGCCTCCAGACGCTGGGCCAGGGCGCGGTACAACTCCTGGGCCTGATGGGTGGTGCCGTGGCCCATGAGCACCACGGGCTGGCCGGGTGCGCCGGAGCCGAGTATCGCGCCGGGTGCATCTGGCTGACCCTGTTCAAGGCAGCAGGCTTTTGCGTCTCCTGCATCTTCCAGGCTGGCCGCGACAGCCAGCGCCACGGCTTTGGCATCCTCCGCTTCGGCCAGAAGCGGGCCGCCCAGCCGCGCCTCCACGCCCTCTTTGCGGGCGAATCTGGTCACCTGGCGGACCATGCGCTCCCATTCGTCCCCGGCGATGACGTGCAGCGATTGCACCAACAGGCGGGTTGGCCTGCTTGCCGAACCTGCCCCCGGCCCGCTGTTCAGCCCCGTTGCCGACCTCTCGTCCAATACCGCGCCCGATGCCGCGACGGTGCTACAGGGCGCTCCTGCGGCCAACTCGCCAGCCGGCTGAGGTGACAGCCCGGCGGTACGCACGGCCGCCAGCGTGTCGGCCAGCGAGCGGCCCGGCGGCGGTCCCAGGTGGCTGCTGGCGTGCGGCACGGCGGTATAGGCCAGGTGCACCGCTACGCCGGGATGCCGCTCCCCCGCCCGCAGGGCGAAGGCCGTCAAGGCCGCCTGGGCCTTACAGTGCGACGAGCCGTGAGCGGCCAGAATGATGACTGTGGTGGGCTGGGTCATGGAAGGCCAGACCACTAGCAGACTTCCCCCCGCCAGCCAATGGTTGCGCCCGTGACTGGAATACTTGCCATGTATACCCATAGGGGGTATGCGTATACCCATGCAGGGTATTCAGCGAGGACACGGAGGACCGCATGGGGTGTGAAACGGACTGTGCAAAGCACTGCGCGACGGATAAAAAAATGACGGCCAGGGTCAAGCGCATAGCAGGACAAGTGGCCGGTATCGAGCGTATGCTGGAAGACAAACGCTACTGTCTGGACATCCTGAACCAGATAGCGGCCGCGCGTTCGGCCCTGGACGCACTCGGCGTGGAGCTGCTCACCCTGCACCTGGAGCGCTGTGTGCTGGGGCATGGCAGCGGCACGGAACACGACCACGCCCGGCCCATGACCCATCCCGAGCTGCTGGCTGAAGTCAAAACCGCGCTCTCCAGGTTTTTGAAATAGCACGGCTGGAAACGGAAAATCATCCCAGTTGTCCGGGTTTCTGAAAGAGCTGGCCTGGAAACGGAGAATCATCCCATGGAAAGATATACGGTTCCCATCAAGGGTATGCACTGCGCCTCCTGCTCCAGCCGCATTGAGCGCGTTGTGGGCAAGCTCGACGGGGTGGAGAGCATAAGCGTCAACCTGGCCGCTGAGACCATGGACGTCTCCCTGGACCCTGCCCGGCTGAACCTCGAAGCGGTGGCCGCTGTGGTGGGCAAGCTGGGGTTTGAGGCCGTGCCGCCCCTTGCCGCGCCCATCCGGCTGTCGCTTGGGGGCATGCATTGCGCCTCCTGCTCCAGGCGCATCGAGACCGTGGTGGGGGGCATGGACGGGGTGGCCGCCATGCGGGTGAACCTGGCCAGCGAGACAGGCGAGCTGGAGCTTGCTCCCGGCGGGCCGGGCGTGGAGACCGTTATCGAGCGCATCGCCGGGCTGGGGTTTACGGCTTCGGTCCTGGCCGGGGACGACCAGTCGCTCTTCGATGCCCAGCAGCGCGACATTGCAGCCCGTCTGGAGTCCATGCGCCGGGCACTGGCCCCACAGCTTATCCTGGGCGGGCTGGTTCTTGTTGTGGCCATGGGGCCAATGCTTGGCATGCCCTTGCCGGGCGTCATCTCGCCCGAAAGTTCCCCCGGCGCGTATGCCCTGCTGCAACTGGCCCTCACCGCGCCGCTGCTGTGGCTGGGGAGGCGCTTCTATCTGGACGGCATACCGGCCCTCCTGCGCGGCGGGCCGAACATGGATACCCTGATCGCGCTGGGCACAGGAGCGGCCTTTCTGGCCTCGCTGGCCGCCACGGTGCAGATCGTGGCCGGACTTGGCCTGCACTCCACGGGAGGCGGGCTGGAGAGTGGCTTGGCTAGCGGGCTTGCCAATGGGTTGGCATCCGGCCTGTCGCATCCGGTTGCTCCGGGGCTGGCGCACCCGCCCGCATCAGGCCCGGTGCACCCGCTGGTGCATCAGCTCTATTACGAGTCTGCGGCGGTTATCATCGCCCTCATCAGCCTGGGCAAGTATTTTGAGGCCCTCTCCAAGGCCCGTACCACCGAGGCGGTCAAGGCCCTGCTCGGTTTGGCCCCATCCAGCGCCACCCTGCTGCGTGACGGCCAACAGGTCGTGGTGCCGGTGGCAAGCGTTGCGTCGGGCGACATGTTGCTGGTCAAGCCCGGCGAGAGCGTGCCCGTGGACGGCGTGGTGGTGGAAGGAACCTCCGAGGTGGATGAATCCATGCTCACGGGCGAGAGCCTGCCCGTGGCTAAGGCCGTGGGCGATCCGCTGGCCGGGGGCACCCAAAATTCCCTGGGCGCGCTGACCATGCGGGCAACCCGTGTGGGCGCGGATACGGTGCTGGCCCGCATCGTGCGGCTGGTGCGCCAGGCCCAGGGCTCCAAGGCCCCCATCGCCACGCTGGCGGACCGGGTCAGCCTCTATTTCGTGCCCGTGGTCATGATCCTGGCCGTGGGTGCGGCCCTGGCCTGGCTGGCCGCCGGGGCGGACTTCCCCTTTTGCCTGCGCATCTTCGTGAGCGTCATGGTCATCGCCTGTCCCTGCGCCATGGGGCTGGCCACGCCCACCTCCATCATGGTGGGCACGGGCCGGGGCGCGGCCCTCGGGGTGCTCATCAAAAGCGGGCAGGCCTTGGAGACCGCCCGCAAAGTCACCGCCGTGGTCTTTGATAAAACCGGCACCCTCACCCTGGGCAAACCCGTACTTACCGACGTGATGTGCGCGCAAGACCTCCCGCCAGGCAGCGCGGGAAGCAATGCATCCGGTAACGCGCCCAGTGCGTCCTCCGGCGTAATGCCGGGGAGCATTGCAGGCGGGGGGGCGGACGCTCCCCCTGGTTTCGCGCCGGGCCTTCCTCCAGACACGCTGCTGGCTGTTGCCGCCGCGGTGGAGGCCCTGTCCGCGCATCCGTTGGGGCAGGCTGTGGTCACTGCCGCCAGCAACAAGGGCCTCGCGCTGCCTGCCGCATCCGGGGCCAGGGCCGTGCCCGGCCAGGGCGTGGCCGCCAGGGTGGAAGGCCAGGCCGTGCTGGTGGGCCATCCAGGCTTTCTTACCGCCGAGGGTGTGGACGTGCCCCCGCAACTGCTCGACCAGGCCCAGACCCTCTCAACCCAGGGCAAGACGCCCCTCTTGGTGGCCGTCGGCGGGAAAACCGCCGGAATTCTGGCCGTGGCCGATGCCGTGCGTCCCGAGGCTGCAAGCGTTGTCGCGCGTCTGACCGGCATGGGCATTCTTGTGACCATGCTCACCGGCGACAACCCGCGCACGGCCCAGGCCATTGCCGGGCAACTGGGCATCACCGACGTCCGGGCACAGGTGCCTCCCGAAGGCAAGGCCGCCCAGGTGGCCGCACTGAAGGCTCAAGGCCACACCGTGGCCATGGTGGGCGACGGTATCAACGACGCCCCGGCCCTGGCCACGGCCGACGTGGGCATCTCGCTTGGCACCGGCATCGACGTGGCCATCGAGAGCGGCGACATCGTGCTCATGCGCGGCGACTTGAACGGGGTGATCACTGCCCTGGCGCTCTCCAAGGCCACGGTGAGAAACATCAAGCAGAACCTGTTCTGGGCCTTTGCCTACAACGTGCTGGGCATCCCCGTGGCCGCCGGAGTGCTGCACGCCTTCGGCGGGCCGACTCTCAACCCCATGATCGCCGGAGCGGCCATGGCCATGAGTTCCGTCTCCGTGGTGAGCAACGCGCTGCGGCTGCGGTTTTTCAGGGGCTGAAGAGATGGTGGGAGGAGGCGAGAGGTAAAGGCAGAGAGGCAGGATTGGGGGCGTCGCACTGCGTTCGAAACGGATGCCAAGGCCGTTCCGGCCAGGCATCCGTAATCCCCCAAACCCCCACCGGGGGTGGAAGCCACCCCCGGACCCCCCTGTTATTTTGCGCCTCTAAGAGTCGGCGGAGGCGTTTATGGCTTTGGCGTGCTGTTGGCCAACATCTGTGTTTTGGCCATGGAACTGCTCGAACTGCCCAGATAATACGAGATGACCTGCGTGAATCCGGCAATAAGCGCACCGACGAGCATGTGCAGGTCAGGGTGGCTAGCAGTGCCTGGATCGCGGGCGAGAATAACAAAAGCCACCAGGAATCCAATAGTTATGACCACGGATACGGCTGCGGCGGACCAGAAAGAGATGCGGCCGTTTTTCGCGTTCAGGTCGTCCATCACTGTCCGGGTGGAAGGCATCTGCAACTGAACCATCTCCATCAGACGTGCCGTTTCGAATCCCTTCAAGAGTGCGGCGGATTCGGGCTTTTGCACCTCTGCCAGCAAGGCGTCGGGTGTTGCCTCCTCGGTAAACGACAGCGCCGAGACCAACAGCAAAACGCCAACGCTTTTGCTCTCCGTGGCGGAGGCGACAAGATTGCCAAGAATCGGGGCATTGGTTGCGACTGCGGTTCCTAGGGTTTTCCAGTCCATCGCATTCACCTCCTCGAGTTGCACTTCGTGGTGATCTCTTCCGTTCGGCCATCAACCGGCAAGCTCTCTTCGAAGCCGGTGAACAGGCCTGGACGGTGCACTCCCCGCAAAACACAGCCGATGGCAAGTCTTCGGCATAGGCAGCATGAAATTGTCATTGACATATGCATGTTAACGATATTTGGCAATATCCTGTGAAAATTGGCAACAACACGTAACATACTGAATATATTGTTGTCTTTTAATTTGCAGGGCCTAGTGGGGCGGTAATTATTGGATAATAGCAAATATTTTTGCGAGAATATGGTGAGGTGGTATTAATATATGATATTTATTAATGAGTCAGAAGGGGCTCTTTCTGTCACGAGGCGCCATGATCAGAGCGGTTGGGAGCGGCGGCAATCCGCAAGTGCGGGTTGATAAGACTTGTTCCGAATGCGCAAAAAGAGGTAGAACTTCAGGGAACACCCATACAGTCGGCAGGTTGCGTCGAGTAAGGGTATAGCGCCGCACGGAGGGCTCCATGTCGCAGGAACGGCCGCATTTCAGTTTTCGGGTGTCTACTTTGGATGAGGACGCTTTTCACGTCGTGCGCTTCACCGGAACCGAAGGGCTGTCCAAACTCTACCAGTTTGACCTGACCCTCATCTCCGAAAAGACGGAAATCGATCTGAATACGGCTCTTTCCGGCACGGCCACGTTGACCATCAAGCGCGATCAGGGTGAGAATCTGGTGTGGCACGGCATCCTGCGCGGCTTCCGGCAGCAGCAGAAGGTGGACAACCATGTGTTCTACCGGGCCGTTCTGGTGCCCAAAGCCTGGCAGCTCACCCAGACCGTGCACAACCGCATATTTCTCAACCAGGATCTCACCCAGAATCTCAGGGACTGCCTGATCGACGGCGGCCTGTCCCAGGGTTTGGATTTCGCTGTGAACGCCACGGATAACTACCCCAAACGCGAATACGTCTGCCAGTACAACGAGAGCCACTTCGATTTCGTTTCCCGCTGGATGGAACGCAACGGCTTCTACTTCTTCTTCGACCAGTCCGGGCCGCAGGAGAAAATGGAGCTGACCGACAGCCTGTCCATCCACGCGCCCCATCCGCAGGGTGAGACGTTGTTCTATGAGGAACCCTCAGGGCTGGACGGCAACATCACCGGCAAGGCGGTGAAGAATTTCCATTGCGAACAGCGGCGGCTGCCACGGGAAGTGCTGCTCAAGGATTACAACTACCGCACCCCGAACCAGGAAATCGAAGGCACGGCTCAGGTCAGCCAGGCCGGGGAGGGCAAGGTGTACCTGCACGGCGGGCATTTGCGCTCTCACCGGCAGGCCCTGCAACTGGCCAAAATCCGGGCCGAGGCCCTGGGCTGCCGCGAGCGGATATTTTTTGGCGAATCCAATGCGCCCTTCATCCAGCCCGGCTACGTCGCCCCCTTGGAAAAGCATTACCGCGAAGACTTCAACCAGAAATACCTGATCATCGAGGTCAAACACGAGGGCAGCCAGGAAAGCTGGCTCACCGCCGGGATGGGAGCCACGGGAGAGGCGGGCAAGCTCTATTACCGCAACGCCTTCGCGGCTATCCCGGCCGACGTGCAGTTCCGCAGCGAGGTGAAGTCGGTGAAACCGGTGATCCACGGGGTGCTCAAGGGGGTGATCGACGCCGAGGGGTCGGGCAAATACGCCGAGCTCGACGATCAGGGCCGCTACAAGGTCATCATGCCCTTCGACCTCTCCGGGCGCAAAGACGGCCACGCCTCCGCCTGGCTGCGCCTGATGCAGCCCTACACCGGGCAGGGCCACGGCATGCACTTCCCCCTGCACAAAGGCACCGAGGTGGTGCTTACCCACTACGAAGGCGACCCGGACCGGCCCATGATCGCCGGGGCGCTCCCCAACCTGCAAACTCCCTCGGTGATTAACAGCGACAACCAGACCATGGCCAACATCACCACCAGTGGCGGCAACAGGATTCACATGGAGGACAAGGAAGGCAGCGAGCGCATTCTTCTGCACTCCACACCCGACGGGGATTTCATCCGCCTGGGTGCGCCCAACGATCCGCCGTCCCCTGGTGACGCGGCTTCCTCGGCCCAGCAGAGCCAGGCCAACGCCGCAGCGGCACATGCAATAGGCAGTACCGTCAAGGATATGGCCAACAAGGGCATCACGCTTTCGACGCCCCAGTGGTTCACCGTGAAGGCGGCCATCGCCAACACGCTTATCCTGGGGGAGAGTTCCTCCACCGTTGTCGGGATAGGCTTGTCAAATTATATCGGTGGGTTGCAAAAAACTACCGTAGGGTTGTCCACGGAATTCAAGTGTGCGGCGCATACCGAGTTCGCCCCTATCTGGACTGAAATGCGCTCCAGCGTCACTGAGGCCGCGCTTAAGAAAACCGAGGCCGCCGAGGCGCTCACCAAGACCGTGGGCGAGCATACCTCGCTCATCCAGAGTCAGACCAAGGTCGTCAACACCCTGACCAGGGTTACCGACAACCACACCATGTACATCAACGTGCTGGAGAAGAATGTCAGCCTGATCCGCAGGGATGTCGGCGTCATGAACGACACCATCGGCGAGCTTGACGAAACCGTAGGGCAGAACACCAAAACCATCGGCGAACTTGACCAGACAGTGGGCCAGCACACCAAAACCATTGGCGAGCTTGAGGAAACCTCAGGCCAGCACACCAAAACCGTGGGAGATTTGACCGAAACCGTGGGCGAGCACACCAAGACCCTGGGCAACCTGACCGAGACCGTGGGCGAACACACCAAACTCGCCGCGTCATTCACCATTATTTAGGCGCGCCTGCCGCTGGGATATTGGGGGATTACGGATGCCAAGGCCGTTCCGGCCAGGCATCCGTAATCTCTCAAACCCCCATCGGGGGTGGAGGTCCACCCCCGGCCCCCCGCAGTAATGTTACCCCGTCTCCCCCATATCGCGGAGGTCCGGGGGGCCGCTGGCCCCCCGGCGGGAGGGTCCAGGGAGGGCGGCGCCCTCCCTGGCCGCCGGAGGCACGTTTCAATCCCGGTAGAAGATGTAGTCTTTCTGGGTGCGTTCATCCTCAACTTGCCCGGTGTTCACGGTGCTCACCGGCTCGACGAGCATAATGTGCACCTCCTCCGGGGCAACGGGCAGATGCTCGGTGCCGCGTGGGATGAGCAGCGAATCGCCCTGTTCCATCCAGATGTCGTGGTCGCGGAACTTGATGCACAACCGTCCCTTGAGGATGACGAACATTTCGTCTTCGACTTCATGGGTGTGCCAGACGAATTCCCCCTGAATGCGGGCCACCTTGACGAAGGTGTCGCCCACGCGCCCCACGATGAGCGGCGACCACAGGGCGTCGATCGTAGCGGCGGCTTGGGGAAGATTGATTTTTTTCATGGTGTACTCCTTGCGCGGTGCGCATGTACCATGAAAACGTCGGCAGGGCTATTTGGGTAAGATGACTATTGTTTCTGGCACCTATCGCGGGGGTCCGGGGGTGGGCTTCCACCCCCGGCCGCCGGAGGCATCTTCGTCTTTTCTTGCAAAAACTCTCCTCACATACTCCTGCTCAACGCCTGCTGCGCCTCTTCCTTCTTGCCCATGGCTTCCAGCGCCCGGGCCAGTTCTTTCCAGAAGCTTTTCTGGTCCGGCCGCAGGGCGGCGCTTTGGCGGGCCAGGGCTTCGGCGATGGCCGGGTCTTCGCCGCCGTCCAGGTAGAGTTTGGCCAGGATGTTCATGGAGAAGGCGTCTTTGGGGTCGTGCAGCAGGGCCTGGTGCAGGTATTCCCTGGCTTCCTCGATGGCGTTGCGGGTGAGGGCCAGCCGGGCCAGGTGGCGCATGGTCAGGCCGCGTCCGGCGGGCATCCCGGCGGCTTTGAGGTAATATTTCTTGGCCATGGCCAGCTTGCCGGATTCCTCGGCCATCCGGCCCAGGCGCAGCAGGCTGTACACATCCTCCGGGTTGATCTTGAGGCAGCGCTGGAAGGCCTTGCGGGCCAGGGCGTCCTCGCCCAGACGCTGGCAGGCGTAGCCGTGGTTGTACAGGGCCATGAGGTTTTTGGAGTCCTGGCTGAGCACACGCTCGAATTCGGCCTTGGCCTGGGGCATGCGTCCCAGCCGCGCCAGGCAGATGCCCAGGGAGTTGCGGGCCAGGATGTTGTTTTCGTCGGCCAAGAGGGCCAGCTTGTAGTCCTCGATGGCGGCGTAGACGTCGCCCAGGGTGAATAGACGGTCAGCGCTGATGGTCAGGGAGATGGAATCGAACACGGCCAGACGCGGCTCTACGGTTATGAGCAGCGAGTGGTCGAGGGCCTTGCGGCAGTTTTCCAGCACGTCGGGCTTGGCGAAATTGAGGAACGGATACCCGGCCAAACCCACGGAGAGGATCAGTTCCAGCCGGTTCTTGGCCTCGGCGCACAGTTCGGCGAAGCGCGGACGCAGTTGGAGGGGATCAAAGCCGGGCACGAAGAGCAGCAGGCTGCCGGTGGAGTAGCGTCCGCCCTGCATGTCCTGGCCGAAGTATTCGCGGCACAGGGCGGTCACTTCCTGCACGCGGGCTTCTGAGGGCGAGGCTCCGGCAGGGGAGCGGTCCTTGGCGGACTCGGGCAGGCGGATGATGGCCAGGGTAAATACGGCCTGGCCCTCGCGGGCCTGGGTGAGATGGCGTATGAAATCGCGGTGGTTCATAAGTCCGCTGGCCATGTCCCGCTGGGGCGGGGCTTTGGGGTCCAGTGCATGGTTGAAACGGTCTTCGGGTTCCTGGGCCAGCAGCAGCCGGTCGGCGGGCTCCATGGGCCAGGAGGAATCAGTCAGGTGGAGCACCTCGGCGAAGGACATATCCTCCTGCACTTCCATGAGGATGATTTCGCCCTTGACCATGGCCGGATAGCGGCCGGTGAGGCGCTGGTCGCCCCCGCGCTTGATCTGTGCGGCGCGTTCGAAGCGCGGCGACCACACCAGGAAGCGCTGGCCTTCCTTGGCGTCCACGCTGCGGCCAAGGCTCACGGCCACGCGGCCCAGGGGCAGCGTTTCGAGAACCTGCCCGCCTTCTCGCAGCAGGCGTCCGAAGCTCATCACCTGGTCGCGGCCCAGGTCTTTGGCGCAGGTGAGGGTCTTTTTGGCCTTGTGCACCAGGATGCGGGCCTGTTCGCCCGGCGGCGCGGCCAGCTGTCCGCCGTGCAGGTCCTGCGGGTAGCGGGCGAATCCGGCGCTGGCCGATATTTTCAGGCGCTCGCCGTTGACCGGATACTCGAAGATCTCCTCCACCAGGGCGGCGCGGATGGTGTCGGCCAGATCCTGGCAGCGTTTGGCCGACGCGCCGGGCAGCATAACCGCGAACACGTCTTCGGAAAGGCGTGCGGCCAGCCCGTCGCCTGGGATAAGGCCTTTGATGATCTCGCCCACCCGGTGCAGGGTGGCCTCTCCGAACAGGAAGCCGTAATCCTGGTTGACCCAGGAGAAGTAATCCATGTCAAAGAGCAGCAGCCCGAAGAAGCCCGAGGAGGGCTCCGGCCCGCTCTCCAGACAGCTGGCCGAGCCTGGGAGGATGCACTCCTGCACCAGGGAAATTTCGCGCTCCAGGGCGCTGAGCAGGCTATGGGGATTGTGGAGCCCGGTCACGGGGTCCGCCTGGGCGGCCTTGGCCAGCAGCAGGTTCTCAAGGCACAGGGTGGCGGCTTTGGTGAGCAGCGGCAGGGTAGTCTTGGGAGCGGGCACGCGGGCACCCTTGGCAACGAACATGCCCAGCAGCTCGCCGTCCAGCGCCAGGGGCAACAGCAGCTTGCGTTCGCTAGGCAGGTACACGGGCTGGTTCATCTCCTCGCCGAAAGCGTCTCGTGTGGAGCCGGATACCGAGGGAGGAAAGTACAGACTGTAGGATTTGAACCCCAGGAAGGTCTGAAGGGCGTCCTTCAAGGCGTGTTCATAGCGAATGAGGTCCGGCCGGGTGAGCCGGAGGCCGTTGTAACGGTTGGGCGCGGACTTCTGTTTCATGACGGGGATGTACAAGGCACCGGGCTTGACCGCAAGGGCCTTGCGGGGGCCGGGGCCAGTGGGGTAAGGGGGCGAATCATGGCCGATCTGATGTGTGAACCTTTTGGAGGCGAGAATGCAGGTTGAATTGTTTTCCCTTGGGCCGCTTGAGACCAACAGCTTTTTGGCCATCGAAGGCGACAAGGCCATCGCCGTGGACATCGGGGGCGACCCGGCCCCCGTGCTGAAGTATCTGGAGCGTTCCGGCTTGACGCTGAGCCATATTCTGCTCACCCACCTGCATTTTGACCACACGTTCGGCGCGCAGGCCCTGCATACGGCCACGGGCGCGCCCATCCTGGCCGGGGCGGGCGACGGCTATCTGCTGCAAACCGAGCTGGGCCGGGGCGGGTTCATGGGCTTCCCGGAGGTTCCGGCCTTCACCTTCGAGCCTCTGGCTCCCGGTGAGACCGCCTTTCTGGACCAACCCTGCATTGTGCTGGAAACGCCGGGCCACACGCCGGGCAGCCTGAGTTTTTACTTTCCCAAGGCCGGGGTGGTGTTTTCCGGCGACGTGATCTTCTACCGCTCCGTGGGGCGGTCGGATTTCCCCGGCGGCAGCCACGACACTTTGGTGGAATCGGTGCGCAGCCGCATCTTCACACTGCCTCCCGAGACGGTGATCTACTGCGGCCACGGTCTGGATACCACCGTGGAGCAGGAGATGTTGCACAACCCCTACTTCAGCGACTTCTCGCGGTAATTCCGTGGAGGACAACCCCGCAATGGCCGATGCGGCAACGGATACGGACGCACTCCGACCGTTGGTGCTGGCCTGCGGACCGCGCGCCAGGGGCAACTCGGATCGGGCGGCCGAGCTGCTGGCCCAGGGGCTTACTCAGGCCGGAGCCAATCCGCGGCTGGTGCATCTGCGCGACAGGCGCGTCTCCTCCTGCCTTGGTTGTCAGCGTTGCGCCGGGAATCCCGGATACGCCTGCGTGCTCCAGGCAACAGACCAGGCTGAGACGCTCTTCGGCTGGATCATGGCCGCGCCCATGGTGCTGTTGAGTTCGCCCATCTATTTTTATCACCTTCCGGCGGGCTTTAAGGGATTCATCGACCGCGCCCAGCGTTTCTACGCAGCCCGCATGGACGGGGACGCGGCCATGGCGGCTCTGCCCGCCCGGCAGGCCCTGGTCTGTCTGGTTGCCGGGCGGCCCAGAGGCGAAAAGCTGTTTGAAGGCTCGCTTCTGACCCTGAAATATTTTTTCTGGCCCTTCAACATCACCCTGGCCACTCCCCTGTGCCTGCCCGGCCTGGACGCCCCCGGCGATTTGCTCGCCGCGCCGGACACCGGGGATCAGGTGACGCAGTACGCCGAAAGCGCCTGGCGGAGCCTGAATGGATGATGCAGGCAGGGGGACAGGAGCCAGGGGGCGCTGCACTGCGTTCGAAACGGGCTGCCAAGGCCGTTCCGGCCAGGCATCCGTATTCCCCCTGGACCCCCGCCGGGGGGGCAACGCCCCCCCGTTCCCCCGTAATAGGGGCGAAGGGCGCGCGGGGCACCCCCAGTCCCCCCCCATAGGGTGCGTGGCGATACGGAGCGCTATGGGGGGGGCGGGGCCATTGGCCCCCTGGCGGGGGAGCCCAGATGTGGGGTGCGGATGCTAGCCTTGCAGAGGTGCCGCCGTCCGTTTCGAACGCAGTGCAGCGCTGGCCCACGGGGGCAGTGTCAGGACGGGGCATGCTGAGGGCTCGCCTGGCCGGAGTCTTGCGCCGTCTGGCCGGGAGCCGTTGCCCGGTATGCGCCAAACCGTCGGATGGAGCCTGCGGTCCTGGCGCAGCGGTGCCCCCGTGCGTTGCCGGAGATGGCGACCCTGCCGGAACCGGGACTCTGGATGCGCTGGAAACAGCGGGCTTACTGGCTGCGGGAGTGTGCGCCGCCTGCGCCGTCGGGCTGGCCCCGCGCCTTGCGGGCTTCTGCCCCGGTTGCGGCGAGCTGGCTCCGGTGGCCGATATGGTGCCCACCCTGTGCGCCGCTTGCCGTGTCAATCCCCGGCCCTGGGCGGCCCTGGGGTTTCACGGGGTGTACGAGGAAGGGCTGCGCGAGCAGATTCTGGCCCTGAAGTTCGGCTCAAGCCTGGCCGGGCTGGGACTCTTGCGCATGCTCTTGTGCCAGGCCTACCGGCGCGGCGGCTTCGACCCGCGCGGGCCGGAACTGGTGACCGCCGTGCCCATGCACTGGCGCAAGCTTGTGGCCCGAGGCTTCAACCAGAGCGTGGAACTTGCCAAAAGCCTGGCTGCGGATCTGCGTGTTCCCTTTTGCGCCCGGGCTTTGCGCAAGGTGCGCCACACCGTCCCCCAGAGCAGGCTTCGGGCCGGACAGCGCCGGGAGAACCTGCGCCATGCCTTCACAGCGGATGCCCCCCTGGTGAAGGGAAAGCGGATACTGCTGGTGGATGATGTTTTGACAACCGGTACGACCCTGGAAGTAGTTGTAAATACGCTGCTTTTTGCAGGTGCGGAGCGTGTTGAGGTGCTTGTTTTGGCTCGTGATGAAAAAAAAGGTTTGACGCACTCCTCAGGGGTTGTGTAGAGACCAAGTCCCCGTTTCGGAGGTCTATCATGTACGCGATTGTTGAAACCGGCGGTAAGCAGTACCGCGTCGTCGAGGGTGCCAAGATCACCGTTGAGAAACTCACGGTTGATGCCGGCGCTGAAGTTGCTTTGGACAAGGTCCTGCTCGTTGAAGCTGGCGCGGATCTCAAGGTGGGCGCTCCCTACCTGTCCGGGGCCAAAGTGACCTGTGAAGTGGTCGAACACCTGCGCGGACCCAAGATCATGGTCTTCCATAAGTGGCGTCGTAACGACTCCCACAAGAAGACCGGTCACCGTCAGGACCTCACCACCCTGAAGATCAAATCCATCCAGGCCTAGGAGATTAGCCATGGCTCATAAAAAAGCAGGCGGCAGCTCCCGCAACGGCCGCGACAGCGCCGGGCAGCGCCGGGGCGTCAAGATTTACGGCGGACAGAAAGTGATCGCCGGCAACATTCTGGTGCGCCAGCTGGGCACCAAGTTCCATCCCGGAAAGGGCGTCGGCCTGGGCAGGGACTTCACCCTGTTTGCCCTGGTCGACGGCCAGGTCACCTATGAGAAGTACGTCCGCAACCGCAAGGTGAAGACGCGGGTGCACGTACTTCCGTTCGCGGCCTAACGCGCTTCGGAACACGGTTCTTCACGGAGCGGCCTTTAGGCCGCTCCGCTTTTTGCGTTGTTCAGGGCGGCTTTGACGCCCTCTGTTCGCTGGGCGGGCAGCTCTGACCGCTTTGCCGCTGCATTGTTGGCGTCGCCTCGGGCGGCGTCTTTTCTATTCTCTTGCTGTTTGCGCGCTTCCCGTCCTATAGCAGGTGCACCGGAGCCGGTCTCAGTTCATTGACGGCCCATATTTTGCATTTGCTTTTGCCCGGAAGGGAGCGCTATGGCGGACAAGGAACACAAAGCCAAAATCATCATCAAAAAGGTGAAGAAGGGCGGGCACGGCGGGCACCACGGCGGCAGCTGGAAGGTGGCCTACGCCGACTTTGTCACGGCCATGATGGCCTTTTTTCTGGTGATGTGGCTGGTCAACTCCCTGCCCAAAGAGAAGCGCGAGCAGGTGGCCAAGTATTTCCAGAGCTACAGCCTCATGGACTTCCAGGGGGCGCCGGGCCCCATCCCCGGGGCGGACCTTTCCATCCTGAACCCCGAAAGCAATCCCCCTTCCATTGTCGCGCCCATCAGCCAGAACCCGGCTGCCCCGGCTAAAGAACCCTCCGAAGCCGAAAAACTGGCCGAGGAAGTGCAGAAGACCATCGACCAGGTGGCTTCGGACCTCAAAGGCCAGGTCAAAGTCAGGGCTGAAGCGGACAAGCTGATCTTCGAGATCGCCGAGGCGGCCAAAGGCAAGCAGTTGTTCGCCTTGGGCAAGGCCGACCTGACTCCAGACGCCAAGCGGCTGCTCGACGCCGTGGCCCCGCAGCTCAACATTCCGGGCGGCAAGCTGACCATCGAAGGCTACACAGACGCCTATACCTACCCCGGCGAGCGCTATACCAACTGGGAACTCTCCACCGAGAGGGCCTCGGCCGCCCGCCGCGAGCTGGAGCGCGTAGGCGTGAACCCCAATATGGTGGGCATGGTGGCCGGATATGCCGCCACACGGCCCTTTGTGCCGGATAATCCACTCGACCCCAGCAACCGGCGCATCCGGCTGGTGGTGGAGGTGCCGCCCAAGCCAGCCGACGCCGGTGGCAAGGGCGCGGCCCAGGCTCAGGGCAAGGGTAAGGTCCCGGACAATATGTTCGCCAAGCCCAAGGATAAACCCGTCATCGCGCCGCCGCCTCCGCCGGAGTCGCCCATCCCGCCGGAAAAGCGGGAAATGCTGGACCGGGAAATTGAAAAGCTCTACGACGAGCAGACCAAGGACAAACTTTAGGATTCGGGTGCACCGTCTATGTTCGCGATAATCGGCCTGGTCATGGTTTTGGGTGCCATCACGCTGGGATACGTCCTGGAGAAGGGCAATTTCGCCGTGTTGTGGCAACCGGCGGAGCTCATCATCATTTTCGGCGCGGCCTTCGGCTCTCTGGTTGTGGCCTCTCCCAAGGACGTGCTCATCGCCAGCCTCAAAGGGCTGGCCGGGGCCTTCGGCGGCAGCAAGTCCAGCAAGGCCTTCTTCCTGGATATGCTCATCATGCTCTCCATGCTGTTCATGAAGATTAGGCGCGAGGGTCTGGTGGCCATTGAAAAAGACATCGAAAACCCGGAATCGAGCCAGATATTCACCACGTTCATGCGCGACAAGTCCAACGGCTCCATCGTCGAATTTGTCTGCGACACCATGCGCGTGTTTTCCACGGTGAACATCGAACAGCATGAATTCGAAAACATCATGGAGGCCGACATCGAGGCCTACATGCACGAAGCCCTGACTCCCTCTCAGAGCATCAACACCATGGCCGACGCCTTGCCTGGTCTTGGCATCGTGGCTGCGGTGCTCGGCGTGGTTATCACCATGGGTTACATTTCGGAACCGCCAGAGGTCATTGGTCACCATATCGGCGCGGCTCTGGTGGGAACCTTCCTGGGCGTGCTCATGTGCTACGGCATCGTTGGCCCCCTGGCCACGAACATGGGGCATCGGGCCAAGGAGGGCGAAGTGTTCCTCATCGTCATCAAGTGCGCACTGGGGGCCTTCGTGGGCGGCAACCCCCCGCCGGTGGCCCTGGAAGCAGGCCGGAGGGCCATACCCAACCACCATCGCCCCAGTTTCGCCGAACTGGAAGAAGCCGTCAAAGCCTCCAAGGGCAAGTAACGGGGGAACACGATGGAGGACGCGCTGATGCAGCCTGAGCGCCCCCTGCGGGTGGTCCTGGCCGAGGATGTCGCCATCCTGCGCAAAGGCCAGAGAGCCATGCTCCGGGCATTTCCCTGCGTGGAGGTGGTGGGCGAGGCTCAGGACGGCCTGGAGGCAGTTGCCGCTGTAGAGAGCCTGTCCCCGGATGTGGTGCTTATGGACCTTTCCATGCCGCGCATGGACGGGGCTGCGGCCATTACCGCCATCAAGGCTATACGCCCTCTGACGCGGGTGCTGGCCCTGACAGCGTATATGGAGGTGGAGCGGGTGCGCCAGACTCTGGCGGCCGGAGCCGACGGCTATTTGCTCAAGAACGTCACCCCCGAGCGGCTTGTGGAGGCCATGCGCCAGGTGGTTCAGGGACGGCCTTACGTTTCGCCGGAAATTGCGCCCATGCTCATCGAAGCCTTCGTGGCCCGCGGGGGCAAGCAACCGGCCCGCCCCGAAAACGAGCTTTCCGGCCGGGAGGTCGACGTTCTGTCCCAGATCGCTCTGGGCGCCACCAGCAAGGAAATCGCGGCCAAGCTCTCCATCAGCCCCAAGACCGTGGAAACCCACAAGACCAATATCAAACGCAAGGTCGGGGCCAAAACCACGGCTGATATCATTATCTACGCCATCGAACAGGGGCTTGCCGGGACTTCATAGACCAGGCGGGCATCATGTTCTTCCAACACCTCTTCTCAATTGAGCAGCAAGTGCGCCTGTCATGCGGGACTGCCATTTCACAGGGCGGTCCATGACCGCTCTGCGTGGAATGGAAGATGTGTTGCAATGCGGTTCTGACGGCCCATCGCAACACATCTTCCAGAATTCTCGCCCACGCGAGTGCGGTTCCCGTTCAAGAGCGTCTTACGGCAGAAGCGGCAAACCGTTGAACGCATACCACGGGGCCATCACCGCAATGTCAAAGAGGATGGCTATGGTCATCGTTCCCAGCCCGCACAGGGCGTAGTCCTTCATGGTAAAGGCTCCAGAGGAGTATGCCAGGACGCCGACCGTGACCTGGGTGGGTATCAAAAAAGCGAAGGTGTCCACGTCGCACACGAGCATGGTGAAGGGGATCGGGTTGTATCCGTAGTTTCCGGCCAGATCCGCCATGATCGGGGCCAGAAAGGCGATGGCCGCCACATTGGAAAGCATGCCGATGCGAATGACGTGCGTGGCCAGCATAAGGATCAAAAGGGCGACGGCCCAATGTTGCCCCATGGCCAGAGGCTGGGAGAGCCCGGCCAGGTATTTGGCCAGGCCGGTCTTGCTCATGGCCACGGACAGCGACATGGCTCCGGCCAGAAACAAGAACGTTCCCCATGTGGTGTTCCGCTGAATCATGTTCCATTTCCACGGGAGCAGGCCGGGGATGAAGATGATGCTGAGCATGATGATGGTCATGGCCCCGACATCCAACCCGAAGAGGGGCTTGGACGTTGCCCAGGCCACGGCTGTGACGCAGAAAAAGCCCAGCAGCAGCCGTTCGATGGGCGTACTCTTGCCCAAGTCCTCGCGCATGCGTCCGATCCGCTCCACGCCGCCGTCGATGTGTACGTCCTTGGTTTTGAAATACCACCGCGTCCAGTAATAAATGGCACCCCACAGGATGAGCATGGGGGCGTGCAGCCAGAACCATTGCAGATAGCCGATGGAATAGTGGAACTTGCTTTCGAAGAGGTTGACCATGATGATGTTGGGCATGTGCGCAGTCATAACCACCACGCCACAGATCATGGTCGCATACACCATGCTTTGGATAACGATGGCGCTTTTGGCCCTGCGCTCTTCGGGAGTGTCGCCGAACACCTCGATAAGCCCCTTTACAATGGGCAACAGCGTGGTTCCGCGCGCCGCCGTGGCCGGGATGAGCAGGGACAGGATGAAGTTGGTGAGGAACATGCCCTTGACGAGCCCATCGGCCTGTTTCACCTTGAACACGCTCAGCACGGCCACGGCGATCCGCTTGTCCAGGCCGCTCAGTTGCATGAGCGCAGCGAAGATAAACGCCCCGAGACACAAATACGTTGTTGGAGCCACATACCCTGCGAAGGCGTCCTCCATCTTGGGCAATGCCCTGGTGACGAGCAGTAACATGGGGATGATCAGCCCGGTCACGCCAACAGGGACCGCTTCGGTCACCCAGATGATAACCGCCCACAACACTACCGCCAGGGTGTTCATGGCCGCGGTTGTCAGCCCCTGGGGTGCAGGAGCGGCCATGACTGCGAAGAAGACAACCCAGGCCCCTATGAATCCAAGAATGCTTTGACGGCTCGGTTTGGTCCACGCCACCGATGCAGCTTTCGTTTCCATCGCGCACCACCTCATTGAGTGATTGAAGTTTGTTGCTCCAGCCTGACGCACTTCTGAAGCGATGCGCTGCTAGGAGAACCTGTGCTTGATGTTGAATTGCTCTCGGAAGCGTTTGGGGCTGCGGTAGCCGACGATGGTTTCCTCGTCCGGGTCGCCCACCGGGAATTCCTTGGGATCGTCCTGCGCCTTCCAGATACCCCGGAGTCTGCGTTCCTCGCGCTGGGCGATCAGCCATTCCCGGTAGCTCTCGAACACGATGTGTCCGCCCGGTCCGTCGAGGCGGGCCGCCCGGATCCGTCCGTCCCATTCCGTAAGAATGGCTAGCTCTTCTGGGGCGATGTCGATGGGGCTGTAGTCAAGCCCATACCCGTAAGCCGTGTGGGTGTCCCCGGCGAGGGTGGCGTATATTTCCTGCTCGTAAACGCTGAGATGCCGCTTGTAGATGCCGATCTCCTTTTCAGAGACCGGGTTGCCAAGTGGCGCATGATCGCGCTGCTTGCCGCGCGCCAGACCGATGGGGCTCTTGTAGAAATCGAGCATGCCCGGCTCATATGCCTCGCCCAGGAATTCGCACACTCCCCGCAGCACCTTCACCGGCTCCCGGCACAGGTCTTCGTATTGCACGTCGTGCCAGACAGCAGCGCCGAGCGTCTCCCTGAACGGACGGACAAACGCGTTGGCCTTGTGCCAGGTATGCGCCGCGCCCACGATGTTGCCCGCTCCGAAGGCCGAAGACATCGACGTGACCGAGGCGTCGCGGCCGTCGCGGACGATGAAGATGAACTGCGCGTTGGGAAAGCAAAACCTGATCTGCGGCACGAAATAGAGGTTGTTGGGCGTTTTTTGGCCCCACCGGGGCTTGTTGCCGTTTTCCATGAGAAACCGCCTGTGCAAAGCCTCGTATACACCCTCGAAGCTGCGCTCTGTCGCCATATCTGCGATCTCGTCCACTGCGGTGGCCGGGTTGAGCTTCATGCCCCAAAGCGGCTTGTTCAGGCCGAAGAGCATTTCCTCCACCAGAACCCGGAAGTTGGTCTTGGCCGACAAATCCCCATAGGTGTGCCGCCAGGGGTAAATCCTTGGGAACAGCCAGCCCACTTCGGGGATTCCGATGCGCGAATGGCACCCGAGCATGGCCATGAGCAGTGTCGTTCCCGAACGCTCATAACCGACGATGAATACCGGTCTCTCCTTGGGTTCAATGGGCATGGCTGTTTCCTCCGTATACGGTGATGTTGGACGCATCATGGAGGAAGAGCGCAGAGACTTCTGTCCCCGGTACAACCGGGAACATGTCGTCTGGAGGACATGGGGGGCTTAAGCAGGAAGCGGGATTCGTCCGGGGGCAGCGCGAGAGGGCAAACAGGAGGTTCTTCCCGGCTGGCTGGTCCTCTACTTGGGAGGGGTACGGTCTAATGCGCGGCGAATTCGCGCAGCTTTGCGAAATCGAGGATCTTTATTTTTCCATCAAGATATTCGATGTACCGTGATTCTTTGTAATCGCTGATGATCTCGGTGATAGTGGTCCGTGTAGCCCCGATCATGCTTGCAAGCTCCTGGTGGGTGAGCTTGTCGTTGATCAACGCTTCTTCCCCGGCCTTGTGATTCATCTCGACGAGTTTCAAGAGCAGGTAGGCCAACCGGGAACTGGTGTCCTGGATGGCCAAACTCTGAATCGCCCGGTGGGCCTGGCGCAGGCGGCCTCCCAGAACCTTCAGCACGAACAGCGCCACACCGTGATTGGCTCGCAACAGTTCCAGAAAATCATCGCGTTCCAAGCACCAGGTGCTTGTGTCCTCAACGGCCTCTGCGAACACCTCTCGCCGGTCCTCCCCACAGATTTCCGCCATCCCGAAAAAGGTGTTTTTGCCGCAAAAACGGTAGATAACCTCTTTGCCCGAGGCCGAGAGGTTGGAAATCTTGATCCTGCCGCTTAGAATGTAATTGACGTGGTATACCCGGTCGCCGGGGGAATGGATGATGGAATTTTTGTGATAAAACTTACGGTAGGATTTCTGCTCCACGAAGCATTTCTGCTCCTGGGTGAGCAAGGTGAGAAATTCGGTTTCGTCGAAATCCAATTTGCCAAATCCATGAGCCATTGCCGCCCCCTTCCGCAATCGCTGGGTATCCTCGTCTAATTCACCACGTTGTACGACATCACTTCTGGCCGGTGGAAATAGAACTCCACCCGGCGGTTGAGGGCGTCGCTTTCGGGCGACAGCGAGGGCACCAACGGGCGGGTGTCGGAGTAGGCGATGGCCCGCAGGCGGTTGGGGCTGATTTCCTTGTCGGCGAGGACGGCGCGCACGGCGGCACCGGCTCTGGCCCCGGAAAGTTCCCAATTGGAGGGGTAGGTTCCAGCCTTGTATTCGTCGGGCAGCGCATGGCCGCGCACCACCAGATAGAGGTTGTACGTGCGCAGGATGTTCTGCACCTCGGCGATGATCTTTTTGGCTTCAGGGGCCAGAACGGCGGAGCCTGGTTTGAACATGACGTCGTTGCTTACCCGCAGCAGCACGCCGGTATCGTCGGAACTGACCCCGGAGCTGTTTTTCAGGAAGGGATCATCGGTAATGAGCTTTTTCAGGCGCATGGCGATGGTGTAGCGGGCGGCCTGCTCCTCGGTGAGTTGGGCAGCCTTCACCGCAGGGTTGCCAATCAGGGGGGAATTGGCGTCCAGGGTGATGGCCCCGACCTTGGTGTCGGCCTTGAAGTAGGTTTCCAGAGCTTTCTGCACGTCCTTGGGCACTATGCCCAGAATCCACATGAGCAGGAAAAAGGCCATCATGGCGGTGACGAAGTCGGCGTAGGCCACCTTCCAACTGCCGCCGTGGCTGGTGCGATGGCGGCGCGGCGAGGGCTGCATTCTGGGGGCGCTCTTCTGGGCTTTCATGGTCAGCCGCCCCGGATAATCTGTTCGAGCTCTTCAAACGTGGGGCGGAAGTTGTCCGGCACGGAACGGCGGCCGAATTCCAGGGCGATCATGGGGGTGGCCCCGTGGGCGGTGCCGGATATGGTGGCCCGGATGACGGTGAAGAAGGCTTCGCGTTCCTGGGCCTGGTTTTCCAGCTTGGTGGCCATGGGGCCGATGAACCCGTAGCAGAGCAGCACGCCCAGAAAGGTGCCTACCAGAGCCGCGCCGATGCTGCGGCCCAGCACGTCGGGGGGGGCGGTGATGTTCTGCATGGTCAGCACAACGCCCAGCACTGCGGCCACGATACCCAGCCCCGGCAGCGATTCGGCCACCTTGGAGAGGTTATAGGCCGGCTGGCTGCTCTGGGAATGCATGGATTCCATGTCGGCATGCATGATGCCTTCGATTTCGTGGGGCTCGCCGGTCACCAGGTAGACCCGGAAAGTATCGCAGATGAAGCGCACCACCTGGAGGTCTTCGCGCAAGCGGCGATGGGCGGTGAAAATGCCGCTGGATTCGGGCCGTTCGATATCCGCCTCGATGCTGGCCAGACCTTCCCGGCGCACCTTGATGAGCAGCCGTGAGAGCAGCGAGAGCACTGCCAGATAGTCTTCCTTGCTGTAGCCTTTGCCGCTGAAAATACATTTGAGCTGCCCGGCCACTCCGAACAGCGTTGCCTTGGTGGCGGCGATGAGAAACGAGCCGAAGGCCGCGCCGCCGATGATAAGAAGTTCGGCAGGCTGCAAGAGGATGTTGAACTGTCCTCCTGCGTGCCAGTAGCCGCCGGCTACGCAGCCCAGGACGACAAGGATGCCAAGTATCGCGATCATGGGTTCTCCGGGGAATCGGGGTCGGCGGCATCGGTGGCCTGACCGGCCAGGGTGTTTTCCACCTCGGCCAGCAGGTTGTCCATGTCCAGGCCGCCGCTGGCGAGGTGGGTTTCAAAAAGGACGCCCCGGTCGAGATTGTCGCACCAACGGGCCAGGTCGTTGATGCCGCAACGCGTGGCGTCGAGAAAATCCATGGATTTATCATGCTTGGAAGGTATGGCAAAGCGTTTGAAGCGCGCGCCCAGAAAGAGGCCATCTGTACCCGGGGCCACCCGGACCAGATGGCAAAAGGCGAATATCGAGAGCAGGCCGCCAGGGGCATCGGCTGAGGGATCCCAGAGCTGGAGGTAGACGTGCATGGCCTTGGCCGCAAGCAGGCCCTCTACAACCTGTTGGGGCAAGGCCAGGGTGAGTCCCAGCCCGCGCACCGAGACATCCGAAAGCACCATGCGGCCCGAACCCAGTTTGGAAAGGCGCAGGTGCGGCCTGCCCAGTTCCTCCAGGCTTAAGCGCAGCGGCTCGTTGTCGGCGCAAAACCACAGGGCTATTTCCCGGACGTAGTTTTCCGGCACGCCCACACGATGGTCAGTCCTGCGGTTAGCTTCCGATTCCGTCATGATACTCCCCGAGGGTCCAGCGTAGCGAAGGGTCACGCGCCCCCCCAACTATCACGTGGCGCGTGGCCCAAGCAAGGCGCATGTGGATGAATCTCCCGGTGGCTTGGGGGAAAATCGTCCCTGGCCCCCCACTTTACGGCCCTGGGCCGGGGTTGCCAGGGTACTGGGTTTACAGTATGCTGGGGAACCCGTCAGACTCTGGCACCCGCAGGGGAGCATGATACAACAAGCGTCGAAATACATTTCGGTCCACAATGTTCTTGAGGGCCTGCGTCACGGGCTGAGCCGGTATTCCGGCACCAGCCGGGTAAGCCTCGTCATGGCCGAAACACAGGACGGGCCCTTGCGCGTCTATGATCCCAGAAACCTGCTGCGTGGGCACGAGCCCAAGCTGGCCAAAATATTTCTGGAATCGGACCAGTGGCGTGAGGCGGCCCCGGACGTTGCGCACCTAAAGCCTTTCGGTCAGACCGTCATGGCGGATAAAGCGCATCTTGCCGGGCTCATCAGCTCTGGCGGTTTCGCCCCTTCGCTCTACTATCAGATGTGGTTCACCGAACTCCACCCCAACATGTGCGCCATCGGGCCGACCGAGCGCTGGTTGGAACACGCGGTGTGGCTTCTGGCCCACGATTTCGCTTCGGAGGGCGCGTTTTTCACCTCGGCGTCCAAACACGCCCTGGAGGCTTTTGAAACCCATGCCATCCGCAACCACCTGCATCAGGAACTGAGCGCCGCCCTTGGCCGGGCGACCGATCTGCCGCTCTATCCTATTTTGGAGGCCATCCAGAAGGTGTCCACCACCCGCGAGGAAGGCGAACGCCCCTCTGGCAAACTCATTTTCATAGAATCCAACGAGGTGAACGCAATCCCCTGGATGGTGCGCTTCCCCGAGCAGGAGCGGCCCCGTCTGGAAAACGCCAAGCACGTGCGTAAGCTGTTGCTGGCAGTGGAGGGGTCCCGGCGCAGGCTGGTGAGTGACGGCGAGATGGTTCTGGGCATCAGCGGTCCTTTTTCCGGTGCCTTCCGGCTTACAGCCGATTTTCAAGAACGTCACGGGTTGCTGCGCCTTGGCGGCAAGCCGGTCTGCAGTTTCACCGACGGCACGTTCCATTCCTCCACGCGCAAGCCGAATCTGGTCCTGCTGGAAGAAGCCCTGCTGGAGCATGAAGGCGGCGACGGCCTTTTTCAGATGGTCACCAGCATCGTGGACGAAGCCCGCAAGCAGGGATTCGGTTGCACTCTGGTGGTGGACCCGCCGGGCGGGGGCAGCGGCCTGGCCGGTCAGACACTGAACCCCCCTCTGGACCTGACCCGTCACGAGCACCTGGATCTGGCCAAATCCCTGGCCAAAGTGGATGGCGCATTGCACATCACCGGCCAGGGCCAGCTTTCCGCCTTCGCCTGCCTGCTCGACGGCTTGGCTGTTCCCTCGGAAGACCGGGCGCGCGGGGCGCGGTTCAACTCCGCCTTGCGTTTTACGGCCATGCACCCCAAGCTCATCGTGGTGGTGGTTTCCGAAGATGCTCCTGTGGCCATCGTGCTGGGCGGCATTCTGCTCAACGCCATGTGCGACCTGCATCATGACGACGAAGTGGAGCTAGAGCCGCCCACGCTGCAAAACTGGCTGGAGGCCCAATGACCTCGTGTTCCGATTACGTCCTGTACTTCCGCACCCGCCGGGGGGGCTTGCGCCACTGTCTGCGCCTGCCCGGCTGGGCTCCGCTGGCGGCTTTGGCCGTGGTGGTGGCCGGAAGCATGAACTTGTGTATTCACGGCACGGATATCCTGGACAACTATCGGCTCAGCGCCGGAGTGGCTGTCGTGCGGGCCGAGCGGGATCAGGAACGCCGCCAATTGCTGACCATCCGGGAGCGTCTGGCCGGTCTGCGCTTCGATCTTGCTCCGGTGGCCAGGCTCAATGCCAAACTGTCGCAGTTGACCCGCCTGGACGCGGCGGGAACCAACTCTGCCCCAATGGGTTCACCGGCTCTGGCGGAATCGGCCTACGGCGGGGAAAGACGCCTCTCGCGCCATCTTTCGGCTCTGGCCCTGGCCATGGTGGAGGAGATCGCCTTTCAAGAGACCCGGCAGCGCCAGTTGGCTTCCGCCCTGAAGGAGCGCGCCCTGGAGTTCGCCGCCAGGCCGTCGCTCTGGCCTACGCGCGGCTCGCTCAACTCCAACTTCGGCTACCGTACCATGGGGCGTTCCCACGAGTTTCATAAGGGCGTGGACATCGGCGCGCCCATCGGGACGCCTGTGCTGGCCCCGGCCGACGGCAAAGTCGTGTCCGTGGCCTATGAGCACGGTTACGGCCTTACCGTGATGCTGGAACATCGCAACGGCCTCACCACCCTGTACGCCCACCTGCGCGCAGCCGAGGTGGAAGAAGGTGAAGCCGTTACCCGTGGAACCCGTATTGCCCTTTCCGGCATGAGCGGCCGCACCACCGGCTCCCATCTGCATTACGAAGTCCGGTTGAATGGCGGTCCGGTGGACCCCATGGATTTCATGCTTGACTAACCAGGCAGACCGGGAATTCTCCAGGTCGCCAGACTCCAACTTCCAGTCGCATGCTTTAGTCCGCCGCGCGTCTGGACATTCCGGCGGCTTACCCCCTGGACATCATTGTGCGACGCGGCTAGTGTTATAAAAAATCAAACTGTATGCGGGTGCACATGAAATATATCCTTTTGGCTTTGACTCTGGCCCTGGCTTTGGGCTTCGCCGGTTGCAGCCGGTTCGAAGTCTACGAGCGCAATCTCGTCTATATGACCGCGCCCGTGTTCGCGGCCGAGAAGGCCCGTGTGGCGGACCAGTTGGCCCTGTGCCAGCGGGAACTTGTCCAGGCCGAGGCCTCGGGCGATGCCGCGCGGATTAAGAAGGCCAAGGCTGCCTTCGCTGACGCCCAGGGACAATACAAAGCCGTCGAATGGGAAAGCAGAAGCCGGGAACGGAGCTGGTAGGCGGGAGCCAGGATTTTCGCTTTCATGCACAGCGCTGCTTGAGGCCGGAATACGTGGCTTGTATGCCAAGCGCCGTCTGAGGCCGGAAACCTTGGCCTCCATGTCAGTGCCGATTGCAGTCGGACCCCGTGCCCCTCAGGCGTAGCGTCGTCTGAGGGCGGAAACCATGGTCTTCATGCGCAGGGTGTAGTCATGCCGGGCCAGGACGCGCTGTCTGGCCGCATGGATCACCGGTTCGCGCTCACTGGGGTGGCCCAGGTAGCGCCGGACAAGCTCAGGAATTTCCTCCGGCTCGCGGTAGCAGACCGCTTCAGAGCCTATGTCGAACAGGTCTTCCAGCTGTTCGCGATAATCCGTCAGCACAAATCCTCCACACGCCGGGACGTCGAACACCCGTTGGTTCACTGCGCCTTTCATCTGAAGGCTGGTGGCGTTGAAGTTCACCTGCGAGGCCGGGTAGAAACGGGGCAGGGCCGCGTAGTAGTCCAGCGGTTGCATGGCCCGCCAGCCAGAGGGAGGCAAAAGCGTCTTCCAGCCGGGGTCTCCGGCGATCAGCGGTTCGAAGGGAAGCAGCGCGCGCACCCGCGTGAGGCGGTATTCCAGCGTGGCCTGCCAGGTAAGCAGCTGTTCGGCTTCCAGGCGCAACTGGTCTTTGGGCAGGGCCTGCCACAAAGCCAGCAATGGCGGCGTGTCCAAGATGAAATCCCGCGCTTCGCGCAGGGGCGAGGCGGCGAATTGTCCTGCCTGAGCCAAGCATTCGCGCACAAGGGCAGGCTGGCGTCGCAGGCTGGATTTGAGTCGGGTGGCCGGGGTGGTCATGGAATCGCCCACAAAGCTCACCTGTGCCTGCCAGCCGGGGGCGGGCAGGCCTGCGCCCGGCTTGAAGAGGCTGGTATCCGTGGCCAGAGGCAGGTGCTCCACCAGGGCGAACCCCTGTGCCCTGAGCGGTGCCACAGTGGCTTTGTCCCAGGTAAACAGGGCGCACCAGGGATTTTGCTGGCCGGGGAAGTCGTGCAGGATAAGCCGGGGACTGTCCACAAACCAGGAGGCCAGGGGCAAGGCCATCTTCTCGAAAAGTTCGAGTATGGCTCCTTGCTGATCCAGGCCCAGGTGGTTCACGGTGAGGGCGAAATCTGGAGCGAAGCGTAGGGCGTCTTCCATGAGGCTGGAGACGAAAGCGCTCGAGGCGGTGAGGCCGCCGGGCAGGGCCAGCGTTTTTACCGGCCAGCCCAGGCGGGCGCAGGCGCTTTGAATTTCGCGCTCCAGAAAATAACCGCCGGTGAACAGTAATACTCTGGGTTGCGGATTGCGGAAGCGCGGTCTGCGCACCCGCTCCCAGAAGGGGCTGCCCGCGGCGTCCTGCGCCACCCCGTCCCTGGGCCCTCCCGGCATCAGGGCCGGGATTTTTTGGTGTGGGTGGTTTTAGCCGGCGCGGTTTTGGCGTGCTTGTCGGCCTCTTTATCCTTTTTTTTGGTGAGCTCGGCCACTTTGGCGCTCAGCGCGTCCACTTGCTGCTTGCTCTGGGCCGTAATCTTCTGGATGCGCTGTTCCATCTGGTTTTTCAGCTCGGTCTCACGGGCTGCCATATCGTCTTTCAGACGTTTGATTTCGGCTTCCTGGGCAGTGACGATTTGGGATTTTTCCGCGAGTTGTTTTTTCAGATCCTCGCCTTTGCAGCCGGGAAGGGCCGCAAGGCACAAGCAGGCGGTCAAGACGGCGCGTTTCATGAAGAACTCCTATTTGACCTTTTTGAGCAGTTTTCCGCGATCGTAGACTTCATCGCGCAGCAGAGTCCCATCCGGGGCGAATTCTTTAAGCGTACCGTCGAGTTTGCCGCCCTGGAAACCCGCTTCGGTACGCAACTGACCGTTTTCGTGCCAGATTTTACTTTTTTCGGAAACCTTGCGGCCACCGGAAAACTGGGCCACGGTTTCTTCTTCCAGGCGTCCCTCTTCGGTGAAGCGGCGGATGGTCCACTGATCAGCAGTTACCGCAACCTCTTCGGCCAGTTTTCCGTTGCTGTACCACACCTTGCTGCCCAGCAGCTTGCCAGCCTGGTAATTGGCCTCCAGCCGGGGCGTGCCATTTTCATGGACATCTCGAGCCATGCCGGTGAAGGGCGCGGATTCTCCGGATTTATAAATCAGTCCGCTGCGCTCCTCAAGGTCTTCAGGGGCGCTGACGCCATCGGCCAGAACCGTGTGGGGCCAGGTGAGCAACAGGGCGGCAGCCAGCATCAGGCCTCTCAGGCACAACAGGAAGGGGGCTTTGTCGGTTCGCATGGGCAGACAGGATATCCTTAAGGACAATTCGCTGGCAAGTGGCAAGGCTTGCTTGCTTTCCGCGGGAGTTGGCGATAGCTTTCTTCTCCGCGCGGTCTCAGGCCGCGACTCCAGCGGGATACCAAGGGCTATGAAACTTCCCACATCGCACAAGAGTGAAAAAAAAACGTCGTATCTTACCTCCCATCGGGAGGATATTGTTGTTTCTTGTATCTGGCTGGTCAGCCTGATCCCGGCCTTCACGGTGTCGGTGTTCAAGAATGACCCGCTGTATGCATCGTTCATAACCATCCTTATCCAGTTTCTGGCCTCGTTCGGGTCCATTACGCTGTTTGGCGTAATAACCCAGCTCATCTGCTACCGCTACGTCGAATCCTCCGAAGTGCACGACCGGATGATGGACGGCCTGTTCTACGGCTTCCACGCGGGCATGATCTTCTGGATTCTCTTTGCCTTCTTCAATATTCTTTTCATTAAACGCACCATCGGCGAGATCAACGCCCTCATCGGCCTTTCGGGCATCATCTGCATCGTCACCTGTTCCGTGGGCATTCTCTGCGGTTTCATCGCGGGCAATATTATTGATTCCAGGCGAAGCAACAAGGGGTTCTAGTCCCTCATGCGCGTGCTGTTTAGCGGGGTGGGCGAGGCTTTCGACCACCTGAGGCCCAATACCAGCCTGCTGGTGCGAGCCGATACCGGGCTTGGCCCTTGCGAGCTGCTCCTCGATTGCGGGTTCACCGCGCCGGATGCATACTGGCGCGCCGTTTCCTCCCCGGAATACCGCCTCCCCGGTTCTCCAGCCGCCAGCCACGACGGGCCCGATCTTGTTTGGATATCGCATTTTCACGGCGACCATTTCTTTGGTCTGCCCGCCTTGGCTACTCGGTTGAAGCAAGACGGTCGCACCCGCGATCTGTGGGTGGCGGGCGGAGAGGGCCTGGGGAGCAAAGTCCGCCAGGTTCTGGATATGGCCTATCCCGGCCTGCGGGAAAAGCTGGGCTACGCCGTGCGCTGCGTGGAGTGCCTGCCCGGCGAGGACAAACAATGCCTTGGCCTGACTCTGCGCACGGCCCTGACCACCCATGCCGAGCCCTGCCTGGCCCTGCGCCTTTCGGCCGGAGACCAGACCCTGTACTACAGCGGCGACGGCGCACCCACCTCGGACTGCCTGGCCCTGGCCTGGGACTGCGGGCTTATCGTCCAGGAGGCCTACGCCCTGGAACCTGACACTCCCGGACACGGTTCGGTGGTGGAGGCGGTGGAACTTGCCCGGGTCACAGGAGCCAAAGCGCTGGCCCTGGTCCATCTGAACCGCACCCTGCGCGAAAAGGGGCTGGACTCCGTCAAGACCCTGCTCGACCCCAACTGCTTCGTGCCCGAACCCGGCCACGAGTGCCAAGTGTAAACGCACCACCCCGCCTTCGCCCGCAAAAATATAAGGGATTCCAAAGGACTACTTGCCCTTTGGCCGCCGGAGGCTTAGCTCTTCTCCCCTCTCCATTCTCCGCACCTTCTCCACGTAGGCGGCCACATCGAACTTCCGGGTGAGCCCGGCGAAATTCATGTACCGTATCTGTCCAAACACCGGGCGCTCCACCCAGGGGCGGTCGTGGACCCCGCCGATGCTCCAGGCGATGCCCGCGTAGCCGTTGGGATCGCATCCGTCCAGGCTGTAGCGGTCGTTGAGGGCTATGGCTGCGGCCAGGGCCTCACCGGCCGAAGGCGTCCATTCCAGTATTTTTTTGCCCCAGTACATGCGCATGTACCCGTGCATCTTGCCGCTCAGAGTCAGCTCGCGCTGGGCCGCGTTCCAGGCCGGGTCGTGGGTGCGGGCCTGCTCCAGATCCTGAAACGTGTACGTGTAGGGCCGGGGGTCGTCCGCGTGTTTCTCCAAAGTGCGTCTGGCCCAGTCCGGGAAGGCGGTCACGCTGTCGTACTCAGGGCGATGCAGGCAGAAATTGTCCGCGAGTTCCCGGCGCACAATGAGTTCCTCCAGAAAGGCCTCCTTGTCCTGTGCAGGAGCGCGCGTGCGCATCACGGCCAGAGCAACCTGCTGGGCCGAGAGCATGCCGAAGTGCAGCCACGGGGAGAGCCCGGACTGTCCCTCCAGGCCGGGATCGTTGCGCTTGACGGCGTATCCGGTCAGACGGTTTCCCAAAAAATCGTCGAGTGCGGCGTGTGCGGCTGTTTCACCCGGCGCAAAGCCCGGCCACAAGGGAGCATTGCCCAGGGCGTCCACAGTCTGTTTCAGTTCCGGGGGCGCAAGGCCCGGCGCGGTTCCGGGCCAAGGCCGCAGGTTGGGCGGCAGGGGCGGAAAATCCTCCAGGAATTCGGGCAGCAGGCGATGAATCTTGGGGCGCAGGGTCCGGGCCATGTATTCGGCCTTGTCCGAGGCGACGAAGCAGGGCACCACGTTGCGGGCGTCCACCTCGTGGAGCGGACAGCCCGGCGTTGCGGCGCTCTGTTCCATCCATCGCCGCTTATAGCGCAGGGGGTCGAAGTCGGTGACCAGGGCGGCGGCGTCCAGGCGCTTTTCCAGCCTGTCCACTTCTCCAGGCGCGTCCCCGGCCAACCAGGCCACAGGGATACCCTTTCCATCCAGGTCGCAGGCGGTTTCGAGAAGGCCATTCAGCAGAAAACGGAGCTGCCCGGCTTGGGGTGCCGTGGTGGTCGGGTCCAGGCAGTGGACCGCAACCAGGGGACGGTTGAGTTCCACGGCCAACCCGGCGGCAAAGAGCAGCGCCCAGTTGTCGTGAGCCCGGTGGTCGCGGTGCATCCAGTAGAGCACCGGCCCCGGGCCGGTGCGCCCCTGTCGGAGGAGCCGTGCGCGTCGGAGGTTCATGGTGCGGTGTCCTTTTGGCCGCCCTGGCGAGTGTGCTTCTTGCCAAGAAAGGCCTGTGCCGGTAGGTATGACGATAATTTTCAGAAAACTCTACCGGGGGTATGATCATGCCTTCTTTTGACGCCGTCAGCAAAGTGGATTTTCAGGAAGTGGACAACGCGGTGAATAACACCGTCAAGGAAATCGCCACCCGGTTCGATTTTCGGGGCAGCAAGACCGAGGTCGAGTTCAACAAAAAGGACAAGGTCTTGGTGGTGAACACCGAAAGCGAAATGCGGGCCAAGGCCGTGCGTGACATGCTTATCGGCAACCTGGTCAAGCGCAAGGTGGACACGCGTAGCGTGGAGTGGGGCGATGTCAAGCCCGCAGGCGGCAGCATGGTGCGCATGGAAGCCAAGATCAAGGAAGGCATCGACAAGGATGTGGCCAAGAAAATAGTGGCTTACATCAAGGAATCCAAACTCAAGGTGCAGGCTCAGATCATGGACGACGTGGTTCGCGTGACGGGCAAGAAAATCGACGATCTTCAGGACGTCATCTCGCTTTTGGGTGAAAAGGATCTGGACACGCCCCTGCAATATGTAAACATGAAAAGCTGAAGGATACCCTCCATGCACGCATTGCAAATGGCGGTTGTCCTGGCGGCGAGTGTCTTGTTGTGGGGATGTGCCGGAGCGGAAAGGCCCTTAACCCTCAAAGAGTACTACGGGTTCTGCTGGCCGTCGCAGATAGATTCCGGCTGCTGGGACGACAGACTCTGCGAAGACTATCGCGATTATCTGGCCCAGGAGCACGTCAGCAAACAGGAATGCATCAAAGGTTGCAACGAGTTGCAGACCTTGAAGTTTTCTGCTGACGCCGTGCATAACTGCAATGCCGCCATCGAAAATGCCACGGACGGGTGTGAAAGCTACTGTAGGCGGCTCTTTGATTACGGCCAACCAGGGTCGCCCACCGCCGGGGAGTAGGTGAGGAAGGGAGGGGGCTCCCGGCCCCCCCCATTTAACTCCGCGCCGCTGTGCGCTACTATTGGGGGGGGGCTGGGGGTGCTCTGCACCCCCAGCGGGGTCAAGGGGCAGAGCCCCTTGCGCCTCAGCGGGCTGTGGGCCTTAACCCGTAGGCTTGGGCCAGCACGGCCAGAGACCTGCCGAAGTAGAAATCCAGCTCCGCTTCGGTTGCCTGGGTGCGCTCCTTTATGGCCGCGCGGAAGGCGTGTTCCCTGTCGATCATCTCCGCCAGTTGCAGCAGGGCTTCCTCGGGATGAGAAACCTCTGGGCGGGCTGCTGCGCCAGGCGCGCCGGGAGTCGCAGCGCAGGCTGTCGCGCCAGGTACGCCTGGGACCGCGGCACGGGCCAGGGCACAGGCGGTTGTTGCCGGAAAGGTCTGCTCGTGGAAGGTTATAAGTTCCCAGAGAGCGCCGTCGCGTCCGATGATGTCCGCTCTGGTCAGGCGGTCGCTGGCGTAGATGGCTGCAAGTGCTTCAGGGGCCTCGCAGGAAAGCGCCTGACATTCGACTGGCCGGTGGGCATGGATCAGGCAGGCCCGATGGTCATGGTGGTAGAGGCTACAGGTCCAACTGGAGCCGGTTCCTGCGATCTTGACCATCTCGCAATCCAGTATGACCAGACCGCCGGAGACATTTTCCCGCACTGTTTCGCCCCGTCGCAAGGTGACCAACTGCCTCCTTGGAAGATGGCCGGAGGACAACAGGGGAAGATCGGCCCCGTGCAAAGCCGGTCCGCCCTTTTTGCAGCAGGTTCCGCAGCGGCGGCAGGGTGGGGGCGACATTTTTTTCATGACAACACCTTGTGAAAATGAGAACAGAAGGCACGTGTTTAAGACAAGAGCGCCTGTTGTCAAGGGTGAGCGACGCTCCCCCGGGCGTTTTTCCTTTGCAGGTTTCGGCAAAGGATGTTAAAGAATTCACGTGTAGGGTAGCGCTGGTGGATTGGCAGGGTTCCCTGTCCGTATTCGAAGGTAGTCACCCATCCGGTTTAGGCGGCCTTGGCGGCTTAGGCCGCTCTCGCACCGAAGTTGTCCGTTACACGCGGCCATAGCGAGGGCCTCTCGGGGAAAACGTCGCATCCGCAGAAGGGCGGGGCGCGATTTTCAGTATAGGGCTGTAACTCTATCAAAATTTGGAGGAACACATGGCGAAACACCCGACCCCAATGCTTGACGAGCTTGAAAAAGGGCCGTGGCCCAGCTTCGTCTCGGACCTGAAACACGCCGCGGACGTCCGCCACACGAACCCCAAGGGGTTCGAACAGCAGATTCCCGTTGACGTCATTGACGACCTGTTGGGCCTTTTGGAAATGTCCTACACCGACGGCACCACCCACTGGAAGCACGGCGGCATCGTGGGCGTCTTCGGCTACGGCGGCGGCGTTATCGGCCGTTACTGCGACCAGCCCGAGAAGTTCCCCGGCGTGGCTCACTTCCACACCGTGCGCCTGGCGCAGCCTTCCGGCCTGTTCTACACTGCCGATTACCTGGAAAAACTGTGCGACCTGTGGGACTTCCGTGGTTCCGGCATGACCAACATGCACGGCTCCACCGGTGACATCATCTGGTTGGGCACCACCACCCCCCAGCTCGAAGAAATCTTCTTCGAACTGACCCACACCCACAACCAGGATCTGGGCGGCTCCGGCTCCAACCTGCGCACCCCGGCCTGCTGCATGGGTATGTCTCGCTGCGAATTCGCCTGCTACGACACCCAGCTGATGTGCCACACGTTCACCAACGAATACCAGGACATGCTGCACCGCCCGCAGTTCCCCTACAAGTTCAAGTTCAAGTTCGACGGTTGCCCCAACGGCTGCGTGGCCGCTATCGCCCGTTCTGACTTCTCCATCATCGGCACCTGGAAGGACGACATCAAGATCGACCAGGCCGCTGTGAAGGCCTATGTCGGTGGCGAAATTCCCCCCAACGCTGGCGCTCACGCCGGTCGCGACTGGGGCAAGTTCGACATCCAGAAGGAAGTCATCGGCCTGTGCCCCACCCAGTGCATGAGCTACGAAGGCGGCAAGCTGGCCATCGACACCGCCAACTGCTACCGCTGCATGCATTGCATCAACGTAATGCCCAAGGCCCTGCGCATCGGTAACGAGCGCGGTGCTTCCATCCTGCTGGGCGCCAAGGCCCCCATTCTCGACGGCGCTCAGATGAGCTCGCTGCTTATCCCCTTCATCCCGGCCGAAGAGCCCTTCGACGAGATCAAGGAAGTCGTGGATTCCATTTGGGATTGGTGGATGGACGAAGGCAAGAACCGCGAGCGCATCGGTGAGACCCTGAAGCGCGTTGGTTTCCAGAAGGTTCTGGAAGTCATCGGACTGCCGGCCATGCCGCAGCACGTCAAGGAACCCCGCACGAACCCCTACATCTTCTGGAAGGAAGAAGAGGTTCCCGGCGGCTGGACCCGCGACATCAACGAGTACCGCAAACTGCACCAGCGTTAAAAAGGGGGTACACACATGGCCTTCGTTTCTTCCGGATACAATCCTTCCAAGCCCATGGAGAACCGCATTTCCGACATCGGACCGCGGTTGTATAAAGAGTTCTTGCCCCCGGTTCTCGAAAAGAACTACGGCAAGTGGGTTTCTCACGAGATCCTCGAACCCGGCATGCTCGTCCACACGGCAGAATCCGGCGCACAGGTGTTCACCGTGCGCGTTGGCTCCGCCCGTCTGGTCTCCACCGAGTACATCCGCGAGGTGTGCGAGATCGCCAAGAAGCATTGTGGCGGCCACGTCCGTTGGACCACCCGCAACAACATCGAGTTCATGACCGAAACCCTTGACGGCGCCAAAGCCCTCAAGGCCGATCTGAACAGCCGCAAGTTCGACAAGGGTTCCTTCAAGTTCCCCGTCGGCGGCACCGGCGCCTCCATCTCGAACATCGTCCACACCCAGGGCTGGATTCACTGCCACACCCCTGCCACCGACGCCTCCGGCACGGTGAAGGTGATCATGGACGACCTGTTCGAAGAGTTCACCAACATGCGCATGCCCGCCATCGTCCGTGTGGCCGTGGCCTGCTGCTTGAACATGTGTGGCGCTTGCCACTGCTCCGACCTGGCCGTGGTGGGCTTCCACCGCAAGCCCCCCTTGGTCGACAACGAGTTCCTGGACAACATGTGCGAGATTCCCCTCGCCATCGCCTCCTGCCCCACCGGCGCCCTGAAGCCCGGTAAGACCGAGTTGGCCGATGGCCGCAAGGTCAACACCATCCTGGTGAACAACGAGCGTTGCATGTACTGCGGCAACTGCTACACCATGTGCCCCTCGCTGCCCCTGTCTGACCAGACCGGCGACGGCGTGATCATCATGGTCGGCGGCAAGGTGTCTAACCGCATCTCCATGCCCAAGTTCTCCAAGGTCGCCGTTGCCTTCATCGCCAACGAGCCCCCCCGCTGGCCCACGCTGGTGAAGACCGTCCGCAAGATCGTGGACGTCTACGCCGCCGAAGCCAACAAGTACGAACGTCTGGGCGATTGGGCCGAACGCATTGGCTGGGAAAGCTTCTTCAAGAAGACCGGCATTGAGTTCACCCACCACCTGATCGACGACTTCCGTGATCCGGCGTACTTCACCTGGCGCCAGTCCACGAACTTCAAGTTCTAAGACGCCAAAAACCTCCCGGGACGCGGCCTTTGGGCCGCGTCCCGGATAACGCAAGCGAGGTTCCCGATGGATGAAGCTGAAGCCAAACAGGTAATTATCGATTCCCTGAAAGCTAAGACCAACAAAACCAAGTTTTACTTGAAAGACTTCTACGCCTTCGTGCCCGACATGAAGAAAATGGAAGTTTCCAAGCTGGTCAACAAGATGGTTGCCGAGGAAATCCTCGAGTACTGGTCCTCCGGGTCCACCACCATGATCGGCCTCAAAGGCATGGGCAAACAGCACGAAAGCGAAGGCGAAGGCGAAGCCGAGTAGCCAGACCTTTTAACTTCGTCCGCGTCCTGCGCCCGTTTTCCCGGCGGCGGCGACCGCCACCGGCAACAGGGGCGCGGGACGTGGGCTCTCAAACGCTGGACCGAGAGGTCCTTTTTTTATGACCCACATCCCACGGCTGGTGCTGGCCGGACTCTCCGGCGGCTCCGGTAAAACCCTCGTCTCCCTGGGCCTCTCCAGAGCCTGGTTGGAAGCCGGAATTTCCGTTGCGCCTTTCAAAAAAGGTCCTGACTACATCGATGCCGCCTGGCTTGGCCTTGCTGCCAAACGCCACGCAACAAATCTCGATCCCTTTCTGTTGTCGGAAGAAACGCTCCTCGACCTGTTTGTGGAAAAGGCGGCGGAGAGCCATCTAGCCGTAGTCGAAGGCAATCGCGGACTCTTCGACGGGGGGGATGTCAATGGAACGTTTTCCTCAAGCCAGCTTGCTCGTTCCCTTCAGGCTCCCCTCATCCTGGTGATCGACGCCACCAAAATGACCCGCACCGTGGCCGCCATCGTGCATGGCTGCGCCACCTTCGAGCCGGAACTCAACTTGGCTGGGATCATCCTCAACCGCACGGCAGGGGAGCGACACCGCCGCATTCTGCGCCAGAGCATTGAGCACTACACCGGAATCCCCGTGTTGGGCGCGCTGCCGAAGATTGCCGAAAACCCCATCCCTGAACGGCATATGGGGCTCATCTCCAACCGAGAATACGGCGGTCAGGAGGCCATCCTGACCGGGCTGGCCCAGACGATGCGCGAATCTTGCGATCTCGACGGGCTGTTGGCCATCGCCCGCACCGCCCCCCCTCTTTCTCCCTCGGGCAGAAGCCCCTGGCCCCTGCCGGTTGCAACCGGCCAGGCACGGCCGCGTATCGGCTATGTGCTCGATGCCGCTCTGTGGTTCTATTATCAGGAAAATCTGGAAGCCCTGCGCCACGCCGGGGCCGATCTCGTGCCCGTGAGCCTGCTCAGCCACGACCCCTGGCCCGAACTTCATGGTCTTTACCTGGGTGGCGGCTTTCCTGAAACCCAGGCCCAGGAACTTGCCGACAACGCCGCCGTGCGCGGCAGCGTGTTGGAGCTCTCACGGCAGGGACTGCCCATCTACGCTGAGTGCGGCGGCTTTATGTACCTCTGCGAAGAACTGCACACCGGCAACACCATCTACCCCATGGCTGGCGTTTTTCCCCTGGCCACCACGCTCTGCGACCGGCCCCAGGGGCTGGGCTACGCCGAGGCTGAAGTCGTGGCCGCCAATCCCTTCCATCCCCAGGGAACGATCCTTAAAGGGCATGAGTTCCATTACTCCCGCTGTCTGGCCCGTTCGCACTTCACCGGCCATGGCGACCGCCCCCCCATGGCCCTCAAAATGCTGCGCGGCTCCGGCATGCTGGAAGGCTTCGACGGCGTCTCCACCCGCAACACCTTTGCCGCCTACACGCATATCCACGCCCTCGGCGCCACCCACTGGGCCGGAAAATTCGTTGAGGCGGCTGTAGCCTGGCGCGATGGGCAGAGGGGCCAGGAGGGGCAGGAGTGAGGGCTTTGGAGACAGGCCGGAAGGGACGCCGAGTTGGGGCGGCTTCCAGTGTAAGGCGCGTGCCTCGCCAGACCCCCTTGTGAAAAGTGGCGGAAGACAAATGCAACCAGAGCCCCTGATGCGCTTCATTGACCCTGATACCTGGCCGCGACGCCAGCATTTTCAGTTTTTCCAAAACCGAAGAAATCCCTGCTTCAGCCTTACGGTGCAGATGGACGTCACGCAGCTTGTGGCTTTCAGAAAGGCTGGAGAGCAGTCAGGGGTACGATTCACAGATTATATCTATTATGCCATCGTGAAGAGCGTCAACGAAACGTCTGAGTTTCGCATGCGCCTCGTTAATCGGTGCCCTGTAGAATTTTGCGCCGTCAATGGGGCATTTACCTACATGCCAAAAAACTGTTCAGCGCATGCAAACTGCATAGCAGCCTTCGACGATATGTTTTCTGTGTTTTCTCATAACATACAAGAAGCGCGAAATGCAGCAGATAACAACCCGAGTTTGACTCCAGAAGGTGGAGAAAGCCAGGCGTTGGTGTACATGACCTGTTTGCCAAACGTTACTTTTACAGCGCTTACCAACCCATGGGGCGACCCCTGGGAAGACAGTGTACCGCGCATCGCCTTCGGTAAGTTCGATTCCAAGACTGGTCTCATGCCTGTTTCGGTGGAAGTGCTGCACAGCTTCATTGACGGCGTGCATATGACATCGTTTTTGGAGTGTATGGCTGGAATTCTTGCTAATCCTTCACAATCATTTTCCAGTTAGCGGGTTGCCTCACCTTCTTTACTGTCCCTTTCCTTCTGGGCCAGCCATTCGCTCCACAATTGCGGTCTGCCCTGAGGGTTATTTGTAGCGTACTCGTAGAAACGCCGGATAAAATCCGCCCGTTCCACGGCGAAGTCTTTCTTCCATCCCTGCGGCGGGATGGCAAACAGGTTTTCTCCGCCCAGAAGTTCCTGGCGCAGGATAATGTCTTCGGCGGAAACCAGGGTGGCGTTGGTGAGCATGTCGGCCATGACCATGAAGGTTGTGGTGCGGCCCATTCCGGCATGACAGTGGAAGTGCAGCCAGGTATCCAGGGGGTGTTCACGGTAGAACCGCAGGAACGTGTCCACGACCGTTTCGGACGGAGCCCGATGATCCGTGACTGGCAGCCGCAGATACCGCACCCCCTTTCCCGCCAAAAGCTCCTTCTCGGTCTGCGTAGTCTTGACCAGTTCAGTGAACATGGAGGTCTGTCCGAGGGTGCCGTCGGGTTCCTTGGAGTGCACTTCGGTGATCACGGTGATACCGACCCTGACCAACTGGGCCAGGCGTTGATTCTCGTCTATTTCTATCTGCAACAAGGTCTTGCCGGTGTTGTCGGCATTTTTGGGCGAATACCAACTGACGGCCATGCCGTTGAGGAGCCCGTGGGATTCCTCGCGCAGGTCGATGATCACCGGGTTGGCGTGTATTTCGCGCAGCAGGGCCTCAAAACCGAGGACGGAGAACTGGGCGCTGCCGGAAAAACGGTTGTTTTCAAGCCCGGTATGCGTCAGCGGGCGGGGAGGAGCCTTTAGAAACGGGCCGTCGCAGCGGCGGAAGTGTTGCGGTAGGCCAGGGACGTCGGCGGAATCGAGCACCAGGGTAGGCTGCTGGGCCATGGCTGCTCCGGTGAACAGGATAAGGAAGAACACCAGCGCAGCGGCATACCGCATATTCCTGACCTGCTGTTGTAAAAGATTGTTGAGTGCGTCCAGAACGGCCACTCTGTTCTCCATTTTCAAATCTTGCACGGATGGTTGACGCCAGTCAAGTAAGCGGCTGCTTGCAAGAGGGGCAAGGGACAGGTAATCATGTGCCATCCGACTGAAAAGGAGACGCTTGTGATCCGACTCGTTCGCGTGCTGCTGGTGCTGGGTATGGTTTTGGGTTTAAGCGGCCAGGCTTTTGCCGCGCAGGGCGCCGCTATGGAAAAAGGTGCCGGGGGCGTGGCCTGGGGCGCAGATCCGGCACAAACGCCCGGATTCATGAAGCTGAAGTCCTTAGACGGCATAGACTATTTCGTCAATCTTCGGGAGCGCATGGAAGTCAAGGGATTTTCCAAGCCCACGGTGTTCTACGGCGCATTGAACGGCCATCTCTTCGTCGTGCATCTGCGTCTGAAGGAATCCGCGTTTGACGCGCTGAAAACCCAGTTGACCGGGGTGTACGGTCGGGGCAAACAGGGCGGCGAAGAGGGTGGACGGGTGATCCGCTGGAAGGCCGGGCCGCTCAAGGTGAAGCTGAAAGAGGATGCGGAAACCGGAACGAAGCTCTCGTTTTATTCACAGCCCGTGCTGGCCAGCCAGGCCAAAGCCGGACGTGAACCGGAGCCCAGCCAGGAATTGGTGAACCTGCTTGCCAAGGATGCTGGACCTGTGACGCCGAACAAGCCTGCCGAGCCTGTCGAGGCCATAAATGTGATCAATCTTCTGAAGAAGGGCCGCAATTAAAACGCCGCCCCCGGACGCGCTCGTGGTCCGGGGGCGGCTTTTGAAGACTGGCTTACGCGACCGTGCGGGGTTTGCCGCTCCGCCGGTCCTTAGCTTGCGGCGGCCTTGAGAATCCCATATTTGCCCAGAATCTCGCCCACTTTGGCCTGCATGTTGGGGCTGGATTTGGCCACCAGCGGCAGATTGACCAGCACCACTGCCTCGGTTTTAAAGTCCATGCGGGTCCACAGGGCCTGGAGACTGGGGATCGACTGAGGATCGTTGGCCATTTTCATGGTTTCAGCCAGATCCTGGGCGCTTTTGGCCTTGAAGAGGAACCAGGCCGGATTGGCAGGGTCTTCATCGAAGAAAAGCTTCTGGCGGATACGGTTGAACCCGTTGGGGGCCATGGCCTCCACTGCGGCGCGGGGAGCCCTGCGCTGCTTGAGGCATTTCACCTGCACTTTTCCCCCCTCATCCGCGCTTTTGTCGGTCAAAAGACGGCAAAGAGCGTATTCCAGCATCAAGGCAAACGCTACGGAGAGCGACTCAGGGTTGAAGGCTCCGCAAACGGCGAGCAGGGTTTCCTGCTCGCGGGGGGTGAAGAGTTTCAAGCCTTTGCTCAGGCTCTCCCGGCTGACGCCAAGACCCAGTGACGCTCCCGTCGCAACGGCCAGATACTGGTCGCGCAGGAAGGACGTCTGGGCTTCACGGGCCTCTGCCTGATCTTCGGGGAGCGCGTCGGCTCCGTGTTCTTCTGCCAGCGCTTGCAGGGAGAGGCTGGCGGAGGGGTCCATGGAGGCGATGCGGCCGATGAAATCCAGATCGGTCTTGAATTTGTCCGTGCCCAGTGGCGGGTCCTGATCGGCGATGACCAGGGAAATCGCCTGGGCGGCCTTGTAGAGTTCGGGGTTGGTGAGGGTTTGGTCGAAAGCGGCCTGGAGTCGGGTTTTGTCAATGGATTTGTCGGTTCCCGGCAGGAACGCCAGCAGGGCGTCAAGCGGAAAGCGCAGGGCCAGAAACGAGCCTTCCCGGCTGAGTTTGTATTTTTCCTCGTCAACGAGTTCACTGTAGGATTTATTGACGAATCCGAAAATGAATCGCTCCAGCAGGCCCTGCCAGTAGCGCTCATCGGACTCGCCCGACTGGGTGAGATCGTCCAGGTCGGCCAGGGCGTCTTCGCCAAAGCGGGACAAAATGGTGTCGTTGAATTCGTCGCGTATGATGCCCGAGGCCCAAATGCAGCCTTGCAGGCATTTGACCAGCAGGGTTTCCTGGTTGTGCAGCTGGGTTTCCAGAGGAGAAATCTGGTCGTCGACGCCGGTGCGCTTGGCCACCTCGTACTGGTTGAGGGTGACCAGAAATCCCGAGAGCCATTCGCGAAAGTTCACGTGTGCCGGCAGTTGGTCTGCGCGCAGGATCAGGGTGGCCGCCAGGTTCTGCCGTTCGGCCTCCAGCGTGGGATATTCAGCCAGGCGATGGCGATTGGTCAGCAGCACGGAAAGCAGGATGTCGCGCTCCTGGGTTTCCCGGCGGGCGGAGGTCTCTTTCAGGCGGCGCAGTTCGGTAAGATGGCTCTCGAATCGGCTTAAGGCTTCGGGATCTTCTAAGCTCATATCGCAGTCCCCTGAAGTATCGCAATTCTCGCCCGAGTTTAGCGCAAAACAAACGGTAGGGAAAGCCCGTCAGGGCTGCATGGGAGCCTCTGGCGGGGCGTTCTTGCGCGGCCGTAAAAAGGCCAGCATGGCACCGAAAAGAGTGACTGCCGCGCCGGTATGCAGTGCAGCCTTGAAACCCAGCAGAAAGGCGGGAGCGTCGGCGGCTCCGGCTGCAAGGGCGCTGTTGCGGAAGCTCTCGAACACCGACGAGGCCAGGGCGATGCCGCAGACCATGCCCAGGTTGCGCACCATGGCCATCAGGCTTCCGGCCACGCCGCTCTTGGAGCGGGGCGCGCTGCCCAACACAGCGCTGTTGTTGGGAGCCAGAAACATACCAAAACCGATGCCAAGGGCCATCTGTCCGTAGGCTACCCGCCAGTATCCGGCGGCTGGCGTCAGCATGGTCTGGCTGTAGAGAGCGGCGGCCACGATGAACAATCCAAGGCCCGTCAGCAGCGCGGGGTTCACCTTTTCCGAGAGCAGGCCGCACAGCGGCGTGGAGACCACCATGGCCATGGGCAGCATGGCCATGAGCAGGCCTGTTTCGCCCGGCGGCATGCCGATGATGCGGATAAGCACGAAGGGCAGCAGGATGGTGTTGGAAAACAGCCCCATGAAGGCACACATGGAAGCCAGGTTGCCCACGGCCAAGGCCCGGATGCGAAAGAGGCTCGTGTCCAGCATGGGATGAGGGATTTTTGTCTGGCGGCGAAAAAACAGGGTCAGGCACACAGCGGCCAGGCCGGTGCAGCCAAGGGTCAAAACCGAGGTCCAGCCCCACTCTCCGCCGTGGCTTACCGCAAGCAGCAGGGAGACAATGCCCACGGCGTACAGCCCGGAGCCGCGATAGTCGAAGGTTCCGGTGCTTTTCTTGCGGTCGTCGGGCAGCACGGTGTGGGCCAGATACATGCCCAGCAGGCCAACGGGCACGTTGACGTAGAAGATGGCAGGCCAGCCGTAGGCGCCCATAAGCCATCCGCCCACGGCGGGCCCGGCAAGCGAACCCAGGGATACCGCCATGCCGATCATCCCCATGGCGCGGCCGCGCTCGGGGCCGGGGAAACTCAAAATGACGATGGCCGGACCGTTGGCCATCAACAGGGCCGCGCCTACGGCCTGTAACCCTCTGGCCGCTATGAGCGACCAGATGCTTGGTGCCATGGCGCACAAGGCCGAGGCCAGGGCGAAGATGAGGAAGCCCAGACGGTGCTTGGCCCGCCGCCCGCTCATGTCGCCGAGCCTGCCGAAGACGGGCAACAGACAGGAAATGACCAGCAGATAGGCCGACACCACCCACTGAGACAGGGGCAGGCCTGCCTGGAAGCCCTTGGCGATGGTGGGCAGGGCCACATTGACGATGCCGCCGTCCAGCGTAGCCATGAAGGTTCCGGTGGCGGCCACACCCAGGCAGGCCCAGGGTTTAGCGGCAAAGGGGTTATTATATTGCGAATCTGTCATGCAATCCTCAGGGGTTTTTGCCCCTACTCCTTTTGACAGCCTAAGGCAATGCAGATAAACAGCCGATTGAAACGACTGTTTGATTTGGGGCGTAATGGAAGTTCACGACGAAACCAAGGCCAGGCTTTTATCCGCTGCCGGGGAAGTGTTCTCACGCAAAGGATTCCGACTGGGGACCATCCGCGACATCTGCGGGCTGGCTGGGACCAATGTGGCCTCGGTGAACTACCATTTCGGCGGCAAGGCAGGGCTGTACCGCGAACTTCTCAAGCACGCTTTTGAAGAGGATCTGCGCCGCCATCCGCCCGAAAGGGGCCTTTCGGAGGCATCCAGCCCCGAAGAGCAGTTGCGAGCCTTTATTTATTCGCTCTTCACCCGCATTCTGGGCAAGGAACGTCCCAACTGGCACGCCCGGTTGCTGGCCAAGGAGCTGGTGAACCCCACCATCGCCCTGGACAAGATGGTGGAAGCTTCAGTGCGGCCACAGGCCGAGCGTCTTTCCGCCATCGTTGCGGCCCTGCTGGGGCCGGGTGCCACACAGAAAGTTGTGCGGCACTGCGTGCTTTCCGTCGTGGGGCAATGCCAGCATTACTGCCGGTCCAAGCCCATAATCCAACGACTATTTCCCGAGATAGGCTATGATGAGGCGGGTATCGCCGAACTGGCCGCGCACGTAACCCGTTTTTCCCTGGCGGCCATCCGTCAGTATCGCGAGGAGGCCCCGCATGTGGGAGCGTAGGGTGTTGTCGGCCGTCGGTGTGATGGCCATGGTGCTGGTGTTGGCCGCCTGCGGCAAGGATGAGCAGAAAGCCTCCGGGCGAAGGTCCGCGCCGGTCAGCGTGGCCAAAGCGGAATCCGGGAGCATCCCGGTGCAGATACGCGGCGTGGGAAACGTTGAGCCTTACCAGAGCGCTGCCGTGCGCACCATGGTGGCCGGACAGATCATGGAGCAGCGCGTGCGCGACGGCCAGGAAGTTGCCGCCGGCGACGTGCTCTTTGTGCTGGACACCCGCACCTTCGTGGCTTCGGTCAAGGACGCCCAGGCCCGGTTTGAACGCGACACGGCCCAGCTCAAGAAGGCCGAGGACGATCTGGCCCGCTACACCAACCTCAAGCAGAAGGACGTAGTCAGCCAGCAGCAATTCGATCAGGCCCAGACCGAGGCCAAAAGCCTGCGCGCCGCCATCAAGCTTTCCGAGGCCCAGATCGACCAGGCCAAACTCCAGTTGGAATACGGCACCATCAAGGCTCCCTTCGCCGGGCGGGTGGGCACAGTGATGGTGAACCAGGGCAACATCATCAAGGCAAACGACGACCGCAGTCTGCTGACCATCAACCAGATCCAGCCCATCTACGTGGCCTTTGCCGTGCCCGAGCAGTTTCTTCCCGAAATTACCAGCCGCATGAACAAGGAGCCCCTGACCGTGCAGGTCTTCCTGGCCGGGGACGACACCCACGCGGAGACCGGCGTGCTCGCGGTGGTGGACAACGCCGTGGACCGCACCACCGGCACCATCAAGTTGAAGGGCCTGTTCAAGAACGAGGACAAGCGCCTCTGGCCCGGCCAGTTTGCCCGTTGCGTGGTGGACCTGGCCAACCGCGACAATGTGGTCACTGTGCCCGCCTCTGCCGTGCAGGTGGGCTTGCAGGGCAGTTTCGTCTACGTGGTGCGCCCGGACAAGACCGCCGAATTCCGGCTGGTGGAGACCGGCGGCGTCTTTGACGGACGGGCGGTCATCGCCAAGGGCGTGTCGGCTGGAGAGACCGTGGTCACCGACGGCCATGTCCGGCTGGCCCCCAATATGGCGGTGGAGATCAAAGGCGAGGAGAAGCCTGCATCCGGCAAGGAGGGGACAGGCTCGTGAACCTCTCCAAGCTGTTCATCGACCGCCCGGTCATGACCACGCTGGTCATGGCCGCCATCCTTATATTTGGCATCATGGGCTATCGCGCCCTGCCAGTGTCGGACCTGCCCAACGTGGATTTCCCCACCATCCAGGTGACCGCCCAGCTTCCCGGCGGCAGCCCCGAGACCATGGCTTCCTCCGTGGCCACGCCTCTGGAAAAGCAGTTTTCCACCATCGCCGGGCTCGATTCCATGAGTTCCAACTCCACCATGGGCTCAACCCGTATCACCTTGCAGTTCGACCTGGCCCGCAACATCGACGCAGCCGCCCAGGACGTGAACTCCGCCATCGCCCAGGCCATGAAGTCCCTGCCGCCGGATCTTACCACGCCGCCCACCTACCGCAAGGTCAACCCGGCGGACCAGCCCATCCTGTACCTGGCCCTGACCTCCTCCACCATGCGTCTGTCCGACCTCAACGAATACGCCGAGACCATGATGGCCCAGCGCATCTCAATGGTGTCGGGCGTTTCCCAGGTGGTGGTGTACGGTTCGCAGAAATACGCGGTGCGCCTGCAACTCAACCCCGACGCCCTGGCCACCCGAGAAATGGGCGTGGACGAGGTGGCTGCGGCCATCCGCGCCGCCAACGTCAACCTGCCCACGGGCTCCGTCTCCGGCCCCACCCGCGAGTTCACCGTGCAGGCTGCGGGCCAGCTTACCAGAGCCGAGTTCTACGGCCCCATCATCGTGGCCTGGCGCAACGGCAACCCCGTGCGCCTCAATGAAATCGGCCGGGCCATGGATTCCGTGGAGCAGGACAAGCGCCGCAACTGGTACAACGGCGAACCCGGCTTCGTGCTGGCCATCATGCGCCAGCCAGGCACCAACACCGTGGAGATCGTGGACGCCGTCAAGAAGCTCCTGCCCGGCTTCGAGGCGCAACTGCCCGCCTCGGTGGCAATGAACATCATGATCGACCGCTCCGCCACCATCCGCGCGTCGGTGGAGGACGTGAAGTTCACCCTGGTGCTCACCGTGGGGCTGGTCATCATGGTTATCTTCCTGTTCCTGCGAAACCTTTCGGCCACCATCATCCCCTCTCTGGCTTTGCCGCTGTCGGTGATGGGCACCTTTGCGGTGATGCAGCAGCTCAATTTCAGCCTTAACAATATTTCCCTCATGTCGCTGACGCTGTGCGTGGGCTTTGTGGTGGACGACGCCATCGTCATGCTCGAAAATATCGTGCGCCATATGGAAATGGGCAAAACGCCCATGCAGGCCGCCAAGGAAGGCTCCAAGGAGATCAGCTTCACCATTCTCTCCATGACCATCTCCCTCACCGCCGTGTTCATCCCGGTGTTGTTCATGGGCGGCGTGGTGGGCAGGCTCTTCAAAGAATTCGCCATAACGATATGTGTGGCTATTCTGCTCTCGGGCTTCGTATCGTTGTCACTCACCCCCATGCTGTGCGCCAGATGGCTCAAACCCGGCGGACATACAGGGCACGGTCGTGTGTACATGGCCATCGAACGCTTCTTCGACGGCCTGCTGGCCCTCTATGAGCGCACCCTGCGTTGGGTCATCAATCACCGCCGCATAACCATGCTGTTCTCTCTGTCGCTCCTGGGGGTTACGGCCTGGCTGTTCGCCTCCACCAACAAGGGGTTCCTGCCCAGCGAGGATATCGGCCAGATCACCATGGTCACCGAGGCCGAGCAGGGCATCAGCTTCGAATCCATGGTAGAAAAGCAGAAGCGGCTCATGGACATCATCGCCAAGGATGAGAACGTTGAGGGCTTCATGTCCGTGGTGGGCGCGGGCGGCCCCATCGCCACGCTGAACTCCGGGCGCATGTTCATCAAGCTCAAGCCTCGCGACGAGCGGCCTCTTTCCGCTGACCAGCTCATCCAGAAACTGCGGCCCATCATGGGCAAAGTTCCCGGCATCATGGCCTTTTTGCAGAACCCGCCTTCCATCCGCCTGGGAGGCAACTTCTCCAAGGGACTCTATCAGTTCACCCTGCAAAACCCCAACACCGAAGACCTGTTCCGCTACTCCGTGGAGCTTGAGAACAAATTGCGAGACGTGGCCCTGCTCCAGGACGTCACCTCGGACCTCCAGCTTAAAAGCCCACAGGTGTTCCTGGCCATCGACCGCGACAAGACCTCGGCCCTGGGCATTACAGCCCAGCAGATCGAGGACGCCCTGTACACCGCTTATGGTTCGCGCCAGATATCTACGGTTTACGCTCCCAACAACGACTATCAGGTCATCATGGAGCTGGAGTCGCGCTTCCAGGGCGATCCCTCCCTCATGTCCCAGCTGTACGTGCGCTCCCCGACAACCAGCAAACTCGTGCCGCTGGACGTGCTGGTCAAACGCAGTCTCGGCGTGGGACCGCTCTCGGTGAACCACTCGGGACAGATGCCTTCGGTGACCATCTCCTTCAACCTGCGCCCCGGCGTGGCCCTGAGTCAGGCCGTGGCAGCTGTGAACGATGTCTCCCGGCAGGTGCTGCCCGCAAGTTTCACCACCAAGTTCGAAGGCACGGCCCAGGCTTTCCAGTCTTCCTTTGCCGGGTTGTGGGTGCTGCTCATCCTGGCCATCGTGGTCATCTACATCGTGTTGGGTATTCTCTACGAATCCTTCATCCACCCCTTGACCATCCTCTCCGGCTTGCCCTCGGCAGCGGTGGGGGCGCTGGCCACGCTTCAGCTCTTTCACATGGATCTGGATATCTACGGCTTCGTGGGCATCATCATGCTTGTTGGCATCGTCAAGAAAAACGCTATCATGATGATCGACTTCGCACTGGAAACCCAGCGCGATCAGAACCTCACCCCGTCTGAGGCCATTTTCCAAGGCTGTCTGGTGCGTTTCCGGCCCATCATGATGACCACCATGGCAGCCCTCATGGGCACCCTGCCTATCGCCCTGGGCTTCGGCGCTGGCGCTGAAGCCCGGCGACCTCTGGGGCTGGCCGTGGTCGGTGGCCTGATGGTCTCGCAGCTGCTGACGCTGTACTTTACGCCGGTGTATTACGTGTATCTGGACAGGTTCCAGACCTGGATGAAGAGAAGAGGTGATAAAGAAGATCGGGGGGCGGCCCCCCGCCCCCCTGGGGGGGGACCGCCCCCCCCGACCCCCCCTGTAGGGGGGTTGTGGTCGGGTACAAAAAGGGGGGGTCCGGGGGGGG
>JBBRUD010000016.1:0-59743 GCA_038248065.1 Desulfovibrionales bacterium | reverse complement strand
GCCATGAAGTTGAAGCGTGTTCTTTGCCAAATCGATGCCGACAGTGGTACAGCTTTTCATGGGATGGCCTCCTCAAAAGGATGTTGACGGACATCTCATCCTTACCCCTTTAGGAGGGGCGGGGCCATCCCATCACTGCTACGCCAGCCGTTCCCGCTTTTTGGGCAGGGTCACGGTGATAAGCATTTCCGTGTCGGTTCTCTCCAGGCCCAGCGCGCCGCCCATCATGCCAAGCATCCGCCGCGCAAAAGGCAGGCCGGATTCCGCCTCGGCCTGATCGAAGGGCAGGAAAAAGGAATCCGGGTCTTCCAGTACCGGCCAGTAGGCGCTCTGGGCCTCCAGGTGCACGTAGGTCGCGCTTTCGTAGGTGCGCAGGGTGATGCCGCCTTCGTCGGGCAGGTGCAGGATCATCTGGCGCACCAGGCTGACGACCACCTGCTCGAGCACTTCAGGATCTTCGCGCACCAGGGTTGGCTCGGTGGTAAGCTCGACATGCGTGGTCAGCCCGCGTTTTTCCATCTCCGGGGCAAGCAGTTCCAGGCAGGCGGCCAGAGTCTGGTTGACCGAACACTCTTCGCCCTTGATTTTCACCGGGTTGAGGTATCCCAGAATGCGCGCCAGCAGTTCTTCCAGGCGCATGGCCTCGTCCAGGATGATGCCAGCCTCGTCGGCTTCGGGATATTTGTCCCTGAGCCTGCGGGCAAAGCCGCCGATGGCCATGAGCGGATTGCGGATCTCGTGGGCCAGCCCGGAGGCGATGGAACCCACGGTTTTCAGCTTTTCGCGCTGCACCAGAAATTTTTCCAAGGCCACACGGTCGGTGATGTCCATGATGACGCCTTCCACACAGGGACGTCCTTTGTCGTCATGGCCCAGCGGGATGACCTTGATGAGGCAGTGGGCCAGGGTGCCGTCGGCGCGCACCAGCCGACATTCTACGGAGCGGGGCCGATCCTGGCGGGAGAGGGTCTGGTCGAGCATCTTCTGGAGCCGGTCCTGGTCGGCCAGAAGGGTGTGGGAAAGCAGCCAGCCGGGCTCGGACTGGGCTACGTCCGGGGTCTGCTGGAGCAGGATTTCCAGATGGCGGCTCACGAAGTTCAGCTGATGGCCGCCGTCCATGAGAAAGACCACCATGGGCACGTTTTCCACCAGTGTGTGGTAACGGTTCTCGGCCAACCGGGCCTTGCGCACCAGTTCGCGCCGGGCCAGGGTGTTGCGGATGGAGCGCTCCAGTACGTCGAAATTGCGCACCGGCTTCTGCACGTAATCCACAGCGCCCAGCTTGAAGGCCTTGGCCGCCTCGGCCACGTCGTCCACGCCCGAGACCACCATCACCGGCAGCCCCAAGGCGGCTACATCAAGGGCGGACAAAAAGCCTAACCCGTCCATCACCGGCATGCGCATATCCAACAGCACCAGGTCGGGCGCTTCGCGCTTTGTAGCCTCCAGCCCGCTGCGGCCGCTATCCGCCTCAAGAAGCTCGAAACCCCTGGGCTCAAGCCCAAGGCGTATCAACTGGCGCTGAACGCGGTCGTCATCCACTACCAATATTCTCGGTCGGTCGTCGCTCATGTGCGCCTCGGATGGAATGGTTTGAACGACCATAGATCATGCCGGAAAATGGAGCAACGGGGGCAAGCAGGGGGGACGGTGGAAATGCGCAGTCTGCTCGAACGTGCAGCGGGCTTATTTCAGCAGATGTTTGATGCGCAGCATGGCGTTGCCGCCCCGCTGGAATTCATAGCCCACGGTTTCGATAGCGGCGTGCAGCCCTCTGTCGGCCAGACCGGCGAGCACGCCGTCAAGATGGCGCGAGGGCACGGCGCCAAGCTCCAGCAAGGGAAAAACCCGCACGTCCGGGGCAACGCGGCAAAGTTCGAGCAGCGAGCGCATATGGAATTCCAGGTCAAAATGAGGGCTGTAGAGAAACAGAAAGTGCGAACACAGGGCGATATCGAAGCTGCCATCGGCAAAGGGCAGGCACGGCAGCTGGGCAGGTACGTACCGGCCCTGGGCCCTTCCCTGGGGATAATCCGCCAGAAAGCCTCGCAGGGCGGACATCCGCATGCTTCCCAAGGCTTCCAGTGAAGGGATGTGCGACCAGACGAACTCATGGGCGTTGCGGCGTGTCTGCTCCATGACCGTGTCAAAGGCCTCTTCCACGCGTCCGGCGATCTCTTGAGCTGAAAAACTGTAGACAGGGTCCGCCGACACGACGTTGCCGCCGCGAGCGGCCAGAGTGGCGTTGAAGCTGGCCGGGCCGTCGCCGCAGCCGAGGATGGCCTTTTCAAGGTCCGCATCGTCCAGGGCGAACATGGCCGTGTATTCCTCGAAGGTTCGGCCCCAGGGCACCACGTTTTCCAGTGTGAAGGCCATATCCGGTCATCCTTGCGGTTCGTTATCGACGGTTCGTGAATACCCAAGCCCAAGCCCGGCGTCGAGCCCCAACCCGTCAGATTCTGGCCACCCCCAGGAACAACGCGTGCAAGCTGACCACTATCACCATAAAGGCCGCGCGGACGCGGGGGCCGCTCCAGCCTAAGAAGCGCAGGGAGATCTCTTGCCGGGGGCAACGGTTCAGGCAATCGCCGCACAGGGAGCAGGAAACGCCCGGCTTTTTGGCAGCCAGATCCTCCGGGCGCAGGGCGTCGTAGCGGCAGGCCTTGGCGCAGTGGCCGCAGGCCGTGCATTCCGGGCCGATTGTCAGCCGCCACGGCGAGAGCCTGCCCAGCACCCCGGCTACCAAACCCATGGGGCACCAGCCCGCGCAATGGACCATCACCCCCATACGCCGCGAGACGGCAAGCATCACCCCAACGCCCACCAGGCCGAATCCTGCGGCCAGACCGGCGGCAACGGCCACGGGCACGCCCAACTCACCCAAAAGCCAGGCCGAAACAAAAACCGCCACGGCCAAACCTGCCCGCCACCAGCGTACCCAGCGTGGTAGCGCGCGTGGCGGCAAGTGCTGCCCTGGCTTTGCCACGGCTTTTCGGCTTCTGGCTGCGGCGCTGTCCCACGCGCCGATGTAGCACAGGTGGCTGCACCACGCTGGGCCAACCAGCAGCACGGTTATGCCGAACAGAATGGGCATGAACATACCGCCGCCCCGGTAGAGCGGCCCGGCAGCGATAAGGGCCGGAACCGGCAGGTGGAGCGCGCCGGTCATGAGGAAGCGCTCAACCCCCAAAAGCCCAAAAGCCAGCTGCCCGAAAAACGCAACGGAAAACAGCGTCCAGATGCGCCGCCGCACCACGGGCGAGCGGCCAGGCACCAGCATGGCCTCCACTACGAACCCGGCGTACATGGCCAGCAGAGAAGCCTCCAGCCAGCCCCCGCCCGGCCAGAACCGCCCGGCCAACAGCATGCCCGCCGGAGCCTTGAACTGCACCACAGCCAGCCCCCCCAAGGTGAGTGCCCAAGCCAGGAAGCCAGGCCAGGGTGAGGAGGAGGGCGAAAGGAGAGCCTCCGGCGGCCGGGGAGCCAATGGCCCCCCGGACCCCCCATATAACTTCGCATCGGCGAGTGAAAATAATGGGGGGGTCTGGGGGTGCCCTGCACCCCCAGCGGGAATCAAGGGGGCAGAGCCCCCTTGTTCCTTGGGCCGCGTCGCTCTGGCGAATACGGGGTGGTTGATGGCCCAGGCGGCCAGCAGGGGGACGAGTGCGGCCAGGCTGAGGATTATGGCCAGGCGCAGCCAGGGGGTTCCCATGGCTTGGCGCAGGCGGATGAAATACAGCATGCTTTCGACGGTGGCGAGGGACCCGGCCAGAAGTGTGACTTGGGCTGCCAGGCGGACAAAGGCCCGGCGGGAGAAGAGCAGGAGCAGGGGCACCAGCCAGGCCAGGGCCTCGGGCAGGCCGTGCCACCGGTTGGCGTGTGCCGCCGGGATCAGCCCACCGACGATAACCGCGAGAATGGCCAGAACCTTGAGCATGCGTGTTCCTTGTGAGTGCCTGACGAGTGTGCCGCACTGTACGCAGGAAAGCGCCGAGCGGCTTTGATTTGCGTCACAAAACTCGCTATAGATCTGAACATGAAGAGCAAAACCAGCCCCACCGCAGCAATTTTGGCCAAAGTCCCACTCTTTTCCGGGCTTTCGGGCACGCAGTTGGACACCCTTGAAAACAACTCCTCCATGCTGCGCCCGGACAAGGGCCAGGTGATATTTCTGGAGGGCGCAGAGGCCAAGGGCTTTTACGTGCTGCTGGCCGGGCAGGTGAAGATCTACAAGTCTTCTTCCGACGGCAAGGAACAGATACTCCATGTGCTCGGTCCGGGCGAGCCTTTCGCCGAGGTGCCCGTGTTCCAGGGCACCAGATATCCGGCCAACGCCATGGCCATCCAGCCCTCCACCGTGCTGTATATGGAAAAGAGCGTGCTTATCCGGCTGATGGAGCGTGACTCGGGCCTGGCCCTGGCCATGCTGGCCGCTTTGTCCCAGCGGCTGCGCCAGATGGCCACCATGATCGGCCAGCTTACCCTGCGCGAGGTGCCTGCCCGGCTGGCCTCCTATCTGCTGCACGCCGCCGCCAACCAGGGTTCGGACACCGTGGATCTCGGCATCAGCAAAGGTCATCTGGCGGGCTTTCTGGGCGCCACCCGCGAAGCACTGTCCCGCGCTCTGGCCAAGCTGGAAGACCAGGGCTATATCGCCATGGAGAACCGCACCATCACGTTGCTGGAGAAAGACGGTCTTTCCGCTCTGGCCGAAGGGGAGGCGAAGTTGAAGTAGACGGGCTGCCTGGCTGGAAAGGCGGTTGGCTGGCCGAGGGAGTCAGGGCTGTACTGCACCTGGAAACGCCCTCAACCGCCGGGGCTTCGCCCTGAAATGCGTTGGGGGCATGGCCCGATCTTTGCTTGACGCATCACACCATGGCCAAGATATTTCGCTTCAATCTGCAAAAAGTCCTGGATGTCCGTATCCAGCAGGAAGACCATGCCAAACAGGCTTTGGCCAAGGCTCAACAGGCTCTGGACCTGCATCGCGAACGGTTGAGCGTCCTGCAGGGCACCCTGGCCGTCCATCTTGAGGCCGTGTCCGAAGCGCAGAGCATGACTTCCGCCGAAATCTGGCTGTGGAACAACTACAAAACCCGCCTCGAAGAAGACATCCTGCTGGGGCGCGCCCAGGAGGGCCGGTTGGCCCAGGATGTGCAGACACGCAGGCAGGAATTGGTCGACCGGGCCAAGGACCGTAAGCTTCTGGAAAAACTAAAGGAAACGCAGGCCAAACGCCATGAGACAGAAGAAAATCGCAAAGAGCAGGCCGAATTCGATGAAATGGCAACCCTTCGCTTCCGGCATGAAGCTGTCTAAAGTCGCCTTGATGGTGGCTGGTCTGGCTGTTGCCAAGCTGGCGCTGCTGGTGGGCATGGGCATGCATTTGCCCAGCGCGCCCGCGCCCCAGGCTCCTGTCGCTATTGCCTCTTTGGCGGTCGGGTCTACGGTGGTTCCTGCCGGGCACACCCTCCCTACGGCTCCGGTTGCCGGGCAGCACATGCAACTGGCCAGCAAAGTGGTGATGGGCATCGCCCAGGATTCTCCGGCCCAGGCCGCCGCCCCTGCTGCCCCTGCCGCCACGCCCGCTCCGGCCAAGGACGCTGCCAAGGATGCCAAACCGGCTGCCGCCACGCCCGAATCCGTGCTTTCCGTGGCCGTGCTCAAGCAGCGCGCCGAAGCCCTGGACCGTCAGGAGCAGGCTCTGAAGACCTTGGAAAGCGACATGAATACCCGCATGGCCAATCTCAAGAGCCTTGAAGATCAGCTCAAGACCATGCTCGACGAAGCCAAGGTTTTGAAGGACGAGAAGATGCGCCATCTGATCGACGTGTACATCAACATGAAAGCCAAACAGGCCGCCTCGGTGCTGGAAACTTTGGACGAAAACGTCGCCGTCAGAATTTTGGCTGGCATGAAGGGCCGTCAGGCTGGCGAGATACTCACCAACGTCACCTCCAAAAAGGCCGCCAAACTCTCCGAGATGCTCACCAAGATGCAGACAAGCCCGGAATTGCCCAAGAAGCCATAGAATAACGCCGGAGCGAGGGCGCTGCCCCCGCTCCGGCTTAGCCTCTGTGTGCACGGCAGGAGGAGGGGGCTTCGTCTTCAGGGGAAGTCGGGACGGAGCCCGCGCGGAGAAAGTAGCAGACCGTGCGTCATCAAGTCTTTAGCTGCGATTGCGTGAAGAGAGACTCTTGCAATGATTTTTTGAAGAGCTTGTTGAGAAGTTATGTCCGGGAGTGTCTCTCCGCGGGGTGGGCGCGTCAGAGCTTCAAAAACTGCGAGTATTTGCAGTTCAAATTCTGCATCATCGACCTGGCTCCTGAAGAAATAGATATCGAAATCACATCCTCTTCATCACTCCTGGCCCCCCTCCTCACCCGCTTCCCATGCACCCCGGCCCGGTGTAGGAAACGCGCCATGGAAACGGTGCGTTTGAAGCTTGTCCTGGCGTACCAGGGCACCAATTTTTCCGGCTGGCAGTATCAGCCCGAGGGCTACGGCCGCAGCGTCCAGGCGTGCCTGGAGGCCGCGTTGGCCACTTTGGCGGGCTGCCATGTCCGGGCCAACGGGGCTTCGCGCACCGACGCCGGGGTCCACGCCCTCATGCAGCTGGCTCATGCCGACGTCCCGGCGACCAAGCGCCATCTGCCGTGGCAACGGGCCTTGAACGCCATCCTGCCCAAGGACATGACCGTGGTTTCCCTGGAGGAAGTGGACGCCTCGTTCCAGGCGCGCAACGCCGCCATGGGCAAGATCTATACGTATACGCTCTGGCACGAGAACGCCTACCTGCTGCCCCAGCGAAGGCCTTTTGTCTGGGCCGTAGGGCCACTCGATTTTGCTGCCATGGAAGCCGCAGCGGCGGTGTTTGTGGGCCGCCACGACTTCGCCGCCTTCCAGAATGCAGGCACCATCGTCAATGACACCATCCGCACCGTGGAGGCCATCACGCGGCGTCGGGATGCCCTGCCGGGGGAATCCGTGTGGGAGATTTCCGGGCCAGGGTTCCTGAAACAGATGGTGCGCAACATCATGGGCTGCCTGGTGACCGTGGGCAGGGGTAAAGCAAACGCCGATTCCGTCCGATTGCTACTGACGACAGGCAACAGAGCCTTGGCTCCGGCCACGGCTCCTGCCCAAGGATTATGTCTGGAGCGGATGGAGATAGGCAGCTGTGAGCGACAACGCCATCAAACCGGTGACGACTCCCTTGAGCATGACCCAGATCAAGAAGGATTGGGCGGCGCAGGAGGTGTTGAACCGCACTGAGCGGGCCAAAGACGGCCAGCTGCTTTCCCAGTGGTCCGAGCCGCTGGTGGAGGGGCTGGACGCCAAGCTCACGCGTTTCGAACAGGCTCTTTCGTCCTTCAACTGGCCAACGGGCACGGAGCACATGTTCGAGGCCCGGCTGGTGACCGGCCCGGCAGAGGCCAAGGGCAAACTCCAGGGCGAGGTGCTGCCTTCGGGCACGGCCACCCCAGAGGTAAAGATGCTCTCCGGCGGGTTTAACGCCAACACCCCAACCTCGATAAGTGCCGGAACCTACGGGATCACCCTGACTCTGGGCAACAGCGCGGAATCGCTTTCGGTAGCCGTGAACGCGGGCGACTCCTGGGGAGCAGTTCTCGACCGGGTGAAAAACGCCGTCAACTACGCCAGCCTGCCCGTGCGGGCCGACGTGGTCTACAACAATGCCGCCTTCCAGCAGAACCCGGACATGGCCGGAACAGGCTCGGTGCTCACCCTCTCGGTGAACCCGGAGCGCTCGGACCAGAACCTGCGCGTGGCCGACTCTTCGGGAACGCTTCTTTCGCAACTTGGCATGACTGCGGCCAACAACCCCATCGGGCCAGCCACGGAGTGGGAATACAACGTCACCGCGCTGCAAAAGGCCCTGCCCACGGCGTTTACTTCCACGGCGGTGGACCCCAGGGCCGCAACCACCCTGGCTCTGGGCCGCCACGATTTCGCCTATGCCGTGGGCGACGGCGACCAGCAATCCAGCTACATTTCCAAGGCCTACACGCCGGGAGACACCAGCACCATAGCGCCGGGAACCTATAGCTTCACCAGTTCCTACGGCGGAGATACGCGCAACCATTCCGTCACGGTGCAGGCGGGCTGGACCTGGGGCGATGTGCTGCGGACAGTGTCTGGCGAAATCAACGGTCAGGCCGCTCAGGTGAATTCCGGCGGGCCGACGTCAACTATGGTTTCTGCCACCAGCACTTTTGATCAGCAGGGTGTCACCGCCCGCCTGGAGGACTCGGCCATCCCCTCCGCCACCACCCAGGGCGTGTCCACCGCTGGGAAGTCCCTTACCGTGACCGGCGCGGCAGGGCAGGATTTTGCCCTTACCGACGGCGCGGGGGGGCTGCTGGGTTCCTTGGGGCTTAATGCCAAGCTCACCGGCACCACGGTATCCTTCAACGTACAGGCCAACTCCACCTGGAGCGATACGTTTAATGATGTTTCGGCGGCCCTCAGCGACGGCATGGGTCACCTGAATGCCACGCTGGCCCCCACGGCGCTGACGTCCTACGCGGTGACGGGCATGGCCTTGCGCCAAGAAGGGCTGACGTTGTCGCTTCTGCAAACGAACCAGCGTATCGGCCAGCGGGTGGTGCTTTCGGACGGCAACAGCACGCCTTTCTCTGCAACCGGGGTCATCAGCCGCGAGACCCCCGGCCAGGACGGCAAGATCACGGTCAACGGCCAGACTCAGGTGTCGGAAAACAACACCTACAGTGAGGATCAGGGCCGCATGCTCATCCGCGTTCAGGATGTGTTCGGCGATGCGTCCATTCCGTTGCGGGTCACTCAGGGTATGGACGAGGTGCAGAAGTCCCTCTCGGAGGTCACGGATACCTATAACGACCTGGCCAAGTACCTTCACGCCAACCGCGACATCTTCCGGGACAGCCTGCGGCAGAGCCTGGACGCGCCATTGTCGGGCAAGAAAAAGCAATTGGGCTGGATGGGCATAGGCCAGTCAGGCCGCCAGGGGCAGCTGTGGACCAATCTGGACGCCTTCTGGAGTTCCACCGCCGCTGACCCTCAGCGTGCCGAGGCCATCATGTGGGACAAGCCGAATGGTCTGATTCCGGCCTGGAAAAGCGCCGTGGCAGGCATCCGGTCCGAGGGGCTGAACAACTGGCTGGCACCAGTATCGAAGTTCGACGAAATCCGCCCCAGGCTGACCAGCGAGTTCCAGTTGGAGCAGAAGCACCGGCTGGTGAAGCTGCTGGGTTGAACCCCCTTCAATGTATTTCGCGCTTGCACAAATGCAAGCGAAGCTACGGTGAAGTGCACAGTGTTGTGCAAGGTGGTTCACAAGTGGATCTCTACTCTTTTGGTGTAGTATTCGTAATATATTTCAATTGTTTATGATCGAGGCGGGCATGGATTCTGCAACGTTGGTTGCGACCAGGCGCAAACAGGCGCTCGGTTGCACAAATAAAGGAGAGGTATCCATGAAACTTCGCGTGATTTTCGCTTTCATGCTCGTGGCCGTGCTTGCTCAACCGGCTTTTGCCTGGGGACCGCCCTGGAGTTCCGGGGGGAGCGTCCAGGGTGAGGCTTGCGTCGCATGTCTGATGGACGGGTATCCCCTTGCCGCAGGGACAGGCGGTGTCCAGGGTTCCGGCGTGCAACTTCCCCTGCTGAACGGAACCGGCCCCGGCCCTGGCGACGGAACCCAGCCAATGCCCCTGAACGGGCAGGGATTTGGAAGCCCTTGGATGAAGTAAGGCAAAGAAGAGGATCACGGAAGCAAGGTCAAGCAGTAGCAGGGAAGGCAGTGCACTCCGCACTTGCCGAACCTGCATGTCGGGATTAAGGGCTCCTGGTGCGCCGGGCCGTCCCCGGGCGCGCCACAACAACCCTTGCATCACCGGGCAGTACCATTATGCAAACCATCGCTTCCCCAAAAGAAATCCAGGGTCTGTGTTGGTCCTGGCGCACCCAGGGCCTGCGCACGGCCCTGGTGCCTACCATGGGCTTTCTCCATCAGGGCCATATTTCGCTTATAGAATGGGCCAGGGCCAATGCCGACCGGGTAATGGTCAGCCTGTTCGTCAACCCCGTGCAATTCTGTCCGGGTGAAGATCTGGACAGTTACCCCCGCGACCCTGAAGGCGACGCGGCCAAGGCCCTGGCCGCAGGGGCGGACGTGCTCTTCGTCCCCACGCCCGGAGGCATGTACCCCCAGGGCTTCGCCACCACGGTCAGCGTGGCCGGGCTCACCGGCGGGCTGTGCGGCCGGTCGCGGCCAGGCCACTTCGACGGGGTGGCCACGGTGGTCTCCAAACTGCTGCTGCTCTCTATGCCCACGGTGGCCGTGTTCGGTCAGAAGGACTGGCAACAGCTGGCCGTCATCCGTCGCCTGGTGGCAGACCTCGATTTCCCCGTGGAGATCATGGGACGCCCCATTGTGCGCGAGTCCGACGGCCTGGCGCTGAGTTCCCGCAACGTCTACCTGAGTCCGGCGGAGCGCGCCCAGGCCCCGGCCATTTATCAGGGGCTGCTCCTGGCCAGGGAGTGGGCGGCTGAGGCGGCTTCAGCCAGCCTGGAGGTTGGCGGGGCAAATGCGCCCGCCGCTGTGATCGCCCGGCTGAAGGCTCATTATGAGCGCACCATGCCCGGCGGCACCGTCGACTATATCGAATGCGTCCACCCCGAAACCATGCAACCGTTGGAGCGGTTTGACGGGTCGGCGCATATGGCCGTGGCCGTAAAATTCAGCCGGGCCAGGCTTATCGACAATATGTCTCTGAGCGGCTGAGAGCCTAAAGAGGTATTTCGGTTTTGCGTTTGACAACACTTTCCTACTTGTGACACATGGCCTAGCGGCCAATGACGGGGTGCCCGCGCACCCCGCTAAATTCTATTGCGCCGATATCGTCGTTTCCGGCGAACTTCTCCATGGGAGGACAGTGCATGGTTTCCACCAAGGGCAAATATCTCTTCACATCCGAGTCCGTTACCGAAGGCCACCCCGATAAAGTGGCCGATCAGATCTCCGACGCCGTCCTGGACGCCATCTTCACCAATGACCCCAACGCCCGCGTGGCCTGCGAAACCCTGGTAACCACCGGCGTGGCCTTCATCGCTGGCGAAATCACCACCTCGGCCTATGCCGACTTCGCCTCCATCGTGCGCGAGACCGTCAAGAATGTTGGCTACAACAGCTCCCAGATGGGCTTCGACTGGGAAACCTGCGCAGTGATTTCCTCCGTGGACAAGCAGTCCGCCGACATCGCTCAGGGCGTCAACCGCACCAAGCCTGAAGACCAGGGCGCTGGCGACCAGGGCATGATGTTCGGCTTTGCGGTCAACGAGACCGATACCCTCATGCCCGCCCCGGTGTACCATGCCCACAAGCTTTCCATGCGCCTTGCCGAAGTGCGCAAGAACGGAACCCTCGATTACCTGCGCCCCGACGGCAAGACCCAGGTGTGCGTTGAGTACATCGACGGCAAGCCCGTCCGCATCGATAACATCGTGGTGTCCTCCCAGCACAGCGAAAGCGTTTCCCACGCCGACCTGGTGGCAGGCATCAAGGCCGAAGTCATCGCCAAGGCCCTGCCCGCCGATATGATCGACAAGAACACCAACATCTATATCAACCCCACCGGACGTTTCGTCATCGGCGGCCCGCTTGGCGACTGCGGCCTTACCGGACGCAAGATCATCCAGGATACCTACGGCGGCATGGGCCACCACGGCGGAGGCGCCTTCTCCGGCAAGGACCCCTCCAAGGTGGACCGCTCCGCGGCCTACTTCGCCCGCTACGTGGCCAAGAACGTGGTTGCCTCCGGCGCGGCGCACCGCTGCGAAGTGCAGATCGCCTACGCCATCGGCCAGGCCGAGCCTGTCTCCGTGCTGGTCGGCTCCGACGGCACCTCGGAGTACACCGATGAAGTCCTCACCGCCGCCGTGCGCGAGGTGTTCGACATGCGTCCCTACTTCATCACCAAACGCCTGGACCTGCTGCGCCCCATCTACCGGGCCACCACCTGCTACGGCCACTTCGGCCGCGAGCTGCCCGAGTTCACCTGGGAAAAGACCGACGCCGTAGCGGACCTGCGCACCGCGCTGAAGATGTAGTCTCCGCCCCTTCCGTGACGTGATACGCGCCGCCGGAGATCCTCAGGGATCTCCGGCGGCGCTTTATTTATGAATGTGACGGGCTGGGGTCTGTCGCACCCATCCGGCTCAGCAACCCACAATCACCAGCCTGGCCGCGATGGCAAGCGTCACCAAGGGGCCGGCCAGGGCATAGGCCGCCAGCAGGGGGGACCGGGTTTGGACGAGCAGCACTCCGGCCAGGGCGTACCACTCCATGGAAGCGCGCAGAAAACTCCAGTCTTCCACCCACACGCCATAGCTCAGCAGCATGAACAGCACGGAATACAACGCCCAGGACAGGCGCAGCAAGGGCGCACTGTCTGCCCGCAACAGGCAGCCCAGGCCGCCCGCCAGGGCCAGACAAAGCATGCCTATCTCGGCCGCATAGAGGGCTTGCACCCAGCCGGAAGAAGTGGCCACGACGTGTTGCAGGCTTAGGAGCAGACCGTAGAAGGGCATGCCCAGGTTGCCCCCGCCGTTTACTACCGGCGCAATACCCCAGCGGTGCAAGAGAACAAGCTGCATCAGCACGTAGACGGCGCAGGGCAGGGCAAAAACCCAGGCGTCCTCTCGGCGCAGCGGCGGGGCCTGGCCCGGGCGCAACAGGCACAGAACCAGCCCTGCCGCAGCCGGGACAAGGGTGGTTTCGCGCGTCAGCACTGCCAGCACCAGAAACAGGGCGGTGAGGGCCCGACGCCTGTTCGCCGCGCAGTACAGCCCGGCCAGCAGTAGGGCCAAGGCGGTGATTTCCGAAAGATCTCGGGCCAGGCAGAGCAGCAGAGCGGGCGAGAAGGCTATGGCCAAGCCGTAGAGGTGATGCCGCCCGGCCGCGCGGGCCAGCCTGGCGGCCAGCCAGGCCACTGCGGCAAGCCCGGCTAAATTGATGGCGATAAGCACCCAGGGCAGGGCAGGGCCGCCACCGGCAGAGAACATCCATGCCAGCACGGGATAGAAGATGCGCTGCTGCCGGTAGGAGGGATTGTCCAGCCGTATGCCGTAGTCAACAGCTTTCGCGGTCAGGGGATTGCGGGCCAGGCGGTAGAAGAATTGTCCATCGTAGCCGTCTGAGTCGACAAGCAGGTGAAACTGGTAAGGGATTTCCGCCAAATTGGCGTTATTGGTGCCGGCTGTGACGAAGACCGAGGGGTTCCAATGCGAGTGGTCCAGTAAAATCGCCGCAAACAAGGTGTAGGCAGCCAGCGTGAGTGCCACGCACCAGCCCGGTGAATCCACGCGTCGCAAAAATGCGCTCATGATGTGGCCAAAGTATAGAAACTTGTGAAAATACAGCAAACATTCATGGTGTGTCGAGGCTCGCCTGAAACAAAAGCATTACTGATTCCTACTCAAGAGCCCGCATACAGGGTATACGGGATCGTACAGTACAGTGTTGGATGCGAATATTTGCGCAAGCTACCGTTGTTGTTGGCCTCCGTCAAGATGGAGCGATGGTATGGGTACTGTAACTCTTTCGTACTCTGCATGTACGGGGTGCTCCGCGTTGCGGGTGGTTTGGCGCGGCATTTGACTTCTTCTTCAAACTGGCTACCTTGCCCTCCATGACAGCCCCCCGCAACGTGATCCGCCGCCGCTTCGAAGTTGAGGACAGCGGGCGCACCGCCACCCATGGTCTTGGCAACGCCGTCGAACCCATCGCCGGAGCGGGCGGCAATCTGCTGTTCATCGACATGCCGGGCAGCGGGCGCAGAGCCTTGGCCCGTGCAGCGGCTCAGCGCCTTGGGCTGGCGTATGCCGAGGCATCGTTCCAGGCCGGACCGCCTCACGGCGCGGTCTCGGGAGTGGGCGGTCTGGAGCCCAGCGATGTTGGCAGCTCAACCGGAGCGTCCAGGGCTACAACATCGAGCCAGGGCTTGTTGCCTCCCGGCGAAGAGCCGGTGGGGGACGGGCAGGAACGCGGGGATGTCCTGAATCAAGCAGGAGTAGCCATGGCCAGTGAGGCCAGCCTGGAGGCTCTGCTGGCCCGGAGCGGCCAGGCCATCGCCGTCCTCGAGGCGGACCTCGGCGACCCCCGCGCGCGCGAACTTCTGCGCGCTGGCGGCAAGGTGTTCTACCTTATGAGCCTGGCGCACATCTTGGCTGCGCGCCTCGAGGCCCCTTCGCGCCTGGAGGAGCTGGCCCAGGCCATGGCCGTGCACGAACCCTTCTTTTTACAGGCTGCGCATTTCGTGCTGCCCATCGACGCAACACCCGAAGAGATGGCCGACGACGTGGTCATGAAGGCCCGGCTGGAATGAACGCTCTGGGCGAACTTATCATCCGTTTTGCCGGGCGTACCGACGCCGATCTCGGTTTCAAACTGGCCATGCTCTGGCGGCGCTGGCGCGAAATTCTCGGCCCGGACGTGGCTCCCTGGGCCAGGCCTCTGGGGCATCGGCGCGAATCGCTTCTGGTTGGCGTTGAGGACGCAGTGGCCATGCAGGAGAGCCATTACGACGCCCCGGAGATTCTTGCGCGGATAAACGGCTTCCTGGGCCAACATTATTTTGACAAAGTCCAGTTTGATTTGCTACAGGGCAAGACCCCCCTGGATACACCGATAGGCGTAGCACCACTTTTCTGGCTGCAACCTCCGCCACGTCCGGCGCATCTGGGTGGGCTCAGGCTGGACCCGAACACCGCCGTGGGACGCTCCTATGCGGCCTACGTTCGTCAATTCGGCCCCACGGCGTGATATATCAATCCTTTGGAGGCGACACATGGCCGAAGAAATTACCATCGAACTCAAGAAACCCCTTGAAAAAATGACCGCCAAGGAACTGCGCGATCTGGTGATCAACCAGATGCCCATGATCCAGGGCGCTTCCGGCATGGACAAGGACGCCCTTGTGGCCAAGATCAAGGAAGTGCTGGGCATCACCGAAGAACCCGGCGGAACCAAGCCCTTCAAGGCCCAGATTATTTCCATGAAGGCCCAGATGCGCGAACTTCGCCTGAAGAAGACCGCCGAAACCGGCCGCAAGGAAAAAGACGTCATCCGCCGCAAGGTGAACCGTCTGAAGAAGCTGTCCCGCCGTCTGGCCAAGGCCTCCTAGGCTCCAAGACGCTGTTGCCGCCTTTTTCAGCCCGGTCGGAGCCCACGCTCCGGTCGGGCTTTTGCCGTTGCCTACAACCGTCCTAGTCGTTCAACAGCCCTGTATTCTTGAGTATCGCCTTGACCACCGCCTGCCTGGCTGCGAGCTGCTCCGGCAGGTGGATATCCACGTTCAGGGCGAAGAACCACACCTCGCCTTTCCCGATGTCCTGGCTTTCCAGGCCGCCGACTTTGCTATCGCCTGGCTGGATGGCCGGGCTGTCCTTTGCGGACGGCCGGTCTTTCACGCTTTGCTTGTCCCGGCCATCCGGTGTGCTACGGGCGCTCCTTGCAACCGGTCCTTCCTTGCAAGTTGCGCCGTCCCGTTCTAGCCAGCCAACCCACCAGCCGATTCCGGGCGTGTCCTTGACGGCCCAGCCGGTCTTGGCTCGAAGCGTCCAGCCGGGGCCGCGCTCCACCACCATCAGGTCCTCCACCGTCTCCATGGTCTGGGCTGTGAAAGGCAACTGGCCGTGGTAGAGCCTGCGTAAAAAATCGACCTGCTCCAAGGCGGAGACGCGCAGGTTGCCGGAAAGCCAGAACCTGTCCGGCGCTTCTCCGGAAATATCCCCGTTGCCGTAGCCGAGCGTCCCTACATACCAGGCCATGCGCTGCGGGCCGATGCGCCGGGCGATCTGCTGGAACACGGGTACGGCTGAAGCGGCAAAGGCCTGCCGCAGGGTGAGATCCCGGTTCCAAGCGGCTACGTCGCGGGTGACGCCGTCCCAGGGAAACAGCTCGTCCGGCCCGGAAACCACGCCGGTTTCCAAGGCAATGAGGGCGTTGACGATCTTGAAGGTGGAGGCGGGCAGGTAGCCTGTTGCGGCCCGCTGGGGATTGTACGCCAGCAGCAGGCCTTGGGGCAGGTTCAGCCTTGGGCCGCTATTCCGGCCCTGCCCGGTGTCTCTCGCCGTAACCCGCGACTCGCCCAAAAGGACCATGGTCCCTTCCACGCCTTGGGCCTGGAAATACCGCCCCCAGTCCGGGCGCTCGACAATCCGGGGCAATGGCCCCTGCGTACTGGCGCAGGAGCAGAGCACAGCCGCCGCGAGCAGGGCGCACAAACGTAAACGCACGAGTGGGAAGCGGTGGCATGCCATGGGGCGCTGGTACACGCTCCTATGGCAAAAATCCACGCGCTATCGTTGGGAAGAATAGGGACACCATACCCCACCATCGGCCCGTGACAGCTTGGGCTGCTTACCCTCTGGAGGGCAGTGGGGTCCGGGCACCGGCCAGGGCCTGCTGTTTGGGGCGGGTTTCCGGGATGTTGCCCTGTTCGGCAACTCCTTCGTTGGCTTTCATGCGGTCAATGAGGTCTTGGAGGATGTGGGCTTGCTGGGCCATGCCTTCAACGGCCTGGGCCGACTGGCGCATGGCGTTGGAAGTTTCCGAGGAGATCCTGCTTACGTCCTCTATACTGCGGTTAATTTCTTCGCTGGCCGAAGACTGCTCTTCAGAGGCTGTGGCGATGGAGCGGACCTGATCTGAGGCTGAATCAACCAGACGAACGATCTCCTTCAGGGTTTCGCCGGATTTTCCTGCCAGCAGGGTGGTTTCTTCGATGGTCTTGCCGGAACGCTCCACATTTGTGATGTTCTTTCTGGCGCCTTCCTGGATGCAGCGAATGGTTTCGCTCACCTCTTTGGTTGCGGTCATGGTCTTTTCAGCCAGCTTGCGCACTTCATCGGCCACCACTGCGAACCCGCGTCCGGTTTCACCGGCCCGGGCCGCCTCGATGGCGGCGTTCAAGGCCAGCAAGTTGGTCTGGTCCGCGATATCGGAGATGACGTTTATTATATTGCCGATGCCATCTGCCTGTTTGCCCAGGTTGCCCATGTCGGACATCAAGGACTGTGCCTGCACATGTACGTCTTCGATCCCCTTAAGGACCTGACTGACGATAATGGAGCCTTCCTCAGCCTTGGATTTAGCCTTGTCTGCGGTCTGGGCCGCGTTTGAAGCGCTTCGGGCCACTTCGAGCACCGTGGCGTTCATCTCTTCCATTGCAGCGGCGGTTTCACCGACCCGTTGAGCCTGTACTTCCGAACCGCGGCTGGACTGCTCGATCTGCGCCGAGATCTCTTCAGAAGCCGATGTGACGCCTTCTACAACGCTGTCAAGCTGGTTCGCGGCCTGCAGAATGCCCCCCACCCTGGCCGTTTCTGCTTTCTTGTGGGCTTCGGTGGCGTCAACGCAGGCCTGGGCCGCACGGGTGGATTCCACTTCAGCTAGCCGGGTTTTCTCGTCCGCTTCGCTGATTTTTTCCTTGAGGCTTGTGACCATGCTGCGCAAACTGTCGGCCAATTTCCCGATTTCGTTACGCTGAACAAGATTCAGGGATTCGTCCAAATGGCCTTCGGCCACGCTGGAAGCAAAGATTTCAAGTCTTTTCAGGGGGCTTACCACGATCTTCTCCAGGGCCAGCAGGCATACGCCGATCAGCACCAGGATTGTTGCGGCGCCAAGCCAGAGCATGTAATTGCGCGCGCTGTTCGCCAACGACTCGATCTCGTCCGTGGCCATGGAAAAACCCAGCACCCAGTTCCAGCCTGGTACGCGCGCCCAGACGATCTTTTCCTGCTGGCCGCCGCGCACAAGTTGACCTTCTCCTTTGGGGGAGGCAAGCATCGGGCCGACGCCGTTCTCGCCGGACATGTCTTTGAGCAGCAGATCGCGATCCGGGTGGGCCACCACCACGCCTTTGGGCGAGAAGATGAAGGGATGGCCGGTTTGACCCAGGTGGATGGATTCGATGAAATCGGTAATAAGCCGGTCCAGGGCGTAGGACATGCCCACGCCGCCGAGCACCTTTCCTGAGGCGTCGAAGATCGGGGCAGTGACGCTGACAATGAGCTTGCCCGTAGCCAGACTTTTGGTGGGAACGCTGCTGTAGCCATCTTTTCCATTCAGAGTGGTCTGCACATACTCGCGGTTTGCCAGCTCGTTGGGCTTGGAAGGCTTACCCTGAATCTTCAAAAGGACCTGTTTCCCCTTGCTGTCGAAAATATAAAATGAGTTCACATCTGCTGACGAAAGTGACATGGCTGTAAGTATCTCATCAACAACGGCCTCATCCGCCCCGGATTGCAAATATTTCTCCAGCACAGGCATCTTGGATACCCCGCGCACCCGCTCCATCTGCTGAATTCCATAATCCCCGGCTGATTTTGACAGGGCATCGACCAGCAACTCCATTTCATGCATCTTGGAAGTAATACTTGCCGTATGAATGGAGGAAGCCACTAGATAGACAAGGACAGACAGCGACAGCGTGATGACGACACCGATCAACAATGCCATTTCAGTGCGGACGCTTTTCATTGTGGTACTCCTTCTTTATCCGGCATTCTGCCGTCAAGAAGAGGGAATTATAGCATTTCGGATCTTTTCTGTCCAGGGCAGGGGAATTAGGGGGGCATTATATCCAGTTAACACCTTATTGGTATTGGATCAGGTCACGTTCTACAAAGTGACCTGCGGTCGCCAATTGAGCACTCTTACTCCACGCTGTAGCGCACGGTGTCCGAGCGGCCCTGTTCGTCCACCACCACCAGACGGTGCTTGCCTGGCGTCAGCTCCAGGAAGATGGTCTCTTCAGGGCCGGCCTTGGCCAGCAAGACGCCGTCCTGAAACCATGCCAGCTCGCGGACGGCGGTTCCGGCCTGGGCCGTGACGCTCACCCGCTGGAACTCCGGCGGAGCATCGGGGCGGGTATTATACGCTGCCTGGGATTTGGGCGAGGTGATGCGCGGCCCCTGCCCGGCAAGCGCCTCGGGGCAATCCGGGCTTGCCAGGGGAGGGCGGGGAACAGCCATGCCTCCGGCCAGCCACCAGGAGACCAGCTCCGGCGGATATTCGGTCACCACTTCCTGGTGCACCTCCCGCCCGGCCAGGCAGCTCCCGGCCACCTGCAAGCCCGTGGCCGAATCCACCATCACCCGGCGGTGCACGGTGCAGGGCGCAAGCCGGGTGACCCCCGCGATCACCGGCACGCTCAGCCGGGCGCGGCAATCAGGGCCAGGCAATTGGCGGCTTTCAGCGCAGACTTCCACCTGTGCCACGTTCAGGCCCTCGGGATTGGGAAGGCCTGCGCCGTCAGGCTCCAGGGCGCGGAAGATGTCGAACAGCAGCGGCGCGGCCTGTTTGGCCCCGGAGATGCCTTTGACAGGACGGCCGCTGACGTTGCCTGTCCACACGCCCACGGCGTAGCGGCTGGAATACCCCACCGCCAGGGCGTCGCGGTGGCCAAACGAAGTGCCGGTCTTCCAAGCCACGGCGGGCACGCCCTTGGCCCGGTCGATGCCGCCGGGCAGGTCCGGTCGTTGCAGCCGGGCCAGGATGTCGGTGGTCAAAGCGCAGGCCTCGGCAGAGAGCAGGCGGCGGCCCTGGCCAGACCCTGGGGGGGAGGCCGCAAGGGTTGCGGGAGCATCCGGGCGGCCAGGTTGGCCCGGCATGCCCGGCTGCGTTGCTGGGCTCGGCTGGCGCGCCAGGGTTGTATGATCCGGGTGTCCAGCCGCAAGCGCCTGTCCCGGCAGGTTGTCCTGCCCGGTTGGGCTGGCCGGAGCCGTATCCGCCGCCGGGCTGCTCTGCACAGTCTGGTCAAGCTCGTCCAGGCGGTCGTCCGTTTGCAACAGAGCCGGGGCGTGGGTTCCGCCCTGGGCCAGGGTGGCATAGAGGTTTGTCAGCTCCAGCAGACCCACCTCCCCGCCGCCAAGGATAAGGGCCAGGCCGTAGTGGCCCGTGGGTTCACGAAGGCTCTTCAAGCCGCCGGAAAGCAGCAGGCCGTGGAACCGGGGCACGCCCACCAGGGCCAGCAGGCGCACCGCCGGGGCGTTCAGGGAGTGGATCAGCGCCTCGGCGGCCTCCACCCGTCCCTGGTAGGCCCCATCGTAGTTGTGGGGATCGTAATTGCCCAAAGTGATGGGGATATCCAGCAACTGGCTGCCAGGGCCAATGACGCCCTCGTCAAAGGCCAGGGCGTACAGGAAGGGCTTCAGGGCCGAACCCGGCGAGCGCGGCGCGGTGGCGGCGTTGATGCGTCCGTGGCGGGCGTCATCAAGATAATCCGCCGACCCGGCCAGGGCCAGTACGGCCCGTGTGTGGACGTCCTCTACCACCACGGCGGCGTTTTCCACGCCCTGGGCGCGCAACTCCGCCAGACGGGCGCGCATGAGGGCGCGGACGGTCTCCTGGACGCGGGGGTCCAGGGTGGTGCGGATTCTCGTGGCCCCGCGCGCGTGATCAAGTACCATCTGGCAGAAGTGGGGCCCGATGAGAGGAGGCTTTTTCAGCCGGTCGGGGGGTTCCTGGCCTGCGGCTTCCTGGGCCAGTTCCGGCGTTGTCCAGCCCTTGTCCGTCATGGCTCGCAGCACCTGGGCGCGGGCCGCCACCGCCGCCTGGGCGTGCTTGACCGGGTTGTACCTGTTGGGCGCTTTGGGGATGCCCGCCAGCAGCGCGGACTCTGCCAGCGACAAGCCCTTGGGCCCCTTGCCGAAATAGAACCAGCTGGCAGCGCCCACGCCTACCAGATTGCCTCCGTACGGGGCCATGTTCACGTAAAATTCCAGGATTTCCTGCTTGCTGTAGCGGGCTTCCAGCTGCACGGCCCGGAATGCCTCGCGCAGCTTGCCCCATACCGTGCGGCGCTTGGGCTCGGCCAGCCGGGCCACCTGCATGGTAATGGTGGAGCCGCCCCGCACCACCCGCCCGGCCCGAAGGTTGGAAAGCGCCGCCTGGACAATGGCCACCGGGTTAACACCGGGATGGCTGAAAAAGTAACGGTCCTCGCTGGCCAGGACAGCATGGACGAAATCCCCGGAGACCTCCTCCAATTCAACGGGAAACCGCCAGGACTGGTCGCGGGCCAGAAAGAAGCGCAACGGCTCGTCTCTGGCTCCTAAAACCATTACCGACGCTGGGGGAGTCAGGCGTTCCACCGGAAAGGGAAAGGCCCGGTCCAAGGCCAGCCATCCGCCCCACAAAAGGACGGGGAGCAGGGCGAGGGCGGCCAATCGGCGGTGTTTCAAGCGAAAGGGGTTAATGAAGAGCATGTGTATTCCCTGAAGAGGATGCGCTCACTGTGTGTGCATCGGGAGCTGAAGCATTCAGAGCCTCCGGCGGCTAAAGGGAATACGGATGCTTGCCTCGAAGAGGTTTAGCAGCCCGTTTCGAACGGAGTGCCAGTGGCCCTTTAGAATCCCTTTTAGTCCTGAGGGCATTGGTGATTTTGCGGCTTAACGTACACTGAAGCATGGTTTTTCACATATGCCGGGGGGCATGCGGACGCGGTTCCGGCGGTCCTCGGTCCATGCGATTCCTCGGGGCAAAGCCCCTGCGGCGCATGGCCCTGCGGTCCGGCGGAACCCCGCCCGCATGCCGGATACACCGTCCGAAGAGCGGAGAGGACAGTTCTCATCTTCCCGGCAGTTTACCCAGCAAGACCAAAAATAATAGACTTCCAGAATATTGCCATCCCCCTATTGCGGGGGTCCGGGGGGGCGCTTGCCCCCCCGGCGGGGTCAAGGGGCAGCGCCCCTTGCTCTTTATTCCTTCTCCTCCACGGCCAGGGTTCCCAGGGCGGTGTTGGCTTTGAGTTCCGGGTAGTACATGGCTTCCACCTGAGCGGGCGGCAGCACGTAGTTGCCGGGGATGACGGCCCGCGCCAGGGTGTAGATGTCCTGCCATTTGTCGTTATCCAGGTCGAGGAACACGTTTACCCGGTCGGCGCGGTAGTCGGCAGAGCTTGTGGCTGCCGGTTCCTCCATCCAGGGGAGCTTGTCCGTGGTGGCCAGGCGCGGGTTTTCCACTTCGAGTCCCGTGGGCAGCAGCTGGGAGACGGCCACGTGCTTCACAGGGCCGGAGGTGGAGCGCACCGAGGTTCTCACCACCACCACGAGTCCCTGCACCAGCTTGGAGACGTCCAGGGTCTTGCCGTCGCGGTCCAGGAACTCGCGTTTGATCTCCAGCCCCGAGGCTTCGGGTTTATAGGCGGCCAGTTCCGGGATGCCGCGCGTATCGAGGGAGTAGTACACCGAGCCGGGCTTGCAGCCGGGGTCGAGTTCCAGGCGCAGGGGGCCTTGGTCCTTGATGTTTTTAAGGGTGAGGGTTTTGGAGGTGTCGAAGGCGGCCAGCACGGCGCTTCCGGCCATGACCTTGCCGGTGCAGACGGGAAGGGCCTGCTGGCGGGCAAAAAGCTTGCCCATGGCCATGAAGGCCATGCCCGATTCCTGGGTGGAGGCCACGGAGGTGGTTTCCAGCATCCGGGCCAGGGTGCGGGCGGCCTCGGCGGTGCGGGCGTCGTCCGGGGCGATATCGGCCAGGGCGGCAAGCAGCAGGGCTTGAGAGCGCAGTTTGGAGTCGAAGATATCCCCATCGCGCGGGGCGGCTGCGGGCTCGCCCAGGTTCTGCAACAGCTTGTCGCCGCCCTTGGCGTTGCCGGTGGCGGCATAGGCTGCGGCCAACATGGCTTTGGCGTCGCTGCTCATGCCTGTGGCCTGCTTGTCGCGCAGGTGGTCCATGGTGCCCTTGTCGGGCTTGCAGGCCTTGGCCAGCACGTACAGAGCGTAGGCCTGGGTCTTGAAGGCGTCCTTGCGCAGGGTTTTGGCCTGCCCGCCAACGGCCTCCAGGGCCTGAGTCAGTACGGCAGGGGGCACCTGATAGCCCGCCCGCCCGGCTTCCAGCAGGAAGTGGGTGGCGTAGACGGTTCCCCAGGGCTGTTCGTCCTGGCCGCCCATCCACATGCTGAAGCCTCCTGAGGGCAGCTGCATGGAGAGCAGCCGGGTAATGCCGGACTGCACCATGGCCTGGGGCGAGCTTTTCTCCAGGGCGGCGGGTTCGAGTTCCTTGGCCAGCTCCGCGAAGTAGAGCAGCGGGAAGGCCTTGGAGGTGGTCTGCTCTACGCAGCCAAAGGGGTAGCCCAGCAGGGCTTCGAGTTTGCCTTCGAAGCGCACCATGGGGAAGCGCCCAAGCCGCAGGGAGCGCCGGGCCGAGCCGGGCAGGAAGCCGGATTGCGACAGAGCCGGGAACTCCAGGCTTGGGCCTTCCACGGCTCCGGCGGCCAAGCGGCTGACGGCTGGCAGGGGCGAGCGCACCAGGAAGGAGGTGTCGGCGTCGCTGGTTTCATTGTTGCCGGTAGCCGTGACCGCCAGGGTGGCCACGCCTTCGGTCTGGCCGGTGCTGATGGCGAAGCGGGCGGCCCGCTCCTTGCCCACGGGCACGGCCAGAGTCTGGGTGGAATCTGCGGGTTGCACCGGACCGGTGGCCTTGAGGGCCAGTTGGAATTGACCGTCGGCCCCGGTGTCGTTGCGCAGTGCCACGGGCAGGCGCAGGGTTTCGCCCAGTTGGGCGAAGCGCGGGAAGGTGGGCATGACCACCAGCGGGCTGCGCACCCTGGTGAACTGCTGGGCCGAACCGAAGCGGTTGCCAGCGGCGGCAACCGCCATCACCCTCAGCGCGCCTTGGAAGCGTGGCACATCCACGGTGTATTGCACCCGTCCCTGTGCGTCGGCCTTCAGCGGGCCGGACCAGAAGGCCACGGGCTTGCCCGCCTGGGGGCTTTCGGTGCGCAGGAAGCGGCCAAGATCCTGGTCGCCGCCAGCCGGGGCCTTCTTGCCCAAGGGGTGCAGCTCCGGCAGAAGCAGGGAATAGATGTCGTAGGAGTTCACCTCAAGGCGGCGTTTGGCGTAGAACAGCGCCCAGGGGTCCGGGGTCTTCTGGGCCACCAGTTGGAGTATGCCTTCATCCACGGCGGCGATGGTTACCACGCTGTTGGGATCGGCCTTGACGGTCAGGGTCAGCTTGGTCAGGGGGCGAATCTGCTCCGGGGCCAGGATGACAGGGGTCTGCCGCCCGGCCTCGCGGGCCACGTTGAGGGAGAGGGTGCCGAAGGCGCGCCCGGCCTGGTTGGCCAGCACGTCAGTGCCTTTACGCACCACCACGCCGGTGATGTACACGTTGGGGCTGTAGCCGGGCTTGATGGGCACGGCCACTTCGGCGGTGTTGGCGGGCATATCCACAACCATGTAGTCGCGCACCGCCGTGGATTCCACGGTGAGCAGCAGCTTGCCCGCAAAGGGCGCGCGCACCTGGAGACTGGCTGTTTCGCCGGGCAGGTAGTCGGTCTTGGCGGAGACGATCTCCAGCTTAGCCGGGTTTTCCATGGCCCAGGGGTTGTAGCCCCCGCCCTGGCACCAGAAGGACATCTGCACGCTTGCCCCGGTGGCCGGATCGGTAAGCGCCAGGCGATAGCTGCCGAACTTGGGCGGGGTGAGGGTTACTGTGCCTTTCTCACCCGGCGAGGCCAGCTCGCGGCGTTCCACCAGGCGGCTGTCGCGCTTGGTTTCGTATTTGTAGCCCGTGCCTTCGGTCTGGCGGCGCAGCACGGTCTGCCAGCGGTCTTCGTAGAGCTCGGCCACCAGGGTGGAGACTGTAGCGGGTTTGCCGTCAGGGTTGACCACTATATAGTCGAAGGACTGGGGCTGGCCCGGCGCAAGGCCGGATTCGCCCAGTTTCTTCAGGCCCGGATAGGCCGGATAGGCATGCACGGGAATCTTGATGCGGGCGGCCACGCCGCGTCCGCCGGATTCGCTGACCCTGGCGGTAATCACCGCCGAGAGGGCTGCGCCGGGTTTGAGCCCGGCCGGAATGGCGGCTGTGAAGCGGGCCTTGCCATCCTCATCGAGCTTGCCGGTTTCGGTGACCATCTGGAGCGGCTCGAAGGCACGCTCCGGGTTGCCGAACACGTAGGCCTCCAGGCCCTTGGGCGCGAATTCAGCCGCCGTCAGGGTGGCCTGGGCTTCAACGTCCAGGCCTGCGGCGGGCGCGCCGAAGAGGTATTTGCCCAGCACGGTGAAGGCCAGATCTTGGCCAGGGGCAGCGCGCTCCACGTCCGGGGTTACTGCGGTGGCGATGCGGTCAGGCTGGAAATCTTCAAGTTGGAAGCGGTACAGGCCGATCTGCTGATCCCCGGCCAGGCATTCCAGCTCGTAGGAACCGGTGATGGCCGCCACGGGGAAGGCGCGGCTGAAGGTGGCCACGCCCTGAGCGTCGGTCTTGGCCGTCTCCACGGCCAGTTCGCGGCCCTGAGGATCGGTCCAGCGCAGTTTGAGAGGCATGGGAGGCGGGGTCTTCAGGGAGGCGTCGCGCACGGCCACCACGCCGGTGACGGTCTCGCCCGGACGGTAGAGGTCGCGCTCGCCCCACAGGAAAGCCTGGTAGCCCGCCTGGGCCACTTCGACGCCGGAGACGTCGAGGCCGGTCATGTCGGTGCGGAAGCGCTCGAAATGCAGGAAGGAATAGTCGGCGTCCTTCTCAACGGTGATGATGAAGGGCTCTCTTTCTTCGGGGAGGTTGGCCAGGCCAGCGGCCCGCCAGACGCCCTTGGCGTCGGTCACGCCCTGGACGAGCACCTGGTTCTTGGTGGTGATCACCTTCACCCGCGCCCCGGCCACGGGGGAGAGGTCCTTGAAAGAGCTGACCCACACCAGCAGGTCGTCGTGGCCGCGCTTGGCCACGATGCCCAGATCGGTAATGAGCAGCCAGCGGCTCTCTCCGCCGTATTCCTGGCCCTTGGCGCTGGCGGCCACGCGGTACATCCCGGGCTCGAAGTCCTTGACCTTCTCGCCGACGTTGATGGCGGTAAGTTGCTCCTGATTCTTGGGGGTCTTCATGCGTACGGGGAAATCCGCAATCTGGTCGCCCAGGTAGGGCAGCACGGGTTCCTGGTAGCCGCCCTGGAAGATGGAGTCCTGATAGTAGTTCAGGCAGAAGAAGATGTTGTTGCGGTACACCCGCTCGATGCGCACGTCGGCGTCCCGAAGGTTCACGGATTTCAGGTCCAGGCTCTTGGAGCCGCTTCTGGGCAGGAACATGCCCTGATGGGCGAAGCCCACCACGGGGTCGCGGTCGGGCAGCGTGAGGCTCTGGCGCACCTCTTCGGGCATGGTTGCCCCGTTTCTGGCGGTGAGGCCCTTTTGTAGAATTACGGTGTAGGTGGTGCCGGCTTTGAAGTCTCCGGTCATGGCCAGACCGCCGTAGTCTTCGGAAAGGGTGACATCCACGGGCGGTTCGATGCGCAGATTGCGCTTCACCAGCACCGGGTCCACCTTGGCGGAGAAATCGAGCACCACTTCGGTGTTTGCTTCGCCGCGCGTCGAAAGCTTGGAAAGGGCCAGCACCGGGTCGAAGCGTACCTCGACGGCCTGGACCATGCTCTGATCCAGGCCCGCGCCGTCGCTGGACGCGGCCTTTTCCTTGTCGAGCATAAGCGTCAGGGTGCGGCCCTTGACCTCGGCGGGCACGGGCTCGCTTACAAAGGCCACGGAGTTTTCCGACGAGCGGTATTCGTCATCGGACACGGCCAGGGGGATGCTGCCACCGAGGCCCAGGCGGGGGTCCTTGAGGACCATGGCCTTGACGATGGCTTTGTCGTCCACGTTGCGCGAGAAAGTCACCCGGCCTTTCACAACAACCATGCCCTGCTTGCCTGCGACGGGTTCTAGCTCGGTGCGCACCTCGCGCACGCGCATGGACAAAGGCTTGACGGTGAAGGCCGTCTGGCCGGTGAAGGCCGCGCCGCCCTGAAGCAGGCGCTCCGGTCGGGCAGTGAAGACGTAGTGCACGGACGGGTCGAACTTGGCCTTATCCGCCAGTTGGAAGCGCAGCACATAGGGGCCAAGCCATAGCCATTCACCCTTGGGAGCCGGTTGCACGTCAAAGGGGGCTTCGGTCAGAGGGCCTTCGCGGCCTTCGCCCATCGGGGTGTTGAAGCCGAAATACACCGCATTGCGGGTGCGCTCGTCCAGGGTGAAACTCACGATGCGGGGGGCCTGGGCCTTGCCGGTGGGCCCGGTGTCAGGCGAACCCGGTGCTGCGGTTGTCGGTCCGGCAGTGGCGGAAGGCCGTCCCTCAGCCTTTCCCGCCTGGGAGGCCTCGCCGGGTGCGGTCCCGCCCTGGATTTGCGGCGGCGCGTTTCCCGGCCCGCGCAGCAGGAAATAGCCCTGCACCGCGACAATGGCCACAAGCAGGATGATAATGAGGTTCTTGCCGGAAAAGGGGCCGGAGGCGGACGGGCCGGGTGCGTTCATGACATGGCTCCATGCAGGGCTGAGATTGCCGGATTCTTACCACAAACCGGGGTATTGGCAAAGGATTACCGCTTTCGGCGCACTTTGCCAGCGTGGGGGGCTGTATTTGCGCTGAGACCCCGGCAGCCCTTGACGCCGCGAGGGCATTCACTCTAAACCCCTCGTACCATGCAAGTGAACATCCCCCAGACTCTTTCCGTGGTCATACCGGTATACAACGAGCGCGACACCCTTGGCGTGCTTCTCGACGCCGTGCTGGCCCGACCGGAAGTCACCGAGGTCATCCTGGTGGACGACTGCTCCACCGACGGCACACGGGAAATCCTGCGAGGATTTGCCGGGCGCGAAAAGGTCACAGTGCTCTTCCATCCTTGCAATCGCGGGAAGGGCGCGGCCCTGCGCACCGGCTTCGCAGCGGCCACCTGCGACATCGTCCTCATCCAGGATGCCGACCTGGAGTACGATCCCGAGGATTATCCGCTGCTTCTGGCCCCCATACTCTCCGGGCGGGCAGACGCGGTGTTCGGGTCGCGCTTTCTGGGCGGCACTCACAGGGTGCTCTATTTCTGGCACTATCTGGCCAACCGTTTCCTGACGCTGCTCTCCAACGTGTTCACCGGCATCAACCTTTCGGATATGGAAGTCTGCTACAAGGTCATCCGGCGCGACGTGCTTCAGAAGATCAGCTTCCAATGCGAGCGTTTCGGCATCGAACCGGAAATCACCGCCAAGCTGGCCCAACTCCATGTGCGCATCTACGAGGTGCCGGTATCCTATTACGGACGCACCTACGATGAAGGCAAAAAGATCGGCTGGCGCGACGGCGTGGCAGCAGTCTATTGGATTGTGCGCTTCGGCCTGCTGCGTTGATGGCCGTCGACGGGGAAACCGCCCTCTCCTCCTACGCCTTCGAGCTGCCCGAAGCCTTGATCGCCCAGAATCCGCCCGAACGGCGTGACGCCTCGCGTCTGCTGGTGGTGGAAAAAGGCCGGGGCGTGGCTGGTGAAAACACCTTCGCCCAATTGCCGGACCTCCTGCCGCCCGGGGCGCTGCTCGTGGCCAATAATTCCAAGGTGCTGCCCGCAAGGCTCCTGACCGTCAAACCCACGGGCGGGGCCGTGGAATTCCTGCTGCTCACCCCCCTGCCGCTGATTGCGCCCACGGTCTCGGGACAAGGGTTCACTGCCCCGGCCCAGGGGCTGCTGCGGGTTTCCAAACGGCCCAAACCTGGTGACAGCTTCATTTTTGCCGAGGACCTGTCCGTCACCGTGGTGGAACGGGGCCAATTCGGCCACAGCCGGGTCACCCTTGAATGGCGGGGCGACCTGGGGGCCATATTCGAGCGCATCGGGCACATACCGCTGCCACCCTACATCCATCGCCCCGATACTCCCGGCGATCACGAGCGCTACCAGACTCTCCACGCCCGGGCGGACAAGCAAGGCTCCGTGGCCGCCCCTACCGCAGGGCTGCATTTCACCGCGCAGATGCGCGAAGCCCTGGCCAAGCGCGGCTTCGGCTGGGCCGAGGCCACCCTCCACGTGGGCTACGGCACTTTCAGCCCAGTGCGCACGGAAGACATCCGCCAGCACACGATGCACGCCGAATTCGCCGAAGTGCCCGAAGCCACGGCCATGGCCGTCCTTGAAGCCAAAGCCCAGGGCCGCCCGGTGTTCGCCGTGGGCACCACTGCCGCCCGCGCTCTGGAAGGCGCTTTCGCCGCCACCGGCGAGGTGGCCCCCTTTGCCGGGTGGACCGAGATATTCATCCGGCCCGGCTACCGCTTCGGTGTTCTCGACGGAATGCTCACGAATTTTCATTTGCCCGGTTCCTCGCTAGTGATTATGGTCTCCGCCTTGGCGGGTCGGGAAGTCATTCTTGAAGCCTATTCCCACGCCATCCGCCAGGGTTTTCGTTTTTTCTCGTACGGCGACGCCATGCCTATCCGATAGCCGGGCATCCTCCCGGTTCGGTCTAACGGAGAACCACATGTCTCGAATCGAACTCTCGGAAGAACGCTGCAAGGGTTGCCTGTTGTGCACCCTGGCATGCCCCAAGGGGTTGCTGCGCGTCTCCTCGCGTCTCAACACCCAGGGGTACAAAGTGGCGGAAATGGACCCTGCGCGCCTTGAGGAGTGCAACGGCTGCACGTCCTGCGCGCTCATCTGTCCCGATGTGGCCATTGTGGTCTACCGCACCGCAAAAGTTGGTGGAAAAGACATGGGCAAGGAGGCCAGCGATGAGTAGCCGTATCTTCATCAAAGGCAACGAGGCCATAGCCCACGGGGCGCTGGCCGCAGGCTGCCGCTGCTATTTCGGCTATCCCATCACCCCTCAGAACGAGATCCCCGAGTTCATGGCCAAGAACATGCCCGCCGCAGGCGGCGTGTTCGTCCAGGCCGAAAGCGAACTTGCGGCCATCAACATGGTGCTTGGCGCCTGCGCCACCGGCACACGCAGCATGACTTCGTCCTCGGGCCTTGGCATCTCGCTGATGCAGGAGTCCATCTCCTACATGGCGGGCAGCGAAATCCCCGCCGTGTTCGTCAACATGATGCGCGGCGGGCCGGGCCTGGGCGACATCAACACCGCCCAGGGCGACTACTACCAGGCCACCAGGGGCGGCGGGCACGGTGACTACCGCACCCTCACCCTGGCCCCCTCCACGGGCCAGGAAGCCTACGACCTCACCCGTCTGGCCTTTGACCTGGCCTTCAAATACCGCAACCCCACCCTGGTGCTGGGCGACGCCATCCTGGGCCAGATGAAAGAGCCCGTCACCGTTGACCCGCCCGCGCCCCAGGCCCCGGATGAAGCCGCCAACTGGCGTCTGACCGGCTTTGGCGACCGCCCCCGCCGGGTGCTCAAGTCCATCTATCTGGCCGAAGGGGAACTGGCCGCCTTGAACATCCGCCTGCAGGAGAAATTCCTCTCCATGGAAGCGGAGGTGCGCTATGAAGCCCTGCACACGGAAGACGCCGAACTGATAGCCGTGGCCTTCGGCTCCATCGGCCGCATCGCCAAGACCGCCGTGCGCAAGCTGCGCGCCCAGGGACACAAGGTGGGCCTTCTGCGCCCCATCACCCTCTACCCCTTCCCGGACCAGATCCTGCGCGACCTGGCCTCTTCCGGCAAACGCTTCCTTACCCTGGAGCACAACATGGGCCAGATGGTTGACGACGTGCGGCTGGCTGTGCGCGGCCTCTCCGATTCCGATTTCTTCGGCGCGCTGCCCGGCAACATGCCTACTCCCGACGAATTCGAGGCCGCCATCCTGCGCGCCCTGCAAGGAGGCCATGCATGAACGAGAAACAGGTTTTCGCCAAAACCCCCTCCCTGGCCGACCGCGCCACCCACTACTGCCCCGGCTGCCATCACGGCATCGTCGAGCGGCTGGTGGCCGAATGCCTGGATGAAATGGAACTGGCCAGCAAGGCCATTTGCGTCACCTCCATCGGCTGCACCGTGTTCCTTTACGACTACCTGATGGTCGATTGCGTGGAGGCTCCCCACGGACGCGCTCCGGCTGTGGCCACCGGCGTCAAACGCGCCCGGCCAGGCAACTTCGTGCTCACCTACCAGGGCGACGGCGATCTGGCCTCCATTGGCATGGCCGAAATCATGCACGCCGCCAACCGGGGCGAACGCATCAGCGTGGTGTTCGTCAATAACACCGTCTACGGCATGACCGGCGGCCAGATGGCCCCAACGACACTTATCGGACAGCGTACGACAACCAGCCCGGCTGGACGCTGCCGTGATACCGAAGGCATGCCTTTCAAGATGGCTGAAGTCATGTCCGGCCTGCACGGCGTGGCCTACGCCGCCCGCTCTGCCGTCGATTCGGTCAAACACATCGCTCAGGCCAAAAAGGCCATCCGCCGCGCCTTCCAGGTGCAGCTGGACGATCTGGGCATGGGCTTCGTGGAGATTCTTTCCGCCTGCCCCATCAACTGGAAGATGACTCCGGTGGAGGCCAACGCCCGCATCGCCGACGAACTCATCCCGGTCTTCCCCCTGGGCGTGCTCAAGGATATTAAAACCGGAGGGGTCTGCTGATGTACGCCGACGCCATCATCGCCGGATTCGGCGGACAAGGCATCCTGCTGGCCGGAACCCTCCTGGCGCACGCCGCCATGGACCATGGCCTCTACACCACCTTCATTCCCGTCTACGGACCGGAAATGCGCGGCGGCACGGCCAACTGCACAGTGGTTATCTCCGACCAGGAAATCGGCTCGCCCATCGTGGTGCGGCCGCTGACCATCCTGGTGCTCAACCGCCCCTCGCTGGAGAAATTCCAGCCGCAACTCGTGGACGGCGGCATCTGCGTGCTCAACTCCTCCTTGATTGAACCGGAGTTGGCCGATACCCCGCGCATCACCGCCTCCGCCGTGGACTGCAACGGCATCGCCGATACCCTCGGCAATACCCGGCTGGTGAACATGATCGCGCTGGGCGCATACCTCAAAGCCACACAGGTGCTGCCCCTCAATGTGGTGCAGGACAACCTCAAACACGTTATCTCCGCACACTACAAACACCTGATCGACAGCAACGCCCAAGCCCTGCAAGCCGGCTACGACGCCGTGTAGAGAAGGCGAAGAGAAGACAAGGAGTGGGGCGCTGCCCCACGCCCCGCTGGGGGTGCAGGGCACCCCCAGACCCCCCCATTATTGACGAGGTGATCATGTCTTACACTGACAAGCCCTATACTGCGGGGGACCGGGGGGGCGCTGCCCCCCCGGCGGGGGTCCAGGGGGCAGCGCCCCCTGGCGGCATCCTGATCCCTGAGAAGCTTTACGGCATCATCGGCTATCCGTTGGGCCACACCATGAGTCCGGTGCTCCATAATTGGGGGTTCGGGCGCATGGGAGTGAAGGCCGTGTACATGGCTTTTCCCACCCCGCCGGAGGGTTTGGCGGCGTTTGTGGCCGGGGTGCGGGCGTTGCCTGTGTCGGGATTGTCGGTGACCATTCCCCACAAGGAAGCGATCATGGCGCTTCTGGACAGTGTATCGCCTCTGGCGGAGCAGACCGGCGCTGTGAACACCGTGGTCTGGGAGCAGGGGCAGCTGGTGGGGCACAACACCGATGTCATCGGTTTTCTGGAGCCCATGCTGTCCCAGCGCATCACCCCGCGTTCGGCCCTGGTGCTGGGTGCGGGCGGCGCGGCCAAGGCTGTGCTGGCCGGTCTGAAGGATCTCAACGGTTCCGACGTGATGCTTACCAACCGGGACATGCGCCGGGCCGAGAATCTGGCGGAACAGTTCGGGGTGAACGTGGTGGCCTGGGAGCGCCGGGATGCCGTCGACGCCCATCTGGTGGTCAACACCACGCCGCTGGGCATGTCCGGCAAGGCCGTGGACGAATCGCCCCTGCCCGCCAGCTACTGGAGTGCGGATCAGCTGGCCTACGACCTGGTGTATAACCCCCGGGAAACGAAGTTTTTGCGCGAAGCCAAAGCGGCTGGAGCGGCAACCATCGACGGCCTGAGCATGTTTGCGGCTCAGGGCCTGGTCCAGTTCAAGTATTGGACCGGCCTGGACCTGCCGGGTGATGAAGCGAAGGCTGTGCTTGCCAAGGCTCTGGGACTGTGATGACTTGACACACTTGGTGTTGTTGAACCCTTTCACACTTGGGGGGTCTCCGCATGTCTCCAAAAGCTGACGTCATCATCAGTGTCTGCGGCAAGCCATGGCAGACTGCCCTCGCATTGCTCTCCCTCGAACGATCCTGCGGGCAGCACATCAATACCATCTATTTTATTGAGGAAAACACACTCTCACAGGGCGTAGACATCCAAACCGGACAGCACGGGTATGTGCTGGACAGGCTGAAGCACAAGATCGTTTACTATAAACCGGCGCAATGGAATTATTGCTTCGCCCTGGAGCCCGAAAAGCTGGGCAACGTGGAGTACCGCCACTCCGTCCGCTACCAGTACGGCTGGGAGATGTCCGATCAGGACTACGTGTTCATCATCCACAACGACACGTATTTTCATGGTGATGTCGTCAGCGCCCTGATTGAAAACATGGACGGGCACGTCGCCATCGGCCATGTTGGGCAATGCTGGTATTGCCCGGCGGCCTTCACGCACAAATGCGATTCCGCCCGCCACCTCGACTTCCGGCCGGATTATGACGAACTCCATGCGCTGTACCAGAAGACTGTCCCGCCGGAAGGCTCTTTGATGCGGGCCTATCAGCTGCCGCGCATGCACGAAATATTTCAGAAACAACCCTGGCCGTTGCCCGAATGCCGCGTCAACGAATGGGGCGTCATGATCAACATGAAGGTGGCCAGAAAACTCACTGTTCCCGTCGGTCGGGTGACGCCCTTCGGGGCCATTGTCAACGTGGGCAAGCAGATACTCGACGTGGGCTGCCAGTGGTTCAGGGAGATGCATATTCGCGGGCACACCGCGAAGAACTTCAATATCTATGAGTTCATGCACCACGATGTGCCTCCAACGGGCCAGCCGACGCTGCTCGACAGGGAGCGGTACCGCGACAAGGAAGAGGCTGCGCTCGCCAAACTGCAGGAAGAGTTTGGCCCCATCTGACCGGGAGCAGAGCAACCGCGGTTTTCATGCCATACAGAAAAGGCCCCGAAGCATCGTGCTGCGGGGCCTTTTCTGCTTGAGAACCTTGTGAGTGCGTTTCAGCCGCCGGTGCGTCTGGCGATTTTGAATTCGTGGGTCTTGGCGGGCGGGTAGGCCTGGCCGGAGGGGACTGCCTTGGCCGCTTGCGCCTGTGCCTGCACTTTTGACGCGCCATTGGCCGGGATGAGCAGCGGCGTGCCCGGGGTGAGGGCGTCCTTGGGGTTGGCCTTGTTCAGGCTGGCCAACTCTTCCATGGCCACGCCGGAGCGCTTGGCCACGGAGGCCAGGGTGTCGCCGTGGCGCACAATGTAGAGGCTGGGCTGTCCGGCAGGGGCCAGCACTTGGCCTCTTCCCTTGGCGGCGGACGGAGCCGGGCTCTTGGCAGCCAGGACGGTGGGGTCGGAGTGTGCGGCGTCCTGAGCGCAGGCGGCCAGGGGAATGAGCACGGCGTGGCCGGGGGAGGGCTGATCCTTGCCGCCGTTGGCTTCGCGCAGGGCGTTCACCGGCAGGCCGGTTTCGCGGGCCAGGTTCCACCATGTGTCGCCGTTCTTTGCCAGGCGTACGGCCTGTCCGCTCTTGCCGTTCTTGGTGCGTTCCAGCCAGGCGACGGCAGTGGCGGCAAGGGGCTTGGGCACCCAGGCGGAGGTGCTGCGATTTGGCGGGCTCACCTGGCGGCGGTAGGCCGGGTTGAGGGCGTGGAACTGCTCCCAGGTCAGGCCCAGTGTGGAGGCCAGGCCTGCCAGGTCGCTGCCGCCGTGGACAGGCACTTCGGCCAGATCCTTGGAGCCGCGGATATTTGGCGGTGTGAACCCCAGCCGTTTGGCGTTCTTGAAGATTTTGAGCGCGGCCAGGAACTTGGGCACGTAATGCTTGGTTTCATCGCGCAGGGGGCCGCTTTGGGCAAGGCCCTTGAAGGATTGCTTTCCCGTGGAGGACATGGCCCGCGAGATGCTGCCTTCGCCCGCGTTGTAGGCGGCCAGAGCCAGCTGCCAGTCGCCGAACTGCTTGTGCAGCACTGCGAGGTAGCGGGCTGCGGCAACGGTGGAGAGGTAGGGATCGCGCCGTTCGTCGAGCCACCAGTCCACGGTCAGGCCGAAGCGTTTGGCCGTGGCGGGCATGAACTGCCACATGCCGCCCGCGCCGGAGGAGGACACGGCCTGCACGTTGTATCCCGATTCGATGAAGGGCAGGGCGATAAGATCCTGGGGAAGGCCGTGGCTGGCAAGTACCGCGCGTACATATTCCAGATGCGGTTCACCGCGCTGGAGCCAGCGCTGCACCACATCGCGCCGGTCGTGGGTGAAATATTCGAAGAACAATGACTCATCCTTGGATTCCTCCACCGAGAGCTTGAAGTGCATCTCGGGCTGGGAGGCCAGCACCTGGCGCTCCGCCGCAGTGAGGGGGCGGCCCCGGCTGGCGCGCAAAGCCTCCAGGCCGTCCATTTCGGGTTCCATCTTGGCGCTGTCGCGCACAGGGATGGATTGCCCGGCACATCCGGCCAGAAGCACCACTAAGAGAAGCGGAAGAAGCCGAGCTTGCATGAGAGTACCCTCGTCCGTGAGGTTAGGATTCGAGGGGGGTAAAGCAAAGCCCGTGCCGAAGCTTATATTTCAGATGGTTACGGCGTGTGGAGGCGCATTGTCTGGACGGAGTAAAGGAATTTTGACAGGAAAACCGACAGGATGGGCGCAAACAGGAGCGCAGCGGGTCGTTCACATCTGGGTTTCACATGCCGTATTTCCTTAAAATTGCATCATAAATCCCGTTGGCCTTGATGGTGGCAAGCCCCTTGTTGAAGGCTGCGATGATTTCTTCGTGCCTGGGATTCTTCAGCCCGGAGGCGACATGCAACTGGTTGACGGAAAGCGGTGTTTTGCAAAATTCAACCTTGTCCAGCATGGCCGGATCACTCCGGGCAATGGCCACTTTGGAGACGATTTCGTCTTCAAGGGTCAAGTCGATGCGCTTGAACAGCAGCTTCTTGATGTTTGCGATGAAGGTATCGACTCCCTCACGAACGAAACCGGAGTCATTGAGGAAGGCGTCGCCGTAATTATACCCCTGAAGCGTGCCGACGACCTTGCCTTTCAGGCTTTCGAGGCCGTCGTATTCGAAGGGATCGCTTTTCAACTTGATGAATCGGATGGTGTTGGTCAGATAGGGCGTACTGTAGAGAAGCGTCTTGGCGCGCGCGTTAGTGTACCACACATCCGGCAGGAGATCGTAAACGCCAGTATACGTCTCTTCTTCGGCCCGTGCCCAGGGAACATAGACCAGTGTGATTTCATAGTCCTGGCTCCTATAGGCGGCGCGAACGATCTCCATGGAGAGTCCGTCCGTTGGATTGTTCGGGTCAATGAAGGGAGGCCAGAGGTCAGACGCCGCCACGAGGGTTTGGGTGGCGCTGGCGGGGAAAGGCAGAAACAGCAGAATGGCGAGAAGTAAGAGCTTTTTCATGTCGGATTCCATGAGGGATGCCCTGAGCGTGTTGCAAAGTGTTCTGCGCCGCTGTGCTGGTAAACGCCAAGAAATTGGAGTTTGGTGCCCCTTATAGTTGTTGAAGCCGCATTACTCGGTCATGAACCCGCGAGCCGTAAGGCGTGAGTTCCGTGGAGGCAAGCGGCCCCACGGAACTCACGCGTTTCTTCTCTTCCTACTCGGCCAGCTTCCGTATCTCGGCGGCGTAGCCGTCTTTCAACTGGTGCAGATATTCGGCGTCGATGGGGCCTTTCCAGGTGACCACTTCCAGGTAGCGTTTGGGGATGGTGATCTGGTCCGGGTCGAATCCTGTTGAGAACTTGGCTTTCCAGCGCAGTTTCTGCACGGTGGTAGTGGCGGCGTGGAAATTGGCGGCTGTTTCGGAATAGCCCAGCGAATCCAGGGCTTTGCTGAGTACTTCTTCGGTGTACACGCTTCTGGCGAACAGGCAGGAGACCATGGAGTTCAGGCCGCAGCGCTGGCGCTCGTCGTCCACCAGGAAGCGCAGGGCCGCGCCCACGTCCTTGTCCGTGGATTTCTGGTCATAGGAGTAGCCGCCGCTGTCGAGGTGGGAATGGCGCAACCCAAGGGCCTGGGACACATAGAACACCTCGCCGGTGGCGTATCCGGCCATCTCCTGCCCCAGCACGCAGGCGTAGTCTTCTCCGTTGTAGCGCTTGGCCGCCGCCATGCTGCCTTGGGCCAGCAGGGTGTAGAACTCGTTGGGGGGGGTGCCCAGGTAGGCAACGGCCTTGCGGTAGCCTGCAACCTCGCCGAAGCGCAGGGGCACCAGGGTTTCGGCCTCGGTGATGGCGCCCTTTTCCACGGCTTCGGTGGCCCAGGCCAGGGCCACGCCTGCGGACATGGAATCGAGCCCTTCGCGTTCGATTTCATCCAGGATGGCCAACACGTCCGTGGCGCTGGTCATGCCCAGCATGGTTCCGGCCGCGAACACGGGTTCGTAGTCGTAGGAGACCTGCCGGTAGAGGTAATCGTTGTCTTTGGCGTACTGTTCGCGCAAGAGGCCCACGTGGATGCACCCAACGGGGCAGCCGGTGCAGGCGGCCTTGCGCAGCAGCAGGTCCTTGGCGAAGCGTTCGCCGGAGACATTGTCGATGGAGTCGTCGCTGGTGGCCTGGAGATTGCGCCAAGGCAGCGCCTTCAGGGCGTTTAAGGATGAAAGGTTCTCAGCGGTGCCCAGGTTGTGGTATTTGCGCATCATGGTGGTGGCCGTGAGCATCTGGTAGATTTCTTTGAACTGGTCCGGGTAGGCCTTGCCTTCGGGCGCGGGCATGCTGGACGCGCCGTCGATGATCAGCCCCTTGAGGTTCTTGGAACCCATCACCGACCCCGAGCCCAGGCGACCGAAATGGCGGTAGGAATCCACATTGATGCAGGCGTAGCCGGAGAGGTTTTCCCCGGCGGGTCCGATACGGGCGATGCTGCGGTGTCCGGCTCCGCCGCTGTTGCCTTTGCGCAGCATCTTGCCGGTGGTGAATACGTCCATGCCTTTGAGGTAGTGGACATCGCTCAGCTCAAACTGGCGGATGCCCACGGAGAGGCAGGAAAGCGTTGCCGCGCGGCCCGTGATGACCAGAGCGTCGATGTGGGCGAAACGCATGGCCAGGGCCATGCGCCCCCCGGCGTGGGATTCGGCGTAGCGTTCGGAATAGGGTGACTTGAAGGCGCAGACCACCTTGCTCATCATGGGAAAGCAGCCTGTCAGCGGCCCGATGGCGAAGATGAGGGGTTGCTCCGGGGAGAGGGCCGGTTCAAGGGGCTTGGCGAACTCGACAAAGAGGGCCGCAGCCAGTCCGGAGCCGCCGAGCACCTGGCGCTTGTCGCCGAAGCGGCGGTATTCGCCCTTGCCGGTGTTCAGGTCGGCCACCAGGATGCGGAAGGTGTAATCAGTTGGCATTGGAGGCCTCCTTGCCGGAACATTGGGCACTCTCCTGAACGAGCGTCGGGGCGTCGTCCTTGGGCTGTGCGGCGTCCTGGCCGGTGGTGGGTGTATCGTGAGGGGAATCCACCAGCTCCAGGCATTCGTGGGGGCAGAAGCGCGTACACCGCCCGCAGTGGATGCACACGAAGGGCGCGTTGGTTTCGGGCTCCAGGAAGATGGCGTCCACAGGGCAGGCCGCGGCGCAGGCCCCGCAACGGATGCACTGGGATTTATCCACTTTTACGCCGCCGCCTTTGCGCTGGGTGAAACTGCCGGTGGGGCAGGCCTTGGCGCAGGGGGCCGGGTCGCAGCCCAGGCAGATTTTGGCTTCAAAGCCGGTGGACAGCCCGCCGGACGAGATGATGCGGACGCCAGCGGTGGACCAGGATATCATCTGATGCACCAGCCGGGCGCAGCTCAGGGAGCAGGAATGGCAGCCGATGCAGCGTTCAATGTGCGTGGCGCGAAGGAGTTTCATGCGGTTCTCCTGATACAATGTTTTCGTTGTGTAGGCTGGGGAGGCCCTGCGGTCAACACTGCGGCCGGGGCAAGGGGTGAAGAAATAGTTTCTTGAAGAGTGGGGTGTTTGACCGTCCCTGGGAAGTCTTATAAAAATACTTGTGATATCCAGGGAAAAGCCCAGCATTGGACCACGTCGCCGAGGCCTTGTAAGGGTGGTCCTGGCCTTCGCCTGGAACGGCGGCTATCGCTACGAAACCAGACACTGTGTAAATCTCCAATGGGCCCATCATGCAGCACAGCAAGAGCCAACGCGGCGTCGCCCTGGTGGTGGACGGCTATTCAACCGGCCAGTTCTACCCCGCATCGCTGAAGAAGAAAGGTCTTAGACCTGTTCACGTCGCGTCGGGGGCTGAAAAGAACTCCCCAGGCCTCATGGAGTATGTCGGCAACGCTGAGGACCGGCTTCGCACCGAGTACGAGAAACTCTTCCACGGCTGGGAAGACCTCGGAGCCCTGAAACGCCATCTGGCCGATCTGGAGCCGGCGTTCGTCATGGCCGGCTGCGAGATCGGCGTTGAGCTGACCGACATCCTGGCCGAGGCGCTGGGGCTGCCCGGAAACGGCACTGCCTTAAGCGGTGCCCGCCGCGACAAGCTGCTCATGCACCAAACCCTTGCCTCCAGCGGCCTTTCCCATCTCGCCTCCTTAGCCACTGATCAATGTGATGCGGCCATGGCCTTTGCCGAGGGCCTGGGGTCATGGCCGGTGGTGGTCAAGCCTCTTCGCAGCGCGGCAACGGAAGGCGTGCGCCTGTGCCGGACACCTGAAGAGCTGCGTACGGCCTTCGTGGATTTGGTTGGCAGCGTGACCTATTTCGGCGAGCTAAATGCCCGTGCGCTTATCCAGGAATGCGCCATGGGGCGTGAATTCGCAGTGAATACCGTCTCCCGTGAAGGCCGCCATGTCTTGTCGGACTTGTGGGAATACCGCAAGATTCCTTCTCCTGGCGGCGCGCCCCTCTATGACCGGACCATGCTCGTCCGCACTTTGAGCGAGGAGCATCTGGCCATAATTGGCTATGCCTATGAGGTTCTGGACGCCTTCGGCATCCGCTTCGGCCCGGCCCATGTGGAAGTGATGCTCACGGAAAGGGGGCCGGTGCTCATTGAATGCGGCGCCCGGCCCATGGGCGGGGCTTTTCCCCCGGACCTGCTCGCCGAGTCCCTGGGGCACACCCAGATCCAGTGGGCCGTGGACAGCTACTGCGACGCCGAAGCGTTCGCCTCACATTCGGCAATGCCCTACCAGCCCATGCGCTCCCTGTGGGTGAAATCACTCATCTCCACCCGCGAAGGGGCCATCAGGTCCATTCCGGGAATCGCCCTGGCGGCCCGTCTGCCTTCCGCCCGTCGGGGGAATTTCCTGGAAGCGCTGACCACCGGGCATCTTCCGCGCACGGTAGACCTGGTGACCAACAGCGCCCACGTGTTCCTCTGCCACACCGACGAGGCCGTGGTGGAGGCCGACTGGACCACGCTGCGGGAACTGGAGGTCGAGGCACAGAACCATCTGTTCGAACTGTGCCCCGAGGACGCCTCGATGGAGACCGACGACGACTGGTTCTCCAAGGTTCCCGACGAACTCTGGCTCAAGCCCGAGTCCGAGGCGTTTGGAGACTCGGACGTCATCTGGCAGGCGCTTTCCCTCTCGCCCGGAGAGCGGGTGCTGGATTGCCCCTGCGGCGATGGCCGGGTTGGAGTCCATCTGGCCAAACGCGGAGCGCTGGTCACCGGAGTGGACTTGAATCCTCGCTTCATCGCCCGGGCCGCCGAGCGGTTCGCATCGGCGGGTGTTGTGGCCCGACTCCAGGCCGGGGACATGCGCGAGCTTTCCAGCACGGAGCCTTTCGATGCCATCGTTAACTGGTTCAACAGCTTCGGTTATTTCGGTATCGAGGATGATTTCGAAGTGCTTTCGCGTTTCGCCGCAGCCCTTCGTCCTGGGGGGAGGCTGCTCATTGAGGCTCCGAACCGGCAGGGCATCCTGAGCAACATACGGTGCGAATACGACGCGGACGGCAAACCGCTCGGCACGGTGCGCTGGGATGAAGTGACGGAGCGGCTGGTGACGCGTTTCACCGTGACCGGCCCGGACGGGCCATGCGAGGTCAGGTCCGGGGCGCGCATGTATTCCTTGGCGCAGTACAACCTGTTCTTCAGGCTGGCGGGCCTTAGCCTGAAACGAGTCTACGGCGAGAAACTGACGGAATTTAACGAGAATTCCCGGCGGATGCTCCTGGTGGCGGTCAAACCTGAATGCCCGGATCAGGCAACAAGGGCGGGTGGTTCTTTATAGCGGTTTTCACCTCAAGGGGATTTCCTCGTGACGCCTGCGACCGCGCAAAAACGTCTGAACCAACCGTCTGGCATGGCGAGGGCAAAGCGTTGACGCCAGGGCGTCCATGGCCTACTTTAGCCCCAACACCCTCCAAGGAGCGCCCCATGTTCCGCCTGATCGTACTTGCCCTTTCCCTCGCGGGCCTGGCTGCCTGCACAGCACCACCCTACCAGAAACCTGGGGCGGCACTCGAAGCCACCCAGGCCGACTATCAGGATTGTTATTCCCTGGGCGCACTTGAGCACTACACCCCTGAAATTCACGCCAGCATCGCCAAGTCCACCCGCGCCTGCATGAAGGCCAGGGGCTATCAGTCCTCCTGCGTAAGCTGGTAGAGCCCGCCTTCTAGCTTTTTCCGGCCCGACCGACGCATTGCCGCCGGTCGGGCCTTTGCGTCTTCTCGGCGCGCGATCAGCCTGCCATGGCCTTACGGTATTCCGCCAAGGCCTCAATGCTCACCACCGGATAATCATACTGTTTCGAGAAGCGAAGTATCTCCGGCATCCGAGACATGGTTCCATCCGGGTTGGTCAGCTCGCAGAGCACGCCAGAAGGGTTGAGCCCTGCCAGGGTGGCCAGGTCCACGGTGGCCTCGGTGTGCCCCCGGCGCTCCAGCACCCCGCCGGGCGCGGCGCGCAGCGGGAAGATGTGCCCCGGCTTGCGCAGATCCTGGGGTTTGGCGCAGCTGGCAATGGCCGTTTGAACGGTGGTCACCCTGTCTGCTGCGGAAACGCCGGTAGTGACGCCCTGTGCGGCTTCGATGGAGACGGTGAAAGCGGTCTGGAAAGCGCTGGTGTTGTGGGCGACCATCATGGGCAGTTCAAGGCTCTGCACCTTCTGCGGGGTGAGGCACAGGCAGACGATGCCGCTGCATTCCCGGATGAGCACGGCCATCTGGGCCGGCGTGAGGGATTGGGCGGCAAAGACGAGATCGCCTTCGTTCTCGCGGTCTTCGTCGTCCACCACAATGGCCCCCTGGCCATGGCGGAAGGCATCGAGCACCCGCTCCACCTGTTCGAAAGACTTGCCGAAACGCTGATGCACGGACTGATTCATGGCAAAACTCCTTGTGGTGTTTTCAGATTGCCAGAATCAGGGCGCAGGAGAGGACAGCGCCACCACGCGAAACACGCGGCAACGACTCGCGCCGGGCGGACGGCGCGCGTTCACTGTCGTTTCCTCTTCCATCCGGACTGTAACCGTCGGCTCTGGCCTTGCACCAGATCTGCTGACCTCCCTTAGCGAAGAAGGGAGCGCTCGCGGGCTGCCTGGCCGAAGCCAGGATACCGCCGGTGGGGAATTTCGCCCCGCCCTGAGGATGACAGGTGTGCCTACCATCGGCTGGAGCCGTCCGCAACGGTTTCGCGCCTTCAAAAACGGGCGGGCCGCTCATGAGGGCGGCCCGGCGTTGAAAGGCTTTTGAGGCGGTATTGATAACAGGCCCTCTGTGCAGCAAGGGCTCAGGTTTCAGCCGTGGGGCCGGAACTCAGAAGGGCTGGCAGTGGTGTTTGATGGAGACGCCCTTTGCAACGAAGATGGCGGATTCCGCGATGTTGGTGGATAGGTCGCCGATGCGCTCCATGGAGCGCGCCACCATGACCATGCGGATGGACCTGTCCAGCGACAGAGTTTCGCAGCCCGCCGGGCCTGTTTCCATGCACTGTTTGAGCACCTTCATGTTCAGCTCGTCGGCCACGGAGTCTGCGGCGCAGACCCGCGCGGCCAACTCCGTGTTCAGGTCGCGGAAAGAGTGGATGGCGTCGTGGTACATGGCGGTTACATGGCTGGATAACTCCTCGAGATCCCCGGCGAAAGGCGCGGACGGCAGTTGGGTGAGCAGTATGGCCTGCTCGGCGATGTTGACGGCTTCGTCGCCCACCCGTTCAAGATCCACCACCAGGCGCATGCAGGCCACAATGAGGCGCAGGTCCATGGCCACGGGCTGGTCCAGGGCCAGCAGCCGCAGCGACAGGTTGTCCACGTCGCACTCCATGCTGTTGATTTCGGCATCGCTGGCGATGACCAGACGGGCCAGCTCCCCATCGCGCGACGTCAGCGCCCCCACGGCCCTCTCCAGGGCGCGGTCGGTGTAGGCGGCCATCTGCAGCACCTTGACGCGGAGCTGCTCCAGTTCTTTTTGAAAGCGCGGGTCCATGATGTATCTCCTAACCGAAACGGCCAGTTATGTAATCTTCAGTTTGTTTTTGGGCAGGCCGGGTGAAGATGGTTTCGGTCTGGTCCATCTCGATGAGTTCACCGATGTAGAAGAAGGCCGTCATGTCCGAAACGCGGGCCGCCTGTTGCATGGAATGGGTGACGATGATGATGGTCAGGTTCTGCTTCAGCTCATGAATGAGCCCTTCGATCTTCTGCGTGGCGATGGGGTCGAGGGCCGAGGCCGGTTCGTCCATGAGCAGAATTTCGGGTTCCACGGCCAGGGCGCGGGCGATGCACAGCCGCTGCTGCTGGCCGCCGGAGAGGCCCAGGGCGGAGGTGTGCAGCCTGTCCTTCACCTCGCCCCACAGGGCGGATTGCTTGAGGCTCTTCTCCACCTGATGGGCGATGAAGGCGTTATCCGAAACGCCGTTGACCCGAAGCCCGTAGGCCACGTTCTCGAAAATGGTCTTGGGAAAGGGGTTGGGCTTCTGGAACACCATGCCCACGCGCCGCCGCAGTTCCACCACGTCCATGCCCGAGGCGTAGATGTCCTGGCCGTCCAGGGTGAGGCTGCCCTCCACCCTGGCGATGGGGATGAGGTCGTTCATGCGGTTCAGGCAGCGCAGAAAGGTGGATTTGCCGCAACCGGAAGGGCCGATGAGGGCCGTGACCTGGTTGGCCGCGATATCCATGGTGATGCCGTGCAGGGCTTTGAAGGCGCCGTAGTAGAAATCCAGCGTTGTGGCCGCCATTTTGGCAGGAGTTGACATGCTGCTATCCTTGTGAAGACGCGTCGTCCGAAATGGACGCGTCGCGTTCAGGAATACCCCTGGGGGAATCCCGTTTCAGTATATTCTCTTCATTGAGCGAGCGCAGTTACGGGCTTGCGGGCGAAACGTCAGCCGGGCAGGCTGAAGCAGAAGGCCGCGCCGCTCGTGTCTGTTGCGTCCAGCCGGGCCTGTTCCGCCCAGATGCGCCCGCCATGGCGTTCCACGATGTGCTTGGCGATGGCCAGGCCCAGGCCTGTGCCGCCCTCGCCTTTGGAACGGGGCCGGTCCACCCGGTAAAACCGCTCGAACACCCGTTGCCGCTCGGCTTCCGGCACGCCCGGCCCCTGGTCTTCCACGCAGAAGGTGACGTCATCCGGGGTCTGGCGGTACGAAACAGTGACCGTGGAATCTTCAGGTCCGTACTTGATGGCGTTCTCCATGAGGTTGCGAAACACCTGGGTCAGTTGGCCGAAATCAGCATGCACCAGCGGACCTTCGGCAGGCAGCAGGCTGGTCACCGTCACCCGGCGTTCGGCAGCCAGGGCTGCGCATTCCCGCAGGGCGGCCCGGAAAGCTTCCTGGGCGCTTACCTCGGCCTTGGCGGGCGGGCGTTTGTCGTTTTCGATGCGGGCCAGCCCCAGCAGTTCCTCCACCATCTTGGTCATGTGGTTGGCGTTCTTGAGAATAATCTCCAGAAAGCGCCTGGAGGGGCCGTCTCCGACTTCCGCTTCGCCCAGCAGGGTTTCAGCGTAGCCTTTGATGGAGGTCAGCGGGGTGCGCAGCTCGTGGGATACGTTGGCCACGAAGTCGCGCCGCACCTTGTCGAGCCTTCGGAAGGTGGAAAGATCATGAAACACCAGCACCGCGCCGAGCCCGGCCTTCCCCAGGCTCAGCCGCACCAGGCTGACGTCGAAGTAGCGGTCCTGGCCGGTTTCGATCTGTATGGAGACTGCTGCGGTGCGGTCGGTATCCCGGCTTTTAAGTACGGTTTCGCAGGCGCTTTGCAACTCCGGGCTGGCGATGGCTTCTATGGGCAGCCTGCCTACGGACTGGCCGGACTGAGGGAACATGTCTTCCAGAGCGGCATTCACTGTGAGCACGCGCCCCGAGGCATCCAGAACCATAAGTCCTTCGCGCATGCCGCCAAGGATGGTTTCCATGCGCTGTTTTTGTGCGGCCAGAGTGTGTATCTGGCTCTCGACGCCTCCGGCCATGGCGTTGATGGCCTGGGCTAACGTCTCCAGCCCCGTGCCGGGAGCGGGCCATACCCGGCGACCGAAATCCCCCTCGCCGAAATCTTTGACCAGTGCGGCGACCGCCCGGATCGCCCGCGACTGTTGGCGCACCACCAGCCACACGGCGCAGGCTGCTGCGAGAACGCCTCCCAGCCCGGCCACGGCCCAGCGACCGGCCACGGACCAGCCCTGAGACGCATCCGGCAGCAGCAGCAGGAGCAGCATGCTGGCCAGCACGGCCAGATGCGCGGCAAAGAGGCGTAAACCGAAGGAAAACACCAGCCAGCCTCCTAGTCCTTAAATCTGTAGCCCACGCCGCGCACGGTCTCCACCAGGTCCGCGTGGGAGCCGAGCTTCTGGCGCAGGCGGCGCACATGGGTATCCACGGTGCGGGCGTAGCCCTCGAATTCATAACCCCACACGGAGTTGAGCAACTGGTCGCGGGTCAGCACCCGGCCCTGGCTCTTGAACAGTTCAGCCAGCAGTTTGAACTCCGTGGCCGTCAGTTCCATCTCCTGGCCGTTGGACAGCGCCCGGTGGGCGTCGAGATCCACCGTCAGGCCGTCGCGCTTGAGAACCTGTTTTGCCGGGGCTTCAGGCCCTGCCCGCTTGAGCACCGCCCTGGCTCGCAGGATCAGCTCGCGCGGGCTGAACGGTTTGACCACGTAGTCGTCCGCGCCCAGTTCAAGGCCGACGATGCGGTCCACCTCTTCGCCACGGGCCGTAAGCATGATGACAGGTATCTGCGACAGTTTGGGGTCGCGTTTTACCTGTTTGCACACTTCGAACCCGTCCAGGCCGGGCAGCATGATATCCAGAAGCACAAGGTCCGGGCGGTGGCGTCTGATGGCGGCCACGGCCTCCTGCCCGTTGCGTATGGCCACGGTGGCGAAGCCCGCGTTCTGGAAGTTGTAGTCCAGCAGGTTGAGTATGTCTTCGTCATCTTCGACGATGATCACAGTATCCTTGGTCATGGCCGTTACCCTCCGAATGCCCATGGAAGAACACGGTTCCATGACACGGGCGTGGTGACAATGCGTCGATTGGGTGACATTTCATGCCGGAATGCGCAAGGGGCGCGGTTTTCCTATTGTGACGGAGATGTGAAACCGTTCCGCAACACCAGAGGCAAACTCCCCGGCCCGTGCGGAAAAGCCGCGCCTCAATACGTGCTTACCAGCCAGGTCTTCTCGATGAGGCGAAGCAGCGCATCATCGGGCAGGCTGGTGCGCCGCGTGTTGCGGCCAAATTCCAGGACCTTGGGAGCCGCCGGGTCGAAGCGGGGCCAGACAGGCTCGCCTTGCAGGCCGGGCGCTCCGGGTTCGCCGGTTTTTGCAAAGTTGGTCCAATACCGGCGCATGGCCAGGGCCTGCCAGCGGTCCTGGCCGGAAAAACCGGCATACCAGCCGGTTTGGCCAAACAGCGGATAAATATCAGCGCCGTGGGGTACGCCGATGCGCGTCCGGGGCATGTCCGGTGCGCCGGATTTCTTCAACAGGATGTCCACAGCGGCATCCGGCAGCGGGCGGGTGTAGAGGTACGAATACACAGGAACGCCGTATCCGGCAGCGGTGCGGGTCAGAAACCGTGCAAAGGATACAAACCAGCGTGCGGAGATCATGCCTTCAAGCTGCTCCCAGCCGTCGTTGCCTTTTTCCTGGCGCACAAGGCCCAAGGCCAGATCGGCGTTTTGGCCGAAACGCTTTTCGAAAAGGGCCTTAAGGGGGCCGGGTTCTGCAGCCTTGTCGCCAAACATGGGCAAGAAGAACGAACCTTCATTGGCGTTGGTGCCGACAATCAGTGGCAAGCGCTGGAAGCGTCCGTCCCGCAGCAAGGTTACCGGATGGTCAGGGAGAAATTTTCCATCCACTGTCGGGCAGGTAACCAGGCCCAGCAGATCCACGCCAAGTTTCCCAGAAAGACTCCAGGCGGCCTGGTTCAGATCTGCGGGCGCAGCCTGGCGCAGGGCGGTCAAGGGGTCCGGGGCAACGTCCAGGCCAAGCGCTGCGGATATGCGCTGGCCTACGGCCTCGGCTGAAACCACGCCGAGTTTTGCCTCGCGCAGCGGGCGAAGCGAGCCGGGCAGCAACGGACTGTGCAGGATGGCCCGGTGGAACAGCCCTTGGGCCATGGGGGAAACCAGCAACAGGGCCATGCTTTCGGCCCCGGCTGATTGTCCGAATACCGTCACCTGTCCGGGATCGCCGCCAAAAGCTGCGATGTTGCGCTTGACCCAGTTCAGGGCCGCAATCTGGTCCAGAAGCCCGTAATTGCCAGAGACCCCGTCAGGCGATTCAGCGGAAAGCAGGGGATGGGCCATGAACCCCAGCGTGCCCAGGCGGTAGTTGAAGGTGACCACGACCACCCCTTCCCGGGCCAGTTCCGCGCCATTGCAGAGTTCCAGCGAGCCGGCCCCGGCGGAGAACCCGCCGCCATGGATGAAAACCATCACCGGCAGTCTGGCTCCTGGTTTTTGGTCCGGGGTCCAGACATTCAGGTTCAGGCAGTCCTCGCTGACTGTGCCCTCGGCCATGTGCTGCGGGCAGACCGGTCCGAAGGCGTCAAACCGGCGCGGCGCGGTCCAGGGCGCAACCGGCGCGGGCGGACGCCAGCGCAACGCGCCCACAGGAGGGGCGGCGTAGGGAATGCCCTTGTACACGCCGTCCGCCTCCCGAAAAATCGGACCTGAATCGAGCATCAGATCTTCGGGCCCGGCGTGCGAGCACCCCATGCAAAGCGCAACCAGTGCCGCAAAAACCGCTCGTATCATAACGCGCTTCCGTCGGTTAGGAGTGATGAAGTAGGCAATATGATGGCACGGCCCAGCCCGCGCGTAAAGACGCTCAGGGGATGACATCCTTGTTTGTAGGCTTCCTGAAGCCACGCGTGTTGACCTGCTGAGCGTAGGCTCCCGGATGTTTCCTGCCTGAGCGGTGTGAGCGTCTGCACAGGCTGACGAGCGCATTGAGGGTACGTGTGTTGCCTCAGGTATAACCATGCAAATAGCCTCTCGTAAGGCCAGCACGCGAAAGTGTAGAAGCTGTCTGGAGCGCCAGCCGCTGCAAGTCTGATTGCAGGGCTTGATGCTGCATCGTGTTTAATTCAAGGAGAGATGCCTTTGAGAGTGGACTGAACCGTTATTGTGACGCTTTGTGAGCGAGTGAAATGGCGTCTATCAGCCTGAACAAATCAGTCCACCAGGCTTCAGTGAGTAGTTTTGTTGTATTTTGGTCGTACATTTCCAGTAAGAGAAATCTTGTGTCACTAGGAACGTTGTAGTCGTGGGCAAGGGTATGGTCATTGTTATAAAAATACACAGAGTGAAAATTTTCAACAAGCATATCTTTGTCCATGAAGCCATGAAAGAAAGAATCACCGGAAACAATGAGTGATTGTTTGGATAAGGAGGCTCCATTTGCGTTGGTAAATGACCAACGCATGAAGTTGTCCAAGTGTTTATTTTGAGCCTTAATAGGGCGATAGAATTTTTGTGTGTATTCAGTTAGTGGTGAAAGGCCTCGCATAAATGTGTACTCGGCGCTGTGTTTGGCCTTTTCAAGCTCATTGGTCGCTGTAAAACCGAGCTTGGGTGAGCTCGTATGTAGGAGAATGTTAATGTTTTGCATAAGAATGTCATCAGCAATGAACCCGGCTAGTTCTGTCCAGTGGGTGTCGCCTTTAAAATACAACTGGCCAACGTTCTTGTTTTCGAGAAGGTCCTGGTATATATTGATATAGTGTATTCTAGGTTTGTTCGAAAGGTAAGAAAGAAGCAGTTTATTTATGGTTGATTCATGCCTGAAATCAGCAGGAAGGCCAGGAAAGTGCTCGGGGTATATTCGTGTTTTATAAGGAGGGATAATTACAAAACAGTCGATGTTGTTTGATTCAAGAAGGAGCTCAAGTTTGTCAAACATAGCGAGCATCTTAGCTGAATTTTTTTGGAGGTCTTTTTCACGCTCAATGTGCTCACGGATGTAATTGCTGAAGAAACACCAGCCATCAGTGCCAATATACACCTTGTCATGGTTTAAAAATACATACACAGTGAAAGAATTCCATGTTTTTACGAAGAGATCTCTTAAGGAGAAGGTGCTGTTATAGTAGTGGTCGAGCGCTTCTCGGGTCTTGTCGTTGTTGAAGTAGAGGTTTTTTATTAAATTGCCCTCAGGGAAAGGAGGGTGTGAGTCTTCAAGTGGGGTGATATCGATGAGGTGGAAGGAGTATTCTATAATCACAGAGAACAATATAAGAACAAACAAGAATGACGTAGCGATCATTATGCATTTACGCATCTGCATTAACCAGTGTATTAAAATTTAGAATAAATAAAAGGGTTGTAACCGGATGTTGACAATTTTAATACGCTGAGGATGCAAAGGGCCAAGATGGTGGCAGATTTGATGAAATAAACAGAAGGCGTATTGACATTGAATTTGTTCAGACGCTCAAATGGAAGAAATGCGAATAGCGTGGCAAAGATTAATGCGACAAATTTTTCGTTTGAAATCTCAAAAACAAACCTTGAATACAAAAGGTGGGAAAGAGAGAAGTCGGAAATATTTACGAGGCTCAGTATATAGTTCTTGGCGGAGAGCAGTGTTTGTGACCTGAAAAATATCCATCCAATTGCAACAGCGATAAATGTGTAGGTGCGTCCGAAAATTCCACTGGGGCTAAAGGCAAATTTAATATTGAAAACGCGTTCAATAATAAGGAAAAAGCCATGGTAGGCCCCCCATACAATGAATGTCCAAGCGGCACCATGCCAAAGTCCGCACACTAGAAAAACAAGCATCAGATTAAAATATGTGCGAATATTCCCTTTTCTGTTGCCGCCCAAAGGGATGTACAAGAAGTCTCTAAGCCAGGAAGAGAGCGTGATGTGCCATCGCTTCCAAAATTCCGTTATACTGCTGGAACGGTAGGGCTGATTGAAATTCTCCGGGAAATGAAAGCCAAGCATTCTGCCCAGGCCGATTGCCATGTCCGAGTATCCAGAAAAATCATAGTAGATTTGGAATGTATAGCACAATGCCCCCAACCAGGCGTAGTCGCTGGTTAAGTCTGTGGAGGAGACTGAAAACATTTTGTCTGCGATGAAGCCGACGTTGTTCGCCAAGAGAACTTTTTTGCCAAGCCCAACCGAAAATCTACACAATCCGTCGTAAAACATCTCAAGACTGAATGAGTGGGCGTTAATGTCATCTTCAATGTTGGTGTACCGGACGATGGGACCGGCAATGAGATGTGGGAAGAAAGTCATAAACATTCCAAAATCTACAAAAGAGACATGCGAAGCAATTTTCTTTCTGTATATTTCAATCAAATACGAAAGTGCTATGAAAGTACAAAATGAAATTCCAAGCGGAAAAGGGACTGCAAACGGAACAGTGTTTATGTTCGTTCCAAAAGCCAAATTGATCTGAAGAATGAAAAAAACCAGATATTTAAAATGCACAAGAATGCCTACGTTGAAAAGGCACCCAGCAACAAGAAACATTTTTCTTGAGAGCCTGGTAACTGAGTTTAAAATTGATTTACCAATAAGAAAATTTATAAAAACCATTGATAATAAAAGGACTGTGTATTCACCTGATCCGTAAAAATAAAAAATGAAGCTTGCAAAGAACAATAGGTAGTTCTTGTAAGCTCTTGGAGTGAACGCGCAACTCGCCAACACAAGAGGGAAAAATAAAAATATAAAAATATTTGAACTAAAGAGCATGGCACTTCTACTTAAGGAGTATTCTTTCTCGGTGTCAGACGCCCACACATATGGTACGTAGCTTCTTCTTTGCCCGGCGAAACCTTGGGAAGGACCAGAGGCGTTCGAAGGGGCTTTGAACTCCAATACAAACGATGTCAACAGAAATGGTTTCGCCTGGCACAACTGAGGGTGAACCGTATGCCAGCACAGTCTGTTTGCTATCCACTACGAGCATCAAAATCAATGGGGTGTATTTCGGGGTTTACAGCTCTTCGTGCAGCCGCAGAACCTGGAGGCAGAAGGCTTCCAGGCGCGCTTCGATGAGTTGCGGGAAGGGGTTGCCGTCGGTCTCCACGGCCAGGAAGGGCAATTTGCCGTGCAGGGCCTTGGGAAGATTGCGGACGCGGTCGGGGTAGAGGCGACCGAGTTCTCCGGTTGTGAAGCGTTCGGCCAGCACGGCTTCGGCCAGCCGGGTGGGCATGCAGCCAAAGGGCCCGATGGCGATGATGCCCCTGGCTGGAGCCAGCATCTCATGGAAGGCCGCGCCCACGGTAAGGATGGCCTCGCCGGTAAGTTCCGGGGAGATGAAGGCCTGTGCCGCGCGGATGAGCTCTTCGGGCTTAGGCGCGTGGGGCTCGAAGAGGCCGCTTGGAGCCAGCGCCTGACGGATCTGGTTGAAAGCGCGGCGTTTGAGCCACTGGCGCAGCCGCGTTCCCAGTGTGGGGGGGGCGGAGTGCCCGGCGTTCTGCATCCAGTCTGTGTAGAACACCCATTCGGAAACCGGGGAAGTGCGCACAACGATGCCCCGGCGGGCAAGACGTTCCATCAGCCCCTGGCGCGAAATGGTGTCGTGGCGCACGTAGATTTCACCCACCAGCGAAACGGAAGGCAACTGGTGCCGGGGCACGCGCAGGGGTAGGCGCGAAAGTCGCGTGGCGACACCGGCAAGCTGCGCCCGAAGCGTTTTCCAGGGCATGGCCATGGCTTTAGCCACAGTCTGGAACTCGGTCTCCAGAGCGGCAAGTGCGACGACGGGATCAACAGCCCCGGCCCGCAGGGTGGAGGCCATCTCCTCGAACACGTCGCCAATCACCACGCCGCGCCAGATGCCCATGTGGGCCGGACCTGAGAGCCCGGCGTATCCGTTGGAGGCGCAGGGCGAGAGCACGGCAGCGTCTTGAATGTCCAACCTGTCGAACAGCCGGGAGATAAATACCTGATACTGCCCGAACCGGCAGGGTCCTTGTGCGCTGGGCATGAAGTAGGCCGTCACCTCGCCGCTCGGGCGTTCCCGCATGTATTTGAGGGCAGCGCCCACGGTCAGTTGCAGGGGCAGGCACTCCTTGCAGGTGCTGTGGCCCCGACCGAGTTTCAGGGCTTCTTCGTCAGCAGGGGGCAGTGCCGCGCCGCGCAGCCCGGCCCGAGCCAGGGAGGCAGCCGCCAGGGCGGAGCTGTAGGGATTCATGCTGGGGATGACCACCCGCAGTCTGGGGTCGTCAAGAGCCACCCACTCGCCCGAGGTGGTGCGCACTCCGGCCCTGCCTGAGGCGTTTCTTTCCGCCTGGGCCGCCGGTTTATCCGCCTGGTGTACCGATGTGGGCGGGGGATTCCTGTTCAGGCGCAGGTGGTTGCCCGCGATATCCAGGAAGGCTTCCAGCCTAGTTTCCAGCCCCGCGTCTGCGGTGTGGCTGTCAAGTTCCAGGGTCAGGGACGGTTTGCGGGCCATTTCGTCGCGGAAATAGCTCAAGAGGAAGGAATCCGGCCCGCAGGAAAAGTTGGTGACGTACACGCCAAACAGCCGGGGATCAACGGCAACGCCTTTAGCGGCTTTCATGATGGCCCGGCCCAGCCCCCAGTACATGTTCAGCCGGGGGTCGAGGGGGCCGGGAGGCACCGGCAGCATGTCGCATGGGATGACCAGGGCTCCGCGCGAGGCCAGCTTTTCCGGTATCCCCTTGTTGGCCTCGGCGGCAAAGGCGCTGTAGGCCCGTCCGAAGAGCACCACGCCCGGCGTATCCGGCGTATCGGCCAGCCGCGTGAGGGCCTGCGCACCCAGGTCCAGCAAGTCGCTTCGGCACACCCGCTGGGCTTCCAGCGCCGCTTGGAAAGCTCGACGTGACGCAGCAGCGGAGAACCCCAGCCCTTTGGCCATGTTCTGGAAGGCCTTGCCTGCCGAGGCCAGGCCGCAGGAGAAGTCCAGGCTGGGCGTGAGCACCTTGGACCCCATGGCCCGCAAGTCCGAAAAGGCGCTTTTCAGATAAAAGGGCTCTCCCTGGAGCAGGACGCAGGTGCAGGAAGGGTCGTCCAGGGCATTATCCCCGGCACCGGGGACGGCTTTGATGTGCGGCAGGAAGAGCACGTCCGGCTTGGCATCCAGCAGGCCGGCGGCGAAGCCATGGGAAAGTTCGGCTGGGAAGCACAGGGCCGCGCACCGTTTTTCCATGCCGGAGGGCTCGGCCCTGTCCGGCAGAAGCACCGTGAAGCCCAATTCCCTGAAAAACGTGGAGAACAGCGGATAGAACGTGTTCACCAGATAGGAACGCGAAATCCCAACCGTAGGCTTGCCCGGTTCCGGCGGGGCATGATCGCGGAACACCCGAAGCTGCCTGGCCCGCACCACATCCAGGGCGGCGGTATCCGGGGATTTGCCCTGCCGCAGGTTCTCGAAGCGGTTGCAGATGCCGCCGAAGGGATGGACCTTCCCGGCCACTTCGATGCGGGCGATGGTGCATCCCCGGTCGCAGCGGTTGTTGCCGTCAATGGCTGACGGAACCCCCTGGCCTCCGCCGCCGCAGGTGAAGGGGGTCTTGTGAGAGGCCTGGCGCGCAGCCAATTCTACAAGATCGAAGCGCCCTTCGGTCAGCAGTCCTTGGCGCAGGCGGCGGTCCACCTCCAGGGCCACTCCCAGCGCGCCCATAAGGCCAGGTTCCGGCGGCACAACAATGCGCTTGCCGGTCAGCGCGGCCATGGCCACGGGCACGGCCCGGTTGTAGCATACCCCGCCCTGCATGAAGACGCGCTCACCTACGGGGCGGTTGCCTTTTACCCGGTTGGCGTAGTTCATACACACCGAGGACACCAGCCCCGCCAGAATGTCGTTGAGGGGTACGCCTTCCTGTACGGCTATCTTGATGTCCGAGCCGATGAAGGCAGCGCACTGGTCGTTGAAGTTGGGGGTGGAAGCGCCTTGCAGGGCCAGATCGCCGATGGACAGGGTATCCACGCCAAGCGATTCTTTGGCCGATTCTTCAAGAAAGGAGCCGGTCCCTGCGCTGCAAGCTTCGTTCATGGCCGAATCGCACGGATGGCCTTTGGAAAGCTGTGTATATTTGGCGTCCTGGCCGCCTATCTCGAAGATGGTGTCCACCAGTGGGTCGAAGTGTACCGCCGCCGCTGCATGGGCCACGATTTCGTTGATGGCCGCCGTGGCGTCACTGTGCAGGGCCGCGATGGCGCGGCCCGAGCCCGTGACTCCGAGTCCGGTTACGACCACCGGCGCACCCGCCAGGGCGGAGAGGCTGGCGTATACCCGACGGGAGGCACCGATGGGGTCGCCGTCGGTGCGCAGGTATTCCCCGGCAACGATAGCCAGATCCGAGCGGCGCAAGAGCACGCCTTTGGTGGTGGTAGAGCCCACATCCAGCCCGCAAAGCACCTCGTCGCCGGGACTGGCCGTGCCGCGCGGGTGCTCCTTGAAGTCCACCAGGCTCAAGGCCTGGGTAAGGGGCGGCAGAAGAGTGAAACTGCCAGTTCCAGTGAGAAGAATATCGCCTTGGCCAGGCACCTGAGGCCTGTCGGTGAAGGCCCGCAGGGCCGCACCCAACGCCTCGAACCAGGGCGCTTCGACCGGTATGATCACCTGCCAGGCTTCGCGTTCCAGAAAACGTCGCAGGTAGGGGTTAACGGCGCAGCCGCCCACCACCAGCAGCCTGTCCTTGGGCAACTTGTGGGTGAGTTCCAGGCATTTGCCGGCCATCATCCGGCCAAGCCCAGCCACCACATCCTGTTTGGGAGCGCCCTTGTTCAGGGCGTGGGTGCAATCGGACTTGCAGAACACCGAGCATCGCCCGGAAACCTTATAGGGCGGGGCTTCGTGGTCCAAACCAGCCAGATCGGCCACGCCAAGGCCCATACGGCCAAGCTGTTGCAAAAGAAATTCGCCCGTGCCCGAGGCGCACTTGTTGCCGGAGAGCACCTCCCGCACGCGGCCACGACCGTCCAGGCGATAGGCCATGAAGGTCTCGCCACCGGCGCTGAGCACGGTGAGTTCCGGGGCGCCCCCGTTGAGGACGTGGGCTGCGGCAAGTTCCACCGCTTCGGGTTCTGATAGGGAGGGCAAGCGCACCAGCTTGCGGAATTTTCGACCGGTTACCGCAACGGGAATTTCCCGCCAATCAGGGATGGCCGCCAGCATGGCCAGCAGTGCTCCCCTTGCGTCGCCGTCATGGGCGCGGTTTTCGGCAGACAACACCACCGGCCCATGCTCCGAAGGGCCAAGCCGCACCACGCCGATGCTCGAAGCGCCGAGGCAGATTCCGAGGGCATCCTGGGATACTCTGGACATGTGTGGTCAGATCCCTGCCAGGGCCGGTTATTCTTCTTCCTGTAAGAGGGCTTGAATTTCCTCGCGGATGACCTGAGCGGCGGCGGCAGGCACGGCCTTGCGTATTTCGGCCAGAAGCTCCTGGCGCAGGGTATCCCCGGCTTCGGCCATCTGTTGGGCTGAAACCAGGCTGGAGGTGTCCGGCAGCCCTGCAAGCCCGGTCTCCAGGGCGGAGAGCCGTTCTTCGAGCCGTGTGGCGGTCTCCTGCTGGGCGAGTATGCTGGCCTTCATGGCGGCCAGTTCTTCACGCAGGGAGGCGGAAAGTTCTTCAACCAGTGAGGCCGGGGCAACGGGCGGCTCGGCAGGTTCCTGGGTGGCAGCCTCGGCCAAGGCGGCGGGCAGCGCCTCGGCCAGTTGGGCCTTGATTTCTTCTGCCAGGGCCTGAGAGTCGGAGGCGGGCTCGGCTTCTTTCTGGGCCTGGGCGAGGCTGTCCACCTCGGCCTTCAGGGCGGCCAGTTCTTCGCGCAGGGAGGCGGAAAGTTCTTCGACCAGGGAGGCCGGGTCAACGGACGGTTCGGCAGGCTCCTGGCTGGCAGCCTCGGCCAGGGCGGCGGGCAGCGCCTCGGCCAGGGCGGCGGGCAGCGCCTCGGCCAGTTGGGCCTTGATTTCTTCGGCCAGGGTCTGAGAGTCCGGGGCGGCCTCAGTGTCCGTCTGGGCTTGGGTAAGGCCTTCCAGTTCGGCCTTCATGGCGGCCAGTTCTTCACGCAGGGAGGTGGAAAGTTCTTCGACCAGGGAGGCCGGGTCAACGGGCGGCTCGGCAGGCTCCTGGCTGGCAGCCTCGGCCAGGGCGGCGGGCAGCGCTTCGGCCAGTTGGGCTTTGATTTCTTCGGCCAGGGTCTGAGAATCCGGGGTGGGCTCGGCTTCTTTCTGGGCCTGGGCAAGGCTTTCCAGCTCGGCCTTCATGGCGGCCAGTTCTTCGCGCAGGGAGGCGGAAAGTTCTTCGACCAGGGGCGCTGGGTCCACAGGTGGCTCGGTTGTGGCCGCAGGGGCGGCGGAGATATCGGCCTTCAGGCTCTCTACGGCCGTTTCCAGCTCGTCCAGGCGGGCGTTCAAGGCGTCGAGGGCTTCCGGCGATGCAGACGCACCGGGCGACTGCTCGGAGAAGGCATCCGCAAGGGCGGCTGCGCCGGTAGCGGCTTTTGCCTCTGTCTGCATGTCGTTCATGAAATCATCGGGCAGTTCCGGGAGGTTTGCCTCGGCGGAGTCGCCTTTCTCGGCTTCGGCCAGCAGGGCGTCCAGGCCGTCAAGGTCGATGTCGTCCCCGGTGTCAGGGCCGTGTCCTTCTTCGGGCAGATTCAGGTCGTCCAGGCCGGGCATGCCATCTGGAGCAGAAGTTTTGGCCTGCTCAGGGGAATCGCCGAACAGGTCTTCCAGTTCCCTTTCGAAACTCAGGTCCATGCCGTCGCCCGCACCGCCCTGTTGAGGGGCTCCGGGACCGCGTTCGATCATATCCGTGAGTTCGATAATGTCCTCGCCAGGGGCGTGAGGATCGCCGGGAGCGCTGGGCATGTGGCCTCCGATCGGGTGAAAGAGTGCGGACGGGAAAATCCCGTCCGCACCGTCATTGGACTACTATTGCGCAGCAGGATGGCAAGCGTTGCAGGCGATGGGAGCGTTCTTTCCATCAGCCTTGGCTTTCTTATGACAGCCCAGGCAGCTCTTGGGGGAAGTCATGTCGTGGAAAGCCTTGTAGAAGCTCTTGGGGTCGGCCTTGGCGGCGGGGTCCAGGTTGTCGTGGCAGCCCTTGTCGGAGCACTTCAGACCAGTGGCGGCCTTGCCGTCCCAGTTGTGGTGGCAGCCCTTGCAGTCCAGGGGCTTGTGGCCGGGACCGGCGTGGGAGAACTTCACCGGGGTCTTGGTGGCGGTTCCGCCGGCAGGCATCTTGATCACCATGTCTTTAGGGGCATCCAGGGCCCACAGGCTGGGCAAGCAAAACGCACCAACAAGGGCGGCGCACATCAGCGCGACAAACAACGGTTTCTTCATCCTCTCAACCTCCTCACCTCTAAAAGTTGAATGAAAATTTTCACATAGACATTTACTGGCAGAAAGGCTTGCGTGTCAAGGCACGGTGCGGAAAAAGGGTTTCTCACCCCAATAAGTCATACTTCGCCGCATAGCCGCGCGGAGTGAGCATGCGATCGCCACAGAGCCGTGTTTGGGAATTGCCCACCACCACGATGGTCAGCATGTCCGCTGCAGACGGATCGGTGGCGGCCAGAAGCGACACGCTTACCTGCTGGCCCTCCCGCCAAGCCTGGCGCACCATGCCCACCGGCGTTTGCGGGCCGCGATGCCTTCCAACAATGGCCAGGGCCCGCTCCAGCAGGTCCGCCCGCCGTTTGGAGCGCGGATTATACAGTACCAGCACGAAATCGGCCCCAGCGGCGGCTTCCAGCCGTTTGGCGATAACCTCCCAGGGGGTGAGCAGGTCGCTTAAGCTCACGCAGGCGAAATCGTGGGTCAGCGGCGCGCCCAGCAGGGCAGCCGCACCGGCCAGTGCCGGTATGCCCGGAACCACCTCGAAGGGCACCACACCCAGCAGATCCCGTTTCTCCAGAAGCTCAAGCACCAGCCCGGCCATGCCGTACACTCCGGCGTCCCCGCCGGAGACAACCACGGTGTCGCGTCCGGCCAGGGCAGAATCGATAGCCCGGGTGCAGCGTTCCACCTCGCCCATCATGCCCGTGGTCAACACCTCTTTGCCCTCCAGCAAAGCCGGGTCCACCAGGTCGATGTAGGTGGTGTAGCCCACCACCGCACTGGCTTCGGCTATAACCCGGCTGGCCAGCGGAGCCGTCAGGCACGGATCGCCCGGCCCCAGCCCCACGACCCTCAGGTGGCCAACGCCAGCGCCAGTGTGACTGTGGGATTTTTGATCTTGGCCAGCAGCAGCCGGGTTGTCCCGGCCGCCAGCAACGCGGCAGCCTCGCATACGCTTTCCACTCCCATATGTGCGCGGACCCGCTGCGAGGGGGACGGAACCTCCACCCTCGCCAACTGCTCCGCAGGATAAAACAGCATGTCCACGCCAAGCGCCCGGCCCGCTTCCAGAAGCCCCGGCTCGTTGCGCTTGGCCTCGATGCTGGCCACGGCGGCCAGACTCTTCAGGGCCACGCCCTTGGCTGCGCACCCTTCCCGGATAAGCTCCAGAATATCCAGCGCGCTGGCTCCCTTGCGGCAGCCCATTCCGGCAACCACCACCCGGGGCCGAAGTGCCAGCCAGCCCGGATCAAGACCCGCCGGACGCCCCGTCCGCCAGGTAACCGCAACAGCCGCATGGCCGGGCTCCACATCCTGGGGGGAGGCCACCCACTCGAAATGGCCGCTGAAGGCCGGAGGAACGGTCAAACGACCCTCCGGGTCGAAGACCTGCACGGTCTGTCCGGCCAGCAAAGCTGCGCTCACCGTGCGCACCGCAGAAAGATTTTCGATGGCCAGGCCGTTGTCCTGGGCCATCACATCAATGGCAGGCAAACCCGCCGTATCCGTGCCCGTGGTGATCACCGCCGTGCCGCCCGTGAGCGCAGACACCTGCCGGGCAAGGGCGTTGGCCCCGCCCAGATGGCCCGACAGCAGGCTGATCACGTGCCTGCCCGCCTGGTCGAGCGCCAGCACCGCCGGGTCAACGTCCTTGCCGCGCAGGTGCGCCGCGATGGCCCGCACCACGATGCCTGTGGCCGCCACAAAAATATGGGCGCTGTGGCGGCTGAAAACCTCCGCCACCAACGCAGGCAACGACTCGAAGGAAGCCTCCTCCTGCCCGGCCAGTTTACGCGGCAGGTACACCGTGCCGGAAAGCTCCACAGCCAGATGCCGGGCCAGCCGAGCCCCCTGCGGCGTAAGCGCGTAGACCGCCGGAGAGGCCGACGTCAGTGGCATGGCGGGAGGGAGCGGAGACAGGGGAGTGAAAGGGATAGCCTCCGGCGGGGGGGGGGGGGGGGGGGGGGGGGGGGGGGGGCGGGGGCGGGGGCGCGGGGGGGTACGGGGGGGGGGGGGGGTGATGTGGCGGGCGCGGGGGCGACGGCGCGGAGGCCGTAGGCCTTGGCCGCGTGGAAGGGGATGGGG
>JBBRUD010000015.1:0-59946 GCA_038248065.1 Desulfovibrionales bacterium | reverse complement strand
GGCGAACACCACCGAGAGAATCAAAGCCTTGCTACCGCAGAACATCGATAAAACCCGCCTCATCACCACGTAAGCTCATCAGCACCTTCTGACTCAAGCCCAATGCACCCGCAAGAAGGGGCCGATTAGACGCTTACGGTGCTCCGGCTGGTGAATTCGGCCTATTTCGGCCTGCGCAACCCGGTCTCTTCCATTCACCAGGCCCTGGTGAGCCTCGGGGTGAACACCCTCAAGAACATCGCCCTGAGCCTGGCCATGCTGGGGGCTCTGCCAAGAGAGAACGGCGCGGGGTTTAATTCCGAAGAGTGTTGGGTGCACAGCTTGGCCGTGGGGCTGGCCGCCCGGAGGCTGGGTCGGCTTGCGGGCGTGGACCCGGCCGAGGCGGAGGAGTACTTCGTCGCCGGATTGTTGCACGACGTGGGTAAACTGGTGCTGGCCCGTCAGGCTCCGCAGGAATATCGCAGGGCGCTGGAGGCCGCAGCCGCCGGAGAGCAGGATCTTCTGGCGGCAGAAGCCGCCGTGCTCGGTGCCACTCATGCTGAGGTGGGAGCCGTGCTGGCCACCCATTGGGGGCTGCCGGAGATGTTGGGGCTGGGCCTTGCCCGGCATCATGCCCCGGATGCCGGTGAGCCGTCTGCGCTGGTCGATGCGGTGTACGCTGCCGACCAACTGAGCAAGCGCCTGGGGCTGGGGTTTTCTGGCGATCCGACATGGAAACCCTTTCCGGCAGGCGTGGCCGCACGCCTGGGTATGGACTTGGATCAGGCGCTGGTCAATTTGGCGGACCTGCCCGAGGAATTGGAACGGGCCAAGGCTTTTCTTCAGTTGTAGCGTTGCGGCTGAGGGCTGAAGCCTTCATCCGTGTGGGAGTTCACTATGCGCATTACCTTCTGGGGCACTCGCGGTTCCATCGCCGTGCCCGGCCCGGATACGGTCCGTTACGGGGGCAACACCTCATGTCTGGAGGTGCTTTGCGACGGCGGAGAGCGTATCATTCTGGACGCGGGCACAGGCATCCGCGCTCTGGGCCTGCAATTGTCCCGGTCCATGCCGGTGGACTGCGCGGTGTTCATCTCCCATACCCATTGGGATCACATCCAGGGGCTGCCGTTCTTTGTGCCGCTTTTCGTGCCTGGCAACACCATCTCCATCCATGGCACTTTCGATCCCATCGCCATGAAGGATATCCGTGAAATTCTTGCAGGCCAGATGAATTACAATTATTTTCCTGTGCGCAGTGTCGAGCTTGCGGCCAACATAACCTACGTGACCCTGCGCGATGGGCAGGCCGTCCAGATAGGGGCGGCCACGGTTACGCCTTTTCTCATGAATCACACCGTGGTTACTTTCGGCTACAAAGTGGAATCGCAGGGCAAGGCTATGTTCTACACTGGCGACCACGAGGATTACGCCAATATTTACGCTCCAGAAGATGTCTATTACCAAGAATATGAGGAACTCATCAGGTCTAAGCGCAGTCAGTTGACGGAATTCATTCGCGGTGTTGATGTTCTGGTTGCTGACGCCCAATATACTGAGGAAGAATATCCTGCAAAATTCGGCTGGGGGCACTCCACGCCGGACCGGTGCGTGGCTCTGGCGCAGTCTGCCGGGGTCAAACGGCTGTTCATCACCCACCACGAACCGACGCGCGACGACGATGCGTTGACACTCTTTTTGGCGGAAACCCGCCGCGACAACGACGGCAGCGGCGTAGAGATACGTCTTGCGGCTGAAGGGGTCAGTGTCGAAGTATAACGAATATGCCAATTGCACCGCAATACTTGGCTTGTCCACAGTAACTGACCAGTATGCCGGTTTTTTAAGATGCGTACAGGCGTGGGCGTTGACAATCTGTACGCGGACGGGTAATTTTTAAAAAATGGTGTTGATAGTAGTTACTGTGTAATCGCTGTCACCGGTTGCCAAAGCCTGGGGCTTCCCGCATACAACTCGCTATACCCAAGGATCGTTGTGCAGAAATCCAGTTCTCCTTCTCCTCAGCAGAAGCCCTCCGTAGCGTCCAAAGGCAAACCCGAGGTTCGACACACGTATGTGTTTCGCGTCGAAGAGGTTCTGGAGTCAGCTGCCCCGGAAGATGCTGAACCGGATGCGTCCACAAAGGACGGAGGCGGTAAGATCTTTGAGCGGACATGTAAAATTCACGTCAATCAGTATATGTTCTCCAAGGTCAAACCCCACCTGGACGCCATCTGGGGCAACCTGATCGTTAATTTTGGCCGGGCGCCCCAGAGCGTACTGCTGAACGGCTCCGGCCGGGGTGAAGGCGTTTCCATGGTGGCTGAGAGCCTCTGTCTGTATCTTGCCTTGGAATACGGCTACAATGTTCTCTATGTGTATGCCAACGGCGGGAAAAACTCCGGGAGCAAGCTGCTCAGTTCTGCGGCCAGTGATGCCGCCCTCTCGGAAGTGCTCTTTGAAGGGCGGGATCTCAGCACGTTAATCATGCCCTCCAATGTGCCCAATCTTTCTTTTTTGCCTTTTGCCCATTCCGACAGCAAACTCGTCCAGGCCTCCATCAGCCAGCATCCCGACATCCTGCGGAAGTTTCTGGAGCATACCCGGCAGAAATTCAACGTCGTGGTTTTCGACAGCCAGCCGGTGTTCATGGCCCCCTGGACGGTGTCCATGGCCCAGCACCTGGACGCCGTGCTCCTGGTGTGCAGCTATGCGGTCTCCCGGCGCGAGGTGGTGCACAGCTGCATTGAGACCTTCGCGGCTGGCGGGGTCAAAGTGCATGGGATGATTTTGAACGAAAGACGCTACCCCGTACCTGCCCAACTCTACAAGCTTATCAAGTAGTTCATGCAAACGGTGGCAAAGCCCTTGGTGGCGGTGACAGGCGGCCGCGGCCTTCCCCCCAGTTGGGGCGGAGTGGAGCGCCAGTGGGAGGCCTTATACACCCGGTTGGCCGGGAGCGGCTGGAACATCCTGGTGTATGCGCGGGCAACGTACGTTCCGCCGGGCACCACGAGCCACCAGGGCGTGGCGGTGAAAGTGCTGCCCACGGTCAAATCCACCTTTCTTGAAGCCTTCGTGCATACCTTTCTGGCCGTGTTGCACATGGCTTTCGTCAGCCGTCCGGCCATTGTGCACGTGTATTCCCAGGGGCCGTGCCTCATGCTGCCGCTGGTCAAGCTGCTCATGCCCGGCGCCAAGGTGTTTTTCACCTGCGGCGGGGTGGATTGGCAGCGCCGCAAGTGGCCGCTGCTTGCCGCCTGGATCATCCGGCTCGGGGGATATTTTTCAGCCCGGCTCACCGACTGCCGTATTATGGTGTCCCAAGAGCTTGTCCGCCACTATACCGAGATGTACGGCGTTGAGAGCGTGTGCATCCCCAACGGAGTGGATATTCCCGCACCGGCCCCCACCGACCCGCTGGCCGCCATGGGGCTCATTCCCGGACAGTACTTCCTGTCCGTGGGGCGCATCACCCCGGAAAAACGTGTTGAGGACATCATAGCCGCATTTCGCAGCAGGCCCAGACGGGTGAAGCTGGCCGTGGTGGGCGACGACGCGGGGGGCAGCGGCTATATGCAAGGGCTCCGAACCCTTGCAGAAGGTGACGAGCGCATTGTGTTCACTGGCTATCGCTTTCATGAAGATCTGGCAGCCCTGTTCGGCAACGCCTTGGCCTTCATCACTTCATCGGAACTCGAAGGCATGCCGCTGACACTTCTTGAGGCTATGTCCTATGGCCGGGCCTGTTTGGCCAGCACTATTGCCCCGCATCACGAGGTGCTCGGTCGCGACGCGCCCTGGATGTTCCCCACCCTTGACCGGGCAGCCCTTGCCAGGCTTATTGATCAGGCCGAAGCAGTCGGGCCGGAGGGCATGAGCACCTATGGACAGGCGTGTCGAGACCGTGTGGCCACCCAGTTCGGCTGGGACCTGGCCGTTGACAAGATGAAGACACTGTATGGGCAAGCCCTGACGGGCAAACCATGTCATCTTGAGGAGCCAAGCGTATGAGCCGGGGGCCGAGCGGAGTCGCCAAGGGGTATATTTGGATGTGCGTGATCATTATTTTTATTATGCATTGTATTCTGGCCGTCAATCTTCCCGAGATGATGCACAATTTGTTCTAGGGAGTTGCCTGTGCCCATGACCATGTTGGAGAGCCGCCGCCGGACATTGATGACTGTGCTTAAGCTTACAGATATTCTAAGCGTCATCACTGTGTATATTCTTGTAATGTTTGCCTGCCAACTGGATACCGCTGTTATTCGTCCTGACGGGGCGGCATATGTGTCCCTTCGGATGGTTGTAATTAATTTTGTCGAGTTGCTTGTTCTGGTTGGCGTGCATCTGGTGATGTTCGATGAATCCCATATGCAGCGGGAAATTTTCAGACATTCCACCATTGGGATACGAACTTTGCAGTTCGCCGTGCCTTTGATGATAGATTCTGTGATTATTTGGGCATTTTATTTTGGAATTGGCCTCCATTACCATATTTTTCTGTTTATCTCACTGTACCTGCTGCTTTTCCCGACGGTGTATGTGCTTGTCAGAAGCATAACTGTCAGGATGATGCGCTCTGGAATGTTCATACCTTACGACACCATAAACATATTGATAGTCGGCAGTAACACACGTGGCTTCGGGTTGAATGCGCTGAGTAAGAACGATACGCATTTGGGCTTTAATGTCGTCGGGTTTATCGACGACGACAATCGATGCGGGCAAGAGATTACGATGCTCGGAAAGCTGGATGATTTCGTGGAAGTTCTTCGTCGCAACGTCATAGATACAATCGTAATCTGTCTTCCCATTCGCACGTATTACGACACCATTCTCAATATTGTGCTGGAAGCGGAAAAGCAGGGTGTGGCCAGCCACCACGTCACCACGCTGTTTTCGACAAAATTCAGCCGGAACGATTCGATGATGGATGTCGATGAACGGATGATGCTCATGCACCATCACGCTGTGGACGGCTGGCCGCACGTGGCCAAACGGGTCTTCGACATTCTGGGCTCTTTGATGCTGATTGCCATGTGTTCTCCGGTAATGCTTCTGGCTGCTCTGGCCCTCAGATTGGAAGGTGCAGGCCCTGTGCTGTTCAAACAATCTCGTGTGGGCATCAATAAGCGCATTTTCAAATGCATCAAATTCCGCACCATGGACCCCAATGCGGAGCAGGTGCAGCAACAGTTGGAATCGGCTAACGAGATGGATGGGCCGGTATTCAAGATCAGGCGCGACCCGCGCATTACCCGTGTGGGCTATTGGTTGCGCAAGTACAACATTGACGAGTTGCCGCAATTGTTCAACGTGCTGCGCGGCGAAATGAGTTTGGTAGGGCCGCGCCCCATGTCCCTGCGGGATTTCAATCGGCTTTCCGACGACTGGGCCCGCCGCCGCTTCTGCGTGAAGCCGGGCATCACATGTACGTGGCAAGTGCAGCTTCATCGAAACTCTTTGAGTTTTGCTCAATGGATGGAGCTGGATATGCAGTATATAGACGGCTGGAACTTCTTTGAGGATGTCAAGATATGCTTACGCACCATTCCGGCCGTTGTTTCCGGTACCTCAGTCTGATACTGGCGGTTTTTGCCGCTGTATCCGCCGGACCTGCTTTCGCTCAGAATCTTTTGCAAGATCGCAGCGAAGGCGGAGCTTCCAAGCAGTACCTTATCAAAATGGCAGGCAGGGTTGGAACTGAGAACTTCCAGAATGTAACAGGAATTCTTGAGCTCTTTCCTGCATCTGAAGAAAGCTTGTTTCCTTATATTATTGTAGTAACAGGATGGCCTACAGATAATGGATTCAATACATTCGCGTGGAATTCTCTTCAGTCAGATGTGACGACATTGTCGACTCGTGTGCAATGTCATATGACAGATGAGCTTGGTTTTAAAGCAAATATTCACTTTTATTATTTAAGCCCGATACTCTTCAAAAGAAGAGGTGCACTCACACAGCACGAACATGAGCGCATCCAGCAGACCAAGAAAATTGCTTTGCCGACAAGGGTCTTTGCCAAAAGCGGTGACCTTGATCTTAATTTTTTGGGATCAATGGTGACCGGTGAAGTGCATATGAATGGTTATGACAGCACAGGCCATGAGTACGTACAGTATTACGCTCACATAGAAGGGAGCTTGAACCGTGGTATTAAATCAAGGCATCGCATCTGGAAGAATGATTAGCTTGGCGCTGGCGCTGTGCATGCTTGTTGCTGGCCACCCGGCGTGGGCACAGGATTTGCGCTGGACTCAGGCCGGATACGGCGGCGGCGGACGCTTCACCGCCATTGCCGTTGACCCGGCTGATCTGTCTCGCATTCTGGTAGGCTCCGATGTTGCCGGTTATTTCCAGAGTACCGACGGCGGCCAGACGTTTACCCTTCGCGGGCGGGAATTGGGCGGTTTCGCTGTTTCCGCCTTGGCCTTTCATCCCGACCGTCCAGGGGTTGTCGCCGTTCAGGCTTCCGACGGGCTGTATCTCAGCCGCGACCACGGTCAGACCCTCACGCTCCTGAGCCCGCGCCTGGGCTATCGTTCCCGTTTCTTCGGCGGGTGTCTGCTGCGTTTCAAGGACGACAAACTGTTGGTTGCCACGGATACCAAGGGTGTCTTCGCCGTGACCTGGGACGCTCCCGCGCCGGTGGAGACGTATATGCCGGGGATGGTCGGCAACAAGGTGAACAGTCTGGCCGAGTTTGGCGGTGAACTCTTCGCCGCAACCGAGCGCGGTGCCTTTCGGTTCGTCGAGGGGCGTTTCAGCCCGATCAACGACGGACTTGGCGCGCACACCCAACTCCAGGATATGGCCAGCGCTGACGGGCGGGGACTTTACGCCGTGGAGCGCTCGGACGGCCTGTTTAAATGGGACGCCGGGCAAAACCGCTGGGCGCGCACTGGTCCGCCAATTGCCAAACCCGCCTCAGGCACCTTGTCCTTCAAGACCCTGGCCCTGGACCCTGCGCGGCCCGGACGCATTCTTATGGGCACTCATCCCGAAACCTGGCCGAAGCTGCTTTTTGTCTCTGAAGACGCAGGAGTAACCTGGAAAACTCCAGGCGTTTTCACTCTGGCCCAGGACGCCCCTCCCAACTGGGCCAAGGGCAACGATGCGCTGGAAGCCCTGGCGTTTTCCCCAGACGGCAAGACTGCCTGGCTTGCCGACTGGTGGAACCTCTGGCGCGCTGATGCTGGCGGCGATGCCTGGCAGCAGGTGCACCACGGACTGCAAAATGTTGTGGTCAGCGACGTGATCCGCGATCCGGCCAATCCTCAGGGCGTCCTCTTGGCCACCTCGGACAACGGTCTCATGGTCTCCTCTGATGCTGGCCGTTCCTGGACGCCCTCCATGAAAGGCGTTCCAGACGGTGACGTCAGGGCCGTGCGCGTCTGCCCGGCGCATCCCGCTAAACGCTATCTGCTCGCCGAACCCTGGGAGAAACCCAAACAGGGCGCGGGCGTGACCTTCATGCTGTGCAAAAGCACGGATAGCGGAGCGAGCTGGAAGCAACTGCCCTTTACCGTGTCCGCCAGGAGCCTGCCTGGCGGGTATGCCACCGGCAAACCCACCCTGCTGGTCATCGACCCCCAAGATGAGGACTCCGTCTTTGTCGGCAGCAACGGGCATGGACTCTTCAAGGTGAACACAGTGTTGCTGGCTGAGGGCAAAGCCGAGGAAGCTGTGGCAAATGTCAGCAGAACCCTGCCCGTCCCCTGCTTCCAAGGCCCCGACAGCCTGCTGGTGGACCCTGCCGATTCCAAACATCTGACGGCCTCTCTGGTGGGCAGCGGCATATGGGCCACTACGGACGGCGGGGGCAAATGGTCGCCGCTCTACAGCAAGTCGCCTTTCAGTTTCGGGCTGGCGTCCGATCCAGCGCATCCGCAACGTATTTTCGCCGGTCTGGCTGAAAAGAAAATCGCCGTCAGCCAGGACGGAGGCCGTACCTGGCGTGAGGTGGCGCTGCCCGGCAAACGGCCCCCTGAAATTGCGGCATCGGTGGTGGCTGTGGACCCAGCCAATACCGATACCATCTACGTTGGCACTTCGGCGTATGACCTCAAGGCCGCCGATGGCCTGTTCATCAGCACCGACGGCGGAACGAGCTTCAACCCTGTGCCAGCAGATTTGCCCAGAGTCAGCATTACCGCCATTTCGCCCGGAACTGATGGGGTGCTCGTGGGTTTTAACGGTCTGTGTCTTTTCAGACTGGCCAAGCCAGCCGCACCGGACGGCAAGTAGCCATGTGCGGCATCTGCGGTGAGTTGGCAACTGGCGCTGCGCCGATAGACCGGGCCAAGCATGAGCGTATGCGCCGGGCCTTGGACCATAGGGGGCCGGACGCATCGGGGAGCATGGTCGAGGGCTGCGTGGCCCTGGGGCACACCCGGCTGGCCATCATCGACCTCTCGCCGCAGGGCGTTCAACCCATGGTTGGCGACGATGCTGCGCTGACCATCGTCTTCAACGGTGAAATCTACAATTATCTTGAATTGCGGCGTGAACTCGAAGCGCTTGGCCGTGTCTTCCGTACCGCCACCGATACGGAAGTGGCGGTCACGGCTTTGTCCCAGTGGGGGGAGGCCGCCCTGGAGCGCTTCATCGGCATGTTCTCCATTGCCGTCTGGAATGCGCGGGAGCGCACCCTCCTGCTCGCCCGGGACCGCCTGGGGGTCAAACCCCTGTACTACGTCCGTCTGGCGGACAGGCTGCTGTTCGCCTCCGAGCCCAGGGCCATTCTGGCTCATGGGGCCTATGATCCCAAGGTGGACACTGGGGCTCTGTCATCCTTTCTCATGGCCGGATATTTCCCTGGCGAAGGAACCATCCTTTCGGGGGTGCGCAAGCTCCCCCCTGGCACGTGGCTCAAAGTTCGCGCTTCGGGTGAGTCCCAGGCTGGCAGATACTGGTCCCTGGATCACATCCGCCGGGGTGATTTTTCGGGCTCTTTCGACGAGGCCGCCGAGGCGCTGCGGGCGCTTTTTCGCAACGCCTTCGGCTACAGGCTTGTGTCCGACGTGCCTGTGGGCATGTTCCTCTCTGGAGGCGTTGACTCCGCCCTTGTGGCCAGCGTGCTGAAGAAAGACCTGGACGTGAATCTCCTGAGCTTCACCATCGGTTTCAAGGAGCGCGGCTTCGACGAGGCGGATAAAGCCGCCGGACTGTGCGGACGCCTGGGCTCCCCCCATGTGGCCCGGCGTGTGGACGAAGCCACGGCCCAGGCCGCGCTGGAGCAGTTTTGCCACATCTACGACGAACCTTTCGGGGATCCCTCAGGCATCCCAACCTATCTTGTCTCTGTACTGGCCCGCGAACAGGTCAAAGTGGCCCTTTCCGCCGATGGGGGCGATGAACTCTTCTGCGGCTACACCGGCCATGTGCGCTACCCGGATTTGTACCAGAAACTTTCAGCGGTTCCCGTACCGCTTCGCCGGGGTTTGGCCGCCCTGGTTCGCTCCCTGCCCTGGAAGGAACTCCTGCCAGGATCGCGCAGCAGGGCCGGGCAGGTCCGCGTGGGCCGCATCGACCGTTTTCTCCAAATGCTCGGGGTGGAATCCCCTAGCGACCTGCTGGCCACCTACGCTGCCAGGGGCTTCTTCAGCCATGAGGCCGCCGCTCTGCTGGGAACCGGACAGGCCTCCCTGCCCGAAGGTTTCCTCGACCTCGCGAAGCATGCCGCTTCCGGCCAGGAGGGGCTGGCCTCCATGCTCATGGCCCACGACTTGCGCTATTGGATGCCCGACGACATCCTCATCAAGGTGGACCGCGCTTCCATGCATGTTGGCCTGGAGTGCCGTGATCCGCTCATCGACCATCGCATCGCCGAGTTCGCGGCATCCCTTCCCCTGGGGTATCTCCATTCCCAGGCGGGGCAGAAGCGCATCCTGCGCCACCTGCTGGCGCAACTCGATGGCGAAAGCCTGGCCCGTCAGCCCAAGCGGGGGTTCGACATCCCTCTGGCCGCCTGGCTGGCCGACGCGTGGCGGCCATTCGTGGAAGAACACCTCAGCCGGGAACGGCTGCTGGCGGTTGGAGCCCTCGATCCCGGTCCGGTCCGGCAGGTGGTGGAGCGCTTCCAGGCCGGCAAGGGGGAGAGCGCGCAGCGGGTATGGCTGCTGCTGGCCTTCCAGATGTGGGCCGGCCATTGGCTCATCGACCGGGAGGCCTGATGCGCGTAGTGGTGTGCAACAAGTACTTCTTCCTCAACGGTGGGACCGAGCGCTACATGCGAAACGTTATGGGCCAGCTTGAGGCGCGTGGCCATGAAGCCGTACCCTTCAGCGTCGCCTACGCCGGAAGTTGGGACAGCCCCTTTGCCAAGTATTTCCTGCCACCACCCGGAGATCCCAGGGAAATATATTTCGACAACATCCGCCTGCGGCCCGGAAACCTTCCCACGCTTCTGGGCCGGGCCATCTACTCCTTCGAGGCCAGGAGGGCCGTATCCCGTCTGCTGGATGCCATCGGCGGGGCCGATGCGGCCTATGTGCTCAATATCTATAATTTCATGTCCCCTAGTATTCTGGACGCTTTTAAGGAGCGGGGCATTCGGACGGTGGTTCGGCTGGGCGACTACCATCTGCAGTGCGCTAACTACAAATTGCTGCGCGACGGAAAGCCCTGTGAGCTGTGCATCCGGGGTGCCTATCACCACGGCCTGCGTCACCGTTGCGTGCACGGCAGCCTGGCCGCCTCGGCCGTGCGGGTTTTGGCCATGTACGTCCAGCGCCTTCTGGGCGTCTACGATTCGGTGCACACCTTTATCGCCCCGTGTGATTTCATGCGCCAACGCTTGATTGAAGGAGGTTTTCCAGCCCGGAAGCTCGCTGTCCTGCGGCAACCGGCCGATCCGGGCCTGGTTATGGATGCGGAAACGCCCAAAACGCGTACCATCATCTATTTTGGTCGCATTACCGAGGAAAAGGGCCTGGATCTGCTCATTGAGGCCTATCAGGGAGCGCAATGCGACGCGGATCTCCTGATTGTCGGTCGTTCCTACGGGAACTTGGGTGAGAGGCTCAGGGCTTTGGTACGACCGGAGTTGGCAAGCCGCATCCGCTTCAAGGAGTATCTACCCATGGACGAACTCTCCCCGCTCATAGCCGGAGCGCTTCTTTCCGTGCAACCGAGCCGGTATTACGACAACGCGCCCCAGGCGGTGGTGGAAAGTTATCTCCACGGCACCCCCGTACTCGGAGCCCGCATCGGCGGCATACCTGAGGAGATCGTCCCCGGCGTGACCGGCGATGTCTTCGAGCCTCACAGCGTCCCGGCACTGGCCGCGAAATTGCGCGAGATGTTCTCCGACATCCCCCGGCTCGAACGCATGGGCCGCCAGGCAAGGGAATTTGCCCGGGATAACCGTTCTTTCGAGGCGCATATGCTCAAGCTCCTCCCCCTCTTTGAGGGGAAAAACGCCACAAGCTAGCGCCATATGCCGGTAAAAATAACCATACTGGTCTCCACGCTGGTCATCGGGGGCGCGGAACAGCTGCTCCTTGATCTGCTGGATAATATCGACCGTCAACGCTTCCAGGTTGATCTGATTTTTCTGCGTAAACCCGGTGTGGTAGGGCAGGAAATTCTCAACCGGGGCTTTCCCTTCCGTCAGGACGTGCTGCGCTCGCGCCTGGACCTTCTTGCTCCGTTTCGGCTGGCCTCCATCCTGCGGGAGCAGGGCACGGAGATACTCTTCATTATCAACCATTTGAATGCCTTGCTCTATGGCGTTCCGGCAGCCAGATTGGCCGGGATCAAAGCAGTGGTCAACTGGCATAACGAGACAAACCGTCGCTATCCTCTGCATGGGCTGACCATGTTGGTCCGGCGCATGTTCCACCTGAGTGTGGACAGCATCGTGGCTGCCGCCAAGGGGCATAAGGAGTATATCGTCAAGGCCGAGGGCGTGCCGCCGGGCAAGGTGACCGTGATCTACAACGGGGTCAATACCGCAACACCGCGTGGCGCGTATTCTTCCGCTGAGGCCAGGCAGAGGCTGGGGCTGCCGGAGACGGCCCCTACTGTCGCCATCGTTGCGGCCCTGCGCCCCGACAAGGCCCATGAGGTATTTCTCCAGGCGGCCCGGCTGGTTGTTCGGGAAGTTGAGAACGCAGTTTTTCTTGTCGTCGGCGACGGTCCCCGGCGGCAGGCCCTGGAAGCCCTGTCCAGGGAACTGGGCCTGGGACACGCGGTGCACTTCCTGGGCTTCCGCCGCGATGTGCCGGATATCCTGGCCGCCACCGACATTTTCGCGATATCTTCCTATCCGTGGCAGGAGACGCTGTCCGTGGCCATGTTGGAAGCCATGGCCGCCGGTATTCCTGCCGTGGTGACGGATGTCGGTTTTCTGGACGAGGTCGTGCGGGAAGGCGTCAACGGATATCTGGTTCCGCCGGGCGATCCAGCCGCTCTGGCCGAGCGTCTGGTCGCACTGCTGCGGGATCGGGCTCTGCTTGAGCGCATGGGAGCCGAAGCCATCCGTTCGGTGCAGGAAAAATGCAGCGTGGAAACCATGGCCGCAGGATTTGAGGAGCTGTTCCAAGAACTTGCTGGCAACCCCAGAGGCTCACAGTGAACAGCACAGTATCACAACAGACGCGACCTGCCTTGGAAAACCCCGTCAGTCCCTGTAGTATTCTCCTGCTGATTACCTGGATCGACGACGGAGATTGGTATTTGCTGAACCGGCTGCGCGAGTTGGGGTATCGGGTGGATGTCCTGGAGCCCTCCTTCCTGCGGTCCTCATGGGCTCCTGCCGGGCTTAAACGGCTTTCAAAACGGCTGGGTTCATTCTACCAGCCCATTCTGGCCCTGATGAGGGGACGTCACTATGGAGCGATGGTCACCTGGGACACACGGATGGGGACAATGCTCGGTCTGCTCTCGCGCCTGATTCCGAGAAAATTCAAAGCGCCGCATATCCTGAGGGATTTTCACCTGGACCTGACCCGTATGGCCGATCCGCTCTACATGCTCAGGGTTTTGATGGTGCGTTTGGCCGTGCCCGGCATTGACATGTTTCTGACGACTTCCGGCCAAGAGACCGACCTTTACGCAACGATGTTCACCATTTCTGAACGCTCAATTATGTTTTTCCCGGACTGCCCCGGCGGGTCTTTCCTGAATCCCCCACCGTATACAGAAGCGGGGTACGTTTTTGCCTATGGCAACAGCGACAGAGACTTCGACACACTCATGGCCGCAGCTCGGGATATCTCCAGTCCCGTGGTCATACTCTCCCAGAACTGGCAACCTTCGGGACCGCTGCCAGCCAATGTGCGGGTCATTTCCCACCGGATACCCCAGGAAGAACTCATCGAATACATAGCTAAAGCCCAGGTGGTGGTCATCCCCATCAAAAGCTATTTTGTGGCCGCAGGGCAGAACGCTATGCTTGAGGTCATGAGCCTCGCCCGCCCGCTGGTGGTCACCAGTAACATGACCACCTTGGAACACGCTCGTGACAGCCATGATGTCTTGTTCCATGTTCCGGGGGATACAAAAGGTCTGGCGCAGGCAGTCAACCGGCTTCTTAACGACTCACAACTGGCCGAGAACCTGGGGGAGAACGCCAGGAAAACCGCTTTGGCCTTCTTTGAACGCCAAGTTGAAATCTTCCAGAACGTTTTGGGTCGCCTTCATGATCAGCAGGAGAATCGTATCTCCTAACGTGATGTCTGGGAGGGGAATGTCGGCAGGAATCGATGAGGAATGAGCATACCGACGCACCACCGCAGGCCCTCGTCGCGGCAACGCATCAACCCTCCCAGGTAGATTGCCCCGAAAAGAGCGGCGCAAGGGAAAAATGCCCACACCGGATCAATCCCCAGAGTACTGAGACCAATACGAGAAATCCAGGACAAGCCTGCTGCCAAAATGCACAAACCAAGTACAGTCGCGAAAGGCCTGAACTTTGGCAGAGCGCTGGATACGTTAAGAACGCGTTGGATGATGAAGGCAAATGCCAGACTGGTCAGGCCGGTGGTCACAGTGGTTGAAAGCGCAATTCCTTCCGGGCCATGAATCAATTTAATAAAGAGCCAGTTGAAACCAATGTTCATAATCATGGTGACTACGCCCATGACCATCAATGTTTTTGTGAGACGCATTGCTGTAAAAAATGTTCCATTTAAAAACAAGTAGGCATAAAAAATCATACCAAAACTGTAATATTGCAGTGTCAGTGCAGTGCTATCGACAGCATCAAGGCCAAATGCACCGCGAAGTAGAAGTATCGTGACGATGTCTTTTGAAAAAATTGTAACAAATGCGGTGACAGGCAAAGAAACAGCAACTACGAAAAGTATACTGTTCCAGAAAACAAAGCGCATTCCATGACTGTCTTTAGCAACAACCTGCTCGCTAACATAAGGAAAGAGAGCCCTGGACGCGGCTATTACAAGAAGCTGCACAGGAAGGTCGTTGATACGATAAGCATAGCGAAGTGTGGATACAGATCCTTCAGGGAGTTGTGTGCCCATTACCTGGTCCACAAGGATGTTTGCATTTACAACGAGGCCTCCAGCAATCAAGGGCCACGTCAAGGATGCGAACTCTCGAAGCGCTGGGCCATCCCAGGTGGAAGGCACGCTCAAAGGGGAGTGTTTCCTGCCTGTAGCCAATATCAGCATAAATAATTTGATGGCGGAACCTACGAGAAAACCTATAGCTAAGCCCTCAACCCCCAATCCACGCCAGAGCCACAAAAACAAGATGATTGAAGAGTTGATGGCAAGCTGGGCTGTGTAAATAACGCCAAAGGATTTGCGGGCATTAAGAACTCCAGAGAAAACAGCGCCTGCGCCATCGAGCAGGATGAGCCACACCAGCATGCGTTCTAAGTCTGAGCCAAGCGGATGGCTGGCATCAGAGAATCCAAAGCCCATCCAAGAGAAAATAACTGGTGCCAACCAATAGCAGACAAGGGTGATGACGAGGAAAAAGGACAGGCAGGTCCAACCAAGCGTCGGGAGTGCCCGCTGGAGCTTGGATGAGCCAGAACCTGACCATGATATATAGAGAGGGACGAGGGTGGATATAACGGCCTGTCCCAAAAGCATGACAACAATCCCTGGGAATGCGTAAGCGATATTAAAAATGTCAAGGTCCGTGTTGACACCGAAGCGGTACGCAAAAAACATTTCTTTTGCTAGGGCAAGAACCTTGTCTGCTAACGTTAAACCAATAATAATGGCAGTAGAGTGTCTAATAGATTCTAATACACCAGTGTGTCTAGTGTTACTATGTTGTACATTTTTCATGAAGAACGTAGCTGATGCGTGTTAGAAATGCTAAGAATAAGTTCAGGTGATTGATAAAGGCGGTCTATAAAACCAGCGAAGGAAAAAGAAATTATATTTATAAAAGGACAGTATGATGGTTCAACAAAGCAGTTGTTAATAAGGTTTATTGAATAGAGTAGTGTCATGGAAATAATGAAGTTTGTAGCAGTGTTTGTGTCGTTAGTGGGGTTTGAGGCTAATGAGTAAAGTCGGAAATATATAATAAAAATAATTAGAACATATAAAAGGAAACCAATCAAACCAAGTTCAACAGCGATACCGAGCAAATGATTGTGTTGTTGTTCCTGAAATATTTCTGGAGATGATTCAGTTGAGCTGAATTGAGCAAGGCCGACCCCGAGAAGGGGGTTTTCGGAAAACAAACGGCCAGAGCGTTCAATGAGTGCAAATCTGATCGCAACTTCTTCCATTTGGGCGATGCCACCACCTTCTCTGTCTTGAGAAAATATTTTTTGAAAGTTAGCAGCTACAAAGAAAAAACAAACGCAGATAACAATAGGTATAATTTTCCATTTGGAAGAATTTGAGCGGAAAAAAAAGAATATTGTCACAAGACTAAAAAGAAAAATAAGGTATATCGAGCGAGTGTGAGTGTAAAATATCCCTGGAAATGATGGTAGCAAGAGTATTATGATCCCTAAGCGTTTAAAACCTTGAGTTTTATGGAGCAGTAGTACGCCGGCAATAAAACCAAGGGTCATGCCAACACCATTAAATGCAGAATTTAGAAATGGTCCGCGAGCTCTGTCAAGGTGTAATGTGTATTGTTCAAGAGTGATGTAGTGCGGGAATACAAATTCTTTGAGATTGTTGCGCTCAAATATTCCCGTAATGCACAAATAAATTCCAAGTATGAAAAGCGTAGAAAGTATAAGTCTAAAATTTGCTTCGTTGGTGACGAAGTATTTAACGAATAGAAAGGCGAAGAAGGGGGCAAGATATCCAAATAGGAAAATATAGAACGGTTTAGGGTAGATAGGATTGACAGAGTCGAATCCATGAATGCCCATTGACGCAATGCAGGTTAAGGAAAACAGTAGAATTACAATCTCAATACTGTAGTTAGCTCTAATATTGACTTGTTTAAACAATACTTTGAATGTGGATAGTATAATAAGAAGGATAAAAAAGAATCTATCTATAGAGATATCAAAAAGTCCTGGAATGGGGAAGGAAGCATAAAGAGTGCTCCATACAACTGTAGAGAAAATCCAGCAGCAATAAATGAGGACAAGAATCGAACTGGTTTCGCTTGGATGTTTGCGAGTCCCTAACCTCATCAAAGCAAGAACGCTCAGAGTGCAAAAGGCCAGAACCAAGCAGGCCAATACCGCTACCATCTACGGCTCCGGATTGATGTGGGGGATGGAGCCAAAGCAGGGTACATCGAGAAAACGTACAATGTCCTCAGGATTTTTCAGTGAGTGGTCGAAATAGTCAAGAATCAGTGCCCCAGAAAGAGCTGCAAATAAACCGAGAAAGATTCCAAGCAAGGCTATGGCGACCCGATTAGGCTTGAAGGGAGAGTCAGGCATCATAGGTTGGTCAAGCATAGTGATGATCAATTTCTGCTGAGACAATGAACTGGCCATTCGAGCTTGTTCAAGCTTGCTCTTTGTTTCAGAGTAAGAATCACGAGCCTGGGTGTAGTCATTCTTTAAATGGTCGTACGTTGCACGTTGCTGGGCCGTGTTACGGACAGCAGATTCAAGGTCAATGGTAATTCTGTCAAGTTCGTCTATGCTAGACTTGATACTAGAGTTTTGAATTTTTTTGCCACGAATATAGTTTTCAATTTCATCTCGCAATAAAGCACTACTAGAGTCAAGTTCTGATTTAAGCCTATGCAAAGGCTCGTACTCCATTGTGTACTGAGTCTTCATCTCGTTAAACTGCATTTGTAGCTGGGAAACTTTGCTTTTAAATGCTGATATGGCCTTTCCACTGCCTTCCATGTCGGGAAGCATGGCTGGTAATTTGTTGTTTGCCAAATCCATTTCAATTTCGTTGATCATGTTGTTAGTGGATATATATTGCTCTGAGAGTTGCTGACGCTTACGCATTGATTCAGTGAGCAAAGCCTTTGCACCACTTTCTGATGTAGACTTGCCGGATTCAAGATTCAGAATGTCAACAAGAGAAAGAGCATTTACGATTTCATATTCTTGTAATATGTCAGCCTTCTCCTGCATGATCTTGTAAAGACCTTCAACTTGTTTTTTATAGAATTCATAAGAATATTCAGAACGTTGTTGAGCTAGTTCAGTATAAACCTCAAGATAGCTGGTAGTCAGCATGTTAGAAATGTCAAAGGCCTTCTTTGGGTCATTATTTTCATAGCTCAAAATAAAGAAATTGGTGGCTTCAAAGCTTTCCCCTTTAGGAGGGGCAACGGTTATTTTTTTTCTTAACTTAGTAATGGTCTCTCTGAGGTCCTCATCATTGGCATCAGGAGATAGTGTTTTGGCTACCTTCATGAGAACACGGTCAGAAAAAATTATTTCCTTCTGGTCGAATAGCATGCGAATATATTGATTTTTAGAGTCATTATTGACTTCTTTTTGAAGTGGGTCCATCTGTTGAGGCATGGTGATTTTAAATTTTGCTTGGCACATGTATGAAGACGGCAATACAATTGCTAATAGTAAAAACAAGCCAGCAATAGCTGCATGTACAGTCTTGATAAAAGATTTTCTGTAAAAGATTACGAAAACAAGTTCGCGTAAAAAATTTTGAGTATCTTCAAGCTTAATTGATGGGTTCATATCTATCCAGCCTTTGTGCAGCGTTATATGATAAAGGCTAAATTAAAATCCAAAGCTTTGCAACTGTTAAGGTGTAGTTGTTGTCGCAGGTGTGTTAAGCGTTGAAGGGTTGACATAGCTACTTGCAGCTTTATACGGTGTAAGATCGTAGGTGGCAGAGAAGTTGCTCTGGAATGGCACAATAGCATAAATGCCTTTTGTAAATATCTTTGCAATTAAGTCGTTCAGATCATCAATTGCAGATTTAGGGACGTAAATTACATCTGCGGCCTGCACAGTCAGATCACCATACAATTGACCACTGTTCATCATTTTCTGCAGGTTAACTCTGTATACAACAGGAGTTGTTAGGCCACTGTTACGAAATACAAGTACATCTTCAAGGTTTGCGCTGGGCTTGAATCCGCCGGCTTGGGTAAGGGCTTGCAGTAATGTAAACTGTGAAGTCATTTCGTAGATACCTGGAACGTTGACTTCTCCAAATATGTATACCTTGTTGTGATGAATCTCGAGAAGTATTAGTGTCACTTGGAGGTTGCGAACGTACTTGCTATAACGCTGGTTAATAATCTCTTCAAGTTGAGAGACTGTGAAGCCAGCTGCCTCAATGTTGCCAATAATTGGAAAGCCTACGCGGCCATCAGGGGCGACAGGTGCAACTTTGCTTTGCCCACGTGGTGCAGTTGTAATCGCTTTCTTTAATTCATCAATCTTTACGTTGAATTCTTCTATTCCTACAGTAGCCGATGGATTGTTGATGAATCTGCTATATCGTTTGTTTATGTCTTTAGTAAGCTCATCAACGGTCAAACCAACAACTTGAATTTCGCCAATAAGTGGCATCGTGATTTTCCCGTCTGTACGAACAAGCCCCGATGTAGAGAATTGAGGATTGTATGGAAAGTTGATACTAATACGATCCTGTACTTCTAGACGATAAGGCTCAGATGTTTTTTGATACTGGATGTGGTATACCAGCTCAAGTACGTCTCCTGAACCAATGCGATAGGCAGGTATATTGGGAATTGCTACAGAATTAATGATTTTGTAGTTTGGATCATCCTTGACTGATGCCGGAGTGATTTTGAGCCTAGTTTCCGTTTCCTGAAGCGTTTTCAGGCCACTTTCGGACTTGACGTCAATAACCGGGGTTTTGCTTCGAGAAGATGTCCAGCTAGGAGGTAGGCCACTGCATGTTGCCAGGAAACATATGGCCGAAATTGCCGCAAAAATGGCGGCAAGGCGCGTACGGACGACAGCTTTTGTCAAACTGGGTGAGTGGGTCAAGATCGTCCTCGATTGGTCGTGATCATTTTTTTCTGTCAATTGCTCAAGTCCAAGGATTTATGAATCATCTGTTGCTTTTTTTATTATATCAATAGTCAGGCGAGCACAATGGCTTTTTTCAAATTTCACATATTTAATTTAAGTTGTTTGTGTTACAGTTTTGAGCATTTCAGCTTTAGACTTCAAAATTAACTTGGGTATAAATCGTGGCTATGTCTATTTTTGTTCTTGAATCGATTTTGGTGTTTTTTGACATCGTTTCTGTTTCGTGTGGATGATGTCATGCATATTGTTACTTGATGTCGGCTTTGTTTGATAAGTTCTGTTGCAAGTCTTATGTTAAAAATCTTAGTTTTGAATATTTTTTTAGTGTTAACTCTTATTAATTTAATATGTCGTGTTTTTGGTAATGATTTAATTCTGTTTGCAGTATACAGATTCCGTCATGCGCTGTAGCGGTGTCAGTCTCTTTTGAAATCCATTTGGCTCATGGCTAAACACTTCGAATTGAATTTATTCTTTTGTTATAATTACATTTGTTGGATTATGGCTATTCCTAAATCTTTTGGTGGTAGTGGTAGTGTAATCGATTTGCAGCAACTTATTGGCAATATTCCATCATACATGCCTTGCTCGGCTCATTTCGTACCAGCTGAAACTTGTGAAGGTGACTATCGGCGACATAAAAGGGGCAATAAGGTAACTATTTTCTGAATAGCTGGCGGTGAACATCCTGCGCGAGATTGATCGCGATTTGGTGGCACCGATGGCTAAACGACACAGCATCAGAAGGTAAGCAGTCTATACACGTGGCGGCAGCGCCTTTGTGGCATGAACGCCGATGTTGTGAAGAAGCTTCGCCAACTGGAGCAAGATTACGATCGGCTGAAGACGCTGCATTAGTCGAACTGGACCTAGAAATCGAGGTGATGAAGAAAATACTCACAACTAAATGGGGCCCTCTGACCTTTCCGTGGGCAACTGACCGGCTCGTATCCTTCCCGGAGGCCCTTATGAAGAACACGGACCTGTATTTGCGGATTCTCGACCTGGCCGAGCCATGGATTGTTGATGTCTAAGAACTGGACAATGTTGAAGGGCTGGTGGACATCCGAGTTGCGCACAACCCTAGAGTCTGATGGGCGTGCCCGATTTGCGGACGGGATCTGACTTTCCTGGCTCATGCCGAGCCTAGGACATGGCGTCATCTGAACACGTGCCAGTTCAAGACTTTCCTGAGCGTACGGATTCCGCGAGTGGACTGCCCTGAGCACGGCGTGGTGCAGGTCTAAGTGCCATGGCTGAGAGCAAGGGCCGCGTTACCTAGGACGAAGCATGGGGCGTCATTGCGCGTGTAGTGCGCCAGGACATGGGTTGCACGCAATCACAGTCGCGTGGTATCTTGGCGCTGACGAAAAGGCATTTCGTAAAGTGCACGATTACGAGACCGTTGTTTGCGACCTTATCGGCAGCACCGTGGAGTAGTGGCTGATGAGCGCAAGGCTGAGAGCCTTGATGGATACAGCCTTTAATTCACTGAGGAGCCATTGGCGCGCATCAAGGCGGAAGCCATGGACATGTGGGAGCCCTACTTCGAAGCCACGCATAGGCATGTGCCCGGAGCGGCTGATAAGATCGTCCATGACCGGTTCCACGTCATGAAGCATGTTGGCGAGGCTGTGGACCGGGTTCGCAAGCACGAGCACCGCGAACTTATTGGCCGCGAAGACCATCAGTTCAAAGGGACCAAGGACCTCTGGCTGTGCCGAGAGGAGAACCTGCATGGCAAGCACCGGCCAGCCCTTGAAACCTTGAAGGCAGCGAATCTGAAAGTGGCCAAGGCCTTGGCCATGAAGGAAAGCCTGAACGACGTTTGGAAATACCTGAGCACAGGCTGGGCCAGACGTTTCGTGAAGCGATGGTTGGCGTGGGTGAACAAGTCGGGCCTGACCCCGATGTGCAAGGACGCCGGGCTGATCCAGAGACACCTTGAGGACATCCTGACCTTCTGTCGCCACCGGATCACAAGCGGCGTGGCCGAAGGGCTGAAAAGTAAGATCATGTCCATCAAACGTAAGGCCTGCAGCTACAGGAACCGGAACCACTGCCCGGTTAGTTCGTGACAGGGGCTACCATTGGAAAACGCGGGAGAGCCGTTCAGGTTTTTCCGTGGGTAACTGACCGGCTAAGGTCCTCCCCGGAGGGCACCCATGAAAGACACGGACCTGTTTTCGCGGATTTTCGGCCTAGCCGAGCCAAGGTTTGTCGAGGCTGTTGAACTGGACACGGTCGAAGGGCGGGTGGACACCCACGGAAACCCCGGAAGGATCATTTCGAAGTCTATGTTTCGCGGGGCAACAAACGAATCGCTCGGAATCGCCTTGATAAATCCTGGCAAGCCCTGGCAGAATAGGATGGTCGAGAGCGTCCATGGATGATTTGAGGAAGAATGTTTGTCGATGGAGTAGTTTCGATTTCGGGTGTAGGCCAAGGTTGTTATCGAAGAATGGCGACAACTTTATAAAAAGGTCCGCCTCCACACAAGTCTGGGAAAGATGACATCAAAGGCATATGGACACATGATCAGGGACATCCTGAGCCAGTCGCCCCTATCCAGGGGGGGGGGGCTGGTCCGAAGGAACCCGGCAGATCAAGGGAACTTTTTTGAAAGAGTTGTACGTTTGGCTTTCTCCTTGGTTTAGGGATAAAAAAATGATGGGACTTCGTGTTAATTATGTTAGAAGTTCCAACGGGAGTTTGAGGTAATAAGAGTGTCAAAAATTAATGTAAGAGATTTACGTCCTGGCATGAAGCTTTCAAGTGATGTTGTTGGCAACAATGGGCGTTTACTGTTGGTTAAAGGCACTTTATTTGATGAAAAAAAAATAAGAGTTTTGAATATTTGGGGGGTTACTGATGTAGATATACAAGGTGTTGACAAACACGACGTTGAAGTTTCTGCTATGTCTCAGTTTGATGAGTTGGTTTTTGAGGAGTGTAAGCAAAGATTAATGGTTTTATTTGGGGCTGTAAACCTCAAGAATGAATTCATGTCGGAGTTGTTTAATGTTTCATTGCAGTGGTGTGCAATGGGTGCGCAAGGTGATGTGTCGCCTTCCTGTGCGCTGAAGGGCAATGGTTCATCTAAGCATTCTCCAGGGAAATTTGTTTCTGAGGGTAACATTCCATCTTTGACTAAGGTAATTGCCAAAGGGCAGAAATTTATGTCAATGCCTACAGCTTATTTTCGTATTGTTGAAGCCCTTAAAAACCCATATTGTTCAGCTGGGCACCTCGCTGGAATAGTCGAGAAGGATATTGGGCTGAGTGCAAGACTGCTGAAGGTTGTTAATAGTCCTGCATTTGGTGTTTCTAAAAGCATTGATTCCATTAGCAGAGGTATTACAATTGTAGGGTTTAAGGAGTTAAGCGAGCTTGTTCTTGGTGTAACAGTTGTTGGTATTTTTCAGAATGCATGTTCAACAGTACTAAATATGTATGATTTTTGGAAGCACAGCATGGCTTGCGGCATCGTTGCCAGGATTTTGGCCTCTCATAGGCCTGGAATATCAGAGGAACGCATGTTCATCGCTGGTATGCTTCATGATATTGGGCGATTAGCAATACTGATGACCTATCCTGAAAGTTTAAATATGGCTATTCAGCTTGCAAAAGCGAGTACGTTTCCTCTTCATGAAGTTGAATTGACACAATTTGGTTTTTCGCATGCCGATGTAGGTGGAGAATTGTTGCAGGGATGGAAGCTTCCTCCTGGGTTAGTTGATATTATTCGCTATCATCATTCTCCTGTCCAAGCTGAGAATTCTCGTGAGGCATCTCTCTTATGTGTAGCAGATTGTATGGCTACAGCATTCCAATTTGGATCAAGTGGAAATGCATATCTTCCTAATATTGATATGGAGACGTGGGAGCCATTGGGGATGCCTTTAAGCGTATTGGATACGGTTCGTAATCAGGCAGGGCGGCAAGTCAATGAAACATTGCGTGCTTTCTTCGAATAGGACATCCGATGGACTATAGTGAAAGAATAAATTTCTTGGAGAAACAGGTTGAATATCTTGCAAGTGAGAGAAGTCGTGCTCTTCAAGCCCTGGACCTTGCAGGAAATCTTGGGAACTTAGGGACTCGTCTTAACAAACAAGACGATCCTGGAAGTATTTTTCGTGAAACTCACGCTCGTGTTGATAATATATTGCTGTTTAAAGCCGTTGCATTTTATCTTATTAGTGAAACAAACTATGATGCGGTAATTGAGTATTGTTCTCCTGACGATTTTTTAAAAATTATTGAGCGCGAAGTTGATGAGTTAATTAGTGATCAAAACTTTGCATTGGCGTTACAAAGCGAAAAACCTACATTTTTTACTTCAAAAGATCGTGAATTTGAGTTGCTGTTGTTTCCACTGGCAACAACATCTCGTACTCGAGGGATGTTTGTTGGTGTTTTGGATGGTAAACGACATGATGTTTCAGATATTACGTTGGCATTACTTGGAATTGTTGTGTACGCTGGTGCATATGCTCTAGAAAGCTGGGAATTGTACAAACATTTCCGTGAATTTAACAAGGAGCTTGAGGCCAAAGTTGAAAAAAGAACTCGTGAATTGAAAGAAAGCAAGATTTTGTTGCAAAATATTCTCGATACGATGCTGGCTGGTGTTGTGCTTGTTGAGGCTAAAACTCATAAAATTGTCGAAGCTAATCCTGAAGCACTGCATATACTTGGTCGATTACGAGAGGAAGTTATCGGTAAAGATTATGCATCGTTTTTTAACGCCAAGTCACAAGGCAAGGCGTTTGTAAAGGGCGAGGATCTGTCTTTATCACAGTCAGAACTTACAATCCATAGAGGTGATGGTGAGGGTGTCTCTGTATTAATGGTCACAAATACTTTCAAAATGGGTGGTGAGAAATTTATTACAGAAAGTTTCATTGATATTACGGAGCGTTATGCTGCTGAAAAGGCATTACGCGATGCTATGGAATTAGCTGAAGCTGCTACGCGTTCCAAGAGTGAATTCCTCGCCAATATGAGTCATGAAATACGTACCCCTATGAATGCTATCGTAGGGCTCAGTCACTTGGCCCTTAAAACTGATATCACTCCTAAGCAGCGAGATTATCTCAATAAGATTCAGAGCTCTGTACAGACCCTTCTTGGCCTTATTAACGATATTCTTGATCTTTCTAAGATCGAAGCTGGAAAAATTGAATTCGAAGTTACACAGTTCCATTTAAGTAAGGTTCTTGAGAATATTTCAAGTGTGTTGGCCGTAAAAACTTCTGAAAAGAATATTGATCTCATGTTTAGAACCGCTCCAGATGTTCCAGCTATTCTCACAGGCGACCCTTTGCGTCTTGGGCAGGTACTTACGAATTTGATTGCCAATGCTATTAAATTTACGCAGCATGGTGAGGTGGTAGTTTCTGCTCAGAAAATTGATGTCGCTGATGAACAGGTCCTTTTGGAGTTTTCTGTGCGTGATACTGGAATCGGTATGACAGCTCATCAGCAAGAAAAACTGTTTAAACCATTTACTCAAGCTGATAGTTCTACAACACGAAAATACGGTGGAACAGGCCTTGGTCTCTCCATTAGTAAGCAGTTGATCGAGATGATGGGTGGTTCTATTCGGGTGGAAAGTATTCCTGGGCATGGAAGTACGTTTATTTTTACGGTTCGCCTGGGTATAGGCGAACAGGGGCAACCTTACGCTCTGATGGTCACTCCCGACCTCCGAAATTCTAAGGTACTTGTTGTTGATGACAGCCCGACAGCAATACAGATATTCGACGAGATGCTCAAATCTTTAAGTTTTGAAGTAGAAACATTTTCTAATGGTTATGATGCGCTGGAGCGGTTGGAGTCTACGGGGAATTGTTCCCAGAAACCCATCGACCTCGTGATTCTTGACTGGAGAATGCCTCGGCTTAGCGGTCTGGAAACCGCTAAGCGTATTCAGGCCAGCCTGAAGATTCCCTGTAAACCGAAAATCATATTAGTAACTTCTTTTGGTCATGATGATGTCGTTCGTCATGGTGAAATGCATGATGTTGATGCGATCCTTTTAAAACCGGTTAATAAGTCGACTCTATTTAATACAATCATGGATGTTTTTAGAGTAAAAATCCAGAAACGTGATACTCAAGTTGATATTGTGAAGTCTATTTCGGAATTTCGTCGTGTTTTAGTAGGACGTCGAGTTTTGCTTGCAGAAGACAATGACATCAACCAACAAGTTGCAACTGAGATTTTGCAAGATGTTGGAATGTACGTTGAAATCGCCGGAAATGGTCAAGAGGCAGTTGACAAGATTTCCGATCCTGGACGGGTGTACGATATAGTGCTCATGGACGTGCAGATGCCGGACATGGACGGCCTAGAGGCTGCTCGCATTATCCGTGGCGTGCTTGGACGCATCGATTTGCCCATTATCGCCATGACGGCCCATGCCATGGCATCTGAGCGGCAAAAGTGCCTTGATGCTGGAATGAATGATCATGTTTCCAAACCTGTTGATCCTTCTCAGTTGTTGAGCGTTCTGGAAAAGTGGATTCAGCCTTGGCCCGATGATTGCCGCGCGACTCCCTCGCCTAGTATTCCGGCCCAGGTCGATTCAAACCCTGATACTGGTATCCCTCACGTAGAGTTACCTGACAGTATTCCTGGTGTGGATATTGCCGCCGCCCTCCACCGTGTTCAGGGCAACCGGCGGCTGTTCAAGAGTTTGCTTGGCGATTTTGCTCGCGGTTTTGCTTCGTTTGGCCAGGAAGTCCAGTCTGATTGGGACAACGGTGATTTCGATGCCATCACCCGGCGGTCTCATACCTTAAAGGGGGTGGCCGGCAATCTTGGAGCAATGGAGTTGTTTCGCACGGCTGCAGGTCTTGAATCGGCTTCTAAACGTCGTGATGTATCTTCCTTTGCGGAATTGATTGCATCGGCGCAGGCAGGTATAGAACCGCTTGTTGCTGTTGTGCAGAGCTTTACAACCCTTGCCGAACCTGCTGGTGCGCCTGCGGGTGAAGTTGTGGACCTGTCCCGGCAGGAGCGTGCCATTGCCCGGCTTGACGCACTGCTCCGCGATAATGACCTTTCGGCCGAGGAAGAATTCGTTGGGATGAAAACCCTGTTCGCGGAACCGGGCATGGCAGTTACAGTGCGGCAGATTGAAAGCTGTTTGGCTGGATTGGATTTTAAACAAGCCAGGATCGCTCTCCAAGCTTTGAAACGCGTTACGGGCTCGAGCAGGGAGGCCTCATGATTGTCGAAACACCACCTAGCGCGAGCATTCTCATCGTTGACGACACGCCGTCGGACATCCGTGTGCTCAGCGAGGTGCTTCGCCAGGAGTATAAAACTTTTTTTGCCACCAACTGGAAAGACTGCTTGCATTTGGCCTCCTCCCGCCACCCAGACCTTATCCTGCTTGATGTGATGATGCCCGAAATGGACGGCTACGAAGTGTGCTTGCGGCTCAAGGCTGATCCGGCCACCAAAAACATCCCGGTAATATTCGTGACCGCCTTGTCCCAGGAGGAGGACGAAACCCGCGGATTGGAAATTGGAGCTCTCGATTACATCACCAAGCCCTTCAAACCGGCCGTGGTTCGAGCCAGAGTCAAAACCCATCTGCTGATCATGCAGCAACAGGCCGAGTTGGTGCGTAAACAGCAGAAACTGGAGGAGGATCTCCAGGCTGCGGGTATAATCCAGCAATCCCTGCTGCCGGGTGCTCTCCCTGAAATCGACAGGGCAGAGTTCGGCTGGAAATTCCAACCCTGCGAGGCTGTGGGGGGGGACATCCTGAACATTGTGTCTCTTGGCGCCGATACCGTAGGCCTCTACCTGGTGGATGTCTCTGGGCACGGCCCTCCTGCTGCGATGCTTTCGGTGCTGATCTATCAGATGATGAGCCCGCACACGGGCATACTCGTGGACACGTCCAGCGGCGCTCCGGTCATCCGTCAGCCCGAGGAAGTGTTGAATATTTTAGACCGCGAGTTCACCTGGATGCGCTTCGAACGGCATTTCACCATTATTTACATGGTAGTGAATCTGGCTACCGGGGTGTTGACCTATAGCAATGCGGCCCATTGCACACCTATTCTGCTCCGCCATGAGGGCGGTCTTGAGCTTTTGGAGGAGGCAGGCACGGTTATCGGGTTGCAGGCCTTCGCTTTTGGGCAGGGAAGGGTTGCACTGGCTCCGGGTGACAAGATTGTGCTGTACAGTGATGGGTTAATCGAAATGGAGGATTCCCGTGAGAAGCCCTTTGGGCTGGAACGCCTCAAAAACGCAGTGCAGGCCCAGGGCAAGGCGTCCCCGGTCGCGCTGGCCGAGGGATTGCGTGCCCAGGCGACCGCATATGCAGGGGATCGTCCCCTGGCCGACGATCTGAGCATCCTGGTTTTCGAGTACAAAGGGCCCCGAGAAGTTTGAGCGGGGTGTCGCCGGGCAGGCCTTTCCCCTAACAGTTCTTCCGGCGGAACAGCCGACATAGGGCTTTGCAGAGTATGCCCATGTCTTCAGTGAAACAGCGGGTTTTAGCGTAATAGACTTCCATCACCCTGCGGCCGGTGGAGTCAATATCGTCAGGGCCCTGGGCGTGCCAAGGGCAGATGAGGCCCGCTTGGCAGTTCATCCGCGCCTCGGCCCAACTCCCTTCCAATTCGCGCACTTCGTCTGGGGGCAAGGCTTCGACTCCCACCAGCGCCATCTCTCCCCGGGCCACATTCCAAAGGGCAGGCAGGCGCGACAGCAGCGGGTTGGCGACGTTCAGCCCGAACATGACGGTCTCGACCAGGCGCATCCGCCCTCCGAGTGTTTCAATCTCTCGCGATACCACCACGGTGCGTCTGGTCCATAGCCCTGGGCGGAACAGGCCTTTAAGTCCCATGAATGCCAGAATGGGCAGTGCCAGGGCAAGTCCTGCCCAGGAAAGGCCGCGCTGGAGCAGTTCGGAGAACAGGCTGGAAAGCGAGAGTGCCGAGGCCGGGCCCAGGATAAAAGGATCGGGGACATACAGGCTGGAGCCGTCTGCGATGTTCACCAGGAGGCCTTGATCGGCGATGACTCCTGCAAAAGTGGTGTTGCGCCCCATGAATGTGCCCGGCAGGATAATGCAGTCCCGTGCTTCCACGCCGTCATCCAGGATGCAGTTGTCACCCAGGATAGTGTCTGGCCCTACTTTGCATCCGGCGTTCACCTCCACAGACTCGCCCAGTATGACCGGCGGGAGTAATTCCGCCCTGGCATGCACATGGCAGCGCAGGCCGCGCTGGATGCCCGTGGTAGTGAAGGGCGCTTCGCCGCGCAGGCAGGCGCGGTTGGCTTCCCAGTAGGTTTGCAGGTCCCACAGAAGCAGACCTGTGCCTTGATGCAGTTCCACCGTGCCGGGAAGCCCGGCCAGGGCTTCGGCTGCAAAAGGGGACTTGGCCGGCAGCAAGGGCAGGTGGTGCGGCCTAAGCAGCAGTATTTCGGCGCCGGGTTGGCCGTTTGGTCCGTCCCAGCGGGCTACAACCGGGACGTCGGCCTCCCAGCGACCGGCCAAAAGCGCATCTGGAGAGAGGTCGGTAAGCACCAGGCCGGGCAGCACCACGATATCGTCGTCAGGGGCCAAAGGCATCAGGGCCAGGGTTTCGGCAAGGCCCTGGCGGCCACGGGGAAGAAGGTAGTCGAGTCGCATGCCCCAACGTTCTCCTGCTCCCAGCATGCTCATGACGAAATCTGCATGATCGCTGACAGCCAGGGTGGCCTGTTTGACGCCGCGTCTGGCCAGGGGTTCCAGGATGCATTGCAGGGCGGACTTGTAGCCAACAGGCATCAGTCCCAGGGGACGCCGGTCCAGGAGCGCCTGGGGAAACGGCCCGTGGTTGTCGCAGATGATCAGTGCGCGCATGATGGTGCCTTCATAAGTCCGCTTTCAATACGCGCCGCGCCCTGAGATGACAGCGGGAATGGTTTTGAGCAGAATCCACAGGTCCGTTCGCAACGACTGGCTTTCGATGTAGAGCTTATCCAGAGCCACCTGCTGTTCAAAGGAAAGTTCGCTACGCCCGCCAATCTGCCACAGGCAGGTGATGCCGGGTTTGACCTCCAGCCGGTAGCGCTGTTCAAGGGAATATTTTTCCACTTCGCTGGGGATGGGCGGGCGTGGCCCCACCAGGGACATGTTCCCGATCAAGACGTTCCAGAATTGGGGCATTTCATCGATGGAAAGCTTGCGGATCAACCGGCCCACACTGGTTATCCTGGGGTCGCGGCGCATTTTGAACAGAACCCATCCGGATTCGTTCTTGTCCTGCAAAGCGTCTTTCATGCTTTCAGCCTCCACACGCATGGAGCGAAATTTGTGCATGATGAATATTTTCCCGTGGCGTCCCACTCTTGTTTGGGGGAAGAACACAGGGCCGCCGTCTTCAAACTTGATGAGCAGGGCTGTGAGGGCGAAGATGGGGCTGAAAAGGATCAGTGCGCAGGTTGCCCCGATCAGATCGATGGCTCGCTTGAGGCCATGACTTCCAGTGATAATAAATCTCCAGAGCAGGCGCTTGCGCCAATAATGCCACCGGGCCGACAGGGTGGGCATACCCGACGAGTACTGGCGGTGAAGCGTGTCGAGCAGCCGAAGGCGCTCATCCAAGGCTCTGTCTGGCATTGCTGCTCCAAGAAAACAAACAGAAGGTTGAGTGTATACTGTCGTCCACGCGTTTGTGGAGGATTAAGTCGTGTTCCACAGGGTAAGGGTACACAGTCGAGAAGGCCTGGAAGAGGCTGCCGAGTCTCGCGGCAGCCTGCGTCAGAGCTTTCCGGCTGAGAAGAACGTCCTGATACGTCTTTTAGGTGTTTGTTTCGATGATGCCTGGGTTAGGGGCACTGTGAGAAAATGTAGCTATTTGCAAAAATACCGGGAAAAGCCATACCCGTCAATGCAGTGGCTAGAACATCACGCAGTTGTTGAGAAATGAGAGGGGAACCAGTCAAGGCGAAAATCTCTTGCAGGAGAAGCGGCACAGGCCTCAGCGTTCTAGCGGGGACGATGTCCGCGCGGCCGGGGAACAAACGCTTACTTGATCTTAAGGCGCAAACCGTTGGGAGTCGTTTCCGCGGTCGGGATTCTCGGGCGTTCCGAGGGGTTGGTCAGGAAGATTTCCACCCGAAGCTTTCCAGGGAGTTGCGTGCATCGGATTTTTTCCACCCTTGGGGAAGTGACGCGTACATCCCGCGCGCCCTGCCGTTGCCACTGGCCCATCAAATCCACAAAGAAGCGGGGCGGATTGATGCTGAAGCTGGTTTTGACGTTGTCGACAGGGGTGTCCGTGAAAAGATCCACCACAGTATGGTCGTCTTCTTCAAGCAGGTTGACCCCTAAAAATTGAGGGTCGGCGTTTTCCCGAGTGCTTTCAGTTTGAGGCGGCGCCTGTACGGTCTCATGGGGTGTCTGAAGGGCGGGCTGGGAGTTGTCCGCAACGGGAACTCGCGCATCCGTCGGGAGGGTGTCAGTAGCCGCCGGGGCCGGGGCGTGTTTCGCCATGGCGGCGGGTGGTGGAGTCTGTGCGGAATCCGGCGCGGATTCCGACGTGACGGCAGGAGCTGTGGCGTCCGGGGGAGCCGGGAGGACGGCTGTGGGGGCGCGGTCGTCCACCGGGACTGTCTCTGGCTGGGTCGACGCGGTCGCCGGACCCCGTACCGAGGCCGCCGGGGTGGGGGCGGAGGCGTCCGATGGTTTCTGCGGCACAGACGAAGGAGCTGTAATCGCCGTGGGCGCTTTCTCCGGCGTGGAGGCATGGGGCGCTTCCTGGACGGCAGCGGGCGGAAGGGCCGTCGGAGCGCTGGGCGCGGCTGGCGGCTGGTTGGTGTGTTTTGAAAGGGCCGGAGCCGGTTTGGCCTCCTGGGCAGCGGCGGCCACAGGGGGCTCGGGGCGGGCAGCCGGAAGCGCATCAGGCGTCTGGCGAGGTGGCGTTGCCGGGGCGAGGGCAGGCGCGGGCGTTGTTGGGGCGGGCGCAGATGAGGAAGGCACCGGAGCAACTGGTGCGAGCACTGAGGAAACCCCGGACAGCAGCCGGGAGACGAAGGCGGGCATTTCCATCGCCGTGAAATTCAGGCGGCTGCCAATTCCCCAGGCTGCCAGGCCGAGCAGGATAGTCAGGACGAACCCCGTCATCCAGGACCAGCGTCCGCGTTTGGTTTTCACCAGCTCCCGCCACCGGGCGCACCGGCGCACCGTCTGCCAGGTGACTCGCGACTGCCCTTTGAGGGTGATGGACAGTATGGATTGGTGACACAGCTGCATGACCTTGCGGGGATAACCGTCCGTGGCCAGGTAGATGGCCACCAGCGAACCAAAGGAGAACAGCCCTTTGGGCGGGGTGTCCTTGGCGCATTTGACGATACGCGTTTTGATCAGCTCGCACATTTCATCAAAGCCCATGGGGCCCAGGCGCAGGTGGCGGTTTACGCGGTCGAAAATGTTGGCTTGGCTGACCAGGAGATCCGCGAATTCCAACTGGCCGAAGATGACGATCTGCAGGAGGTTGTGTTCGTTGAGTTCGAAATTGAGCAGATCGCGCAGTACCTCCAGACACTCCGGGGAAAGTTTTTGCCCCTCGTCGACGATCAGGGTGACCACCCGGCCGTCTTCTTCGACCATTTGGGTCAGAACGTCCCTGAGATTTTCCCGAAGCTGCCATTGGCTGACAGCCGTGCTGCGGGCCGGGGATACACCGAAGCTTTTGTTGAGGTACATCAGGAATTCGCCGCGATCTTTGAAAAAAGGATCGGCGATCATATGCGTCCAGCTGTCTGGACGGTCTTGAAGTGTGCGCAGGAGTTTGCCGACCAGTGTGGTTTTTCCCGTGCCCACGTTGCCTGTGACCACGTGGAGGCCACGGCGCAGCCAAATGCCTATTTCCAGGCTGCGGAGGCATTCCTGATGCTGCTTGCTGGCAAAGAAGAGCTCCTCGGGAGCCGGCAGGGGAGAGAACGGCTCCCGATGAAGATTGAGGAGTTCAAAATAATTCAAGGGGACACCCTGGTATGGCTGCTATACGGCAAAAAAATCATAACTGTGCAAGGGATTCCAAAGGGACTTTGTTCCTTCAAAGGGAGAAACCTCTTTGGCCGCCGGAGTCATCTTCTCCGCATGTTTATGCAAGGCTCGATGTGTCTATGACAAACACAAGCCGTTGTCTATCTGTATGCGGCTGCATGATTGAGGGGGGCGCAGTGCATGCGGTAGCGTCCAGGCTTGTCCAAGGCGTCAGGCTATGCCCCAGGCGTCGACGTATTTTCGTATTACAGCCATGATGTCAAACTCCGCATGGGCCTTTTTTTGGGCGTTCCGGCCAAGTGTGGCCGCCAATTGCGCATCTCCGCAGAGGCGTGTTATTGCGTCGGCCAGACTTTGCGCATCGGCAGGTGGAACCAAGACGGCGTTGACGTTCTGCTCAAGCAGTTCGAGGTTGCCTGGAATGTTTGTGCCCACTATGGGCTTGCCCGCCGACATGGCTTCCATCACGGCCAGGGATGTGCCTTCGAAAACCGAGGCGCTCACATAGGTGTCGGAGAGCGCCAGCAGATCAGGAATATCCTTGCGCGAACCCAGGAAGAAAACGCTGTCCGTGATCTTGAGGGACCGGGCCAGTTCCTCGAGCTCCTCGCGCAGTTCGCCGTCGCCCGCGATCAACAGCTTAACATTGGGCAAGGAAGGCAGCAGCAAGCGCATGGCTTCCAGAAGGTAGCTGTGCCCCTTGGCCAGTGTCAGGCGGCCCACGCACAGCAGCAGATGGTCGCTGCCGTCAAGGCCCAAGGCATCACGACCGAAGGTGGGCTGGTGGTTGGCAATGGATTTGGTCTCGACGCCGTTGGCGATGATGCGCAGTTTGGCTTGGCTGACGCCGGATTGTCGGTGCAGGAGAGCAGCGGTATCCTTGGAAACGGCGACCACCTTTTTGGCCCTGGCGTGGATAACGCGCATCAACAGGCTTCTTGCAAGGTTGCGCAGGTTATGCCCCTGGCTTTCTGGAAGCAACGCGGGAGTATGCACCGTGGTGAAAAAATACCTGGCTCGGCCTAAGATGGTGGCGAAAAATCCAAGATATTCGGCGTCGGAAAGATGGGCGTGGACAATATCCACCTGTTCATCGCGGCAGATGCGTATGATGTCGAACAGATTTCCCAGGCCGTAGCGCAGGAACGCCACGGGACGCAGAATGCTTTCCCGCGTCCGGTCGAGGGCGTACACCCTGACCCCATACGATTCAATTCTGGCCTTGAGGCTGGTGCCGGGCTGCAAAACGCAGACGGCCATGTCGAAGGTGCTGCCCTTGTGCTTGGCCATCAGGGCCAGCAATTCCTGGGCGCCTCCGACATTTAAAGCGTCGATAATATGGAGCACTTTTTTCATTCGAACCGTTCTCCTGTCGATTCATGGCTTTAGGACCTTGCCGCTAAAACGAGGGCATGCCCTCCAAAGTGCGCCGGTGAGGCGAACCAGTCTGAAATACAAATGCGTCCCAGCCGGAAAGGGTCGGTATGGGGCGATATTGCCGGTCCATAGCTGCAACAGCAGCGATAGCCGGCCTCTTTTACCAAGGCCAGATTGGCTTGGCTCATATGTTTGTCGAACCCGTAGGGAAATGCGAAAAGCTTCACGGCTTCACCCAGGTGGTCCTCGATACTTTTGCGCGACCCGACAAGCTCTTCCCTGGCAGCTTCGCCGGACACTTTCCCCAGGTCGGCGTGGGAGCGGGTGTGCGAACCGATGCCGAACCCTCTGGAGCGCAGCGCGCTGACATGGCTCCACTGCATGAAGGGATGGGGGACGCTGCTGTCCTTGTCCCACCAGGGGACGGACGTGTTGCCGATGTAATCCGTAGTGAGGAAAAACGTGGCCATCAGGCCGAACTCTTCCAGAATGGGGGCGGCGATATCATGGTTGTCACGGTAGCCGTCGTCAAAGGTGATGGCCATGTTCCTGCTTACGTCCTCATGGCGTTCCAGCTTGTCCACGAGGGCGTCCAGGGAAATAACCGAGAAATGTTTTTTGAAATAGGCGCAATAGTCACGGAAACCATCGCTGCTTACCGTCATGCCGTCCGGGGCAGCCGCATCATTCACCCTGTGGAAAACAGTTATCAGCGCCCTGCGGGCCAGGGGGACTCCCAGCGAGAGGATTGTTGACAGGTTGTTGCCCATCGATATTTTTATCGTTTTGGCCAGACGTCCTTTCAGAGCTGCGCCGAAATTCTTCATATCTCCCCTGGTTTCGCATGGAGCCGCTGTAAAGTTTCCTCTGAACGGTTGTCCCGCTCGAGGCGGTCCTGGCGGTCAATTTGGAGGAAGGTCGTACTACCAGCCGGTGCCGCCATTGATGCGCACTTTCCCATCGCCCTCGGTATAGACCTGGGTGGACGGGGTGGCGTTGACGTTGTTCAAGGTGATGGTGGAATCGTCAAAAGCCGTGAAGGAGGGATACTGGCCGTTACGCTCCAGGAGGGTCGTGCCGTTCAGGATCAGTTTGGCGCTGTCCCGGGTCTGGGCCACGTCTGCCAGCAGGCTTACGCCGCTTCCCAGAGTGAGCACGGACTCGTCCTGGGCGTAGGGTTCGGTCATATCCAGCGTGCCGGTGAAGCTCACGTTGCTGGTGCCGGTCAAGTAGACGTTGAGGCTGGGAACCTGGCTGTTTTTGTAAATGAGCGCGGGGCCGCCTTTGTCCGTGAAGTCGATAGACCCGGTGGACAACAGGCTGGAGGTGAGGTTTCCACCCACGGTCTTGGAAACGTTGTTGAGATGGATGCCCGGTATCAACCCTACCGCGCCGCTCACTGTGAGGGACACCTGGTCTGAAAGGTCGGCCTGAAAACCGGTGATGGTGGAGTTGACCACGGAGACGTTGCCGGTGCCGCTGCCCGTGGGGAAGGCAAACGCCCGTGCGGTGACTCCACCGGCGGCGAGTTCGCCGCTGATCAGGTTTACGGCTCCCGATCCGGTGAAATAGAGCCCCAGAAAAGCAGTGGATCCATTATTCAAGGAGACGGACGCGCTGTTGTGCACCTGGACCTCGGCAACATTGGAGGCGGTAGCCGTCAGCGAACTGCTGTCGAAAAGGCGCATCCCCGTGTCATCGCGCACGGCGGTGCTGTCGAAAGAGAGGGAACTGGAATCGTAGGCCTTGAGGTTCCATTGCTTGCCGGATCCGCTGGCAACGGTGGAGTTTTTCGCGCTGAAGGCGGCATTGCCGGACATGGTGAAGGTCTCGTCGCCTTCATTGACGGCATCAAACAGCAACGTGCTATCCACCAGGGAAAGGGACCCGCCCGGCGCAATGCTGAGCTTGCCATCAATGCGTACGTCCTGCTTCGTCCAGACTTGAGCGTTGGTGATGGTCAGATCGTTGTAGGTCGTGGTCGCCATGGCGAAGGGCACCAACCATCCTCCAACTCCGGTCAGCAATGTGGCCAGCAGAAGGCTGATAAAACGTCTGAGCATGGTCGTATCCTTTTTCCGGCAAGGGCCTTGCTTTATGTGTACTCGTCATGCCCCTGCGGGGGGACAATTTTGCAACTTGAAACGTAACTTTAGCCTTATGCCGGAGCGTGCGTCAACATATTCACTGTGTCGATTCTGCGAAAATGTGAAACGGCTTGCGCACAGGATTCCGGTCACGGCTTGCAGGCCACATGGCAGAGGCCCAGGGGCGTTTCCACTGCGTAAGGGAAGTACCTGCGCTTGATCCAGAGCGCAACGTTCACCAGGGCGATGAGCACAGGCACCTCAACCAGCGGGCCGATAACCGCTGCAAAGGCCTGGCCCGAATCGATGCCAAACACCGCCACGGCCACGGCTATGGCCAGCTCAAAGTTGTTGGAAGCCGCAGTGAACGAGAGAGTGGCAGATTGTTCATAGGTGGCACCAGCCTTCCATGAGAGCCAGAAGGAAGCCAGGAACATTACCAGAAAGTAAATGCAGAGTGGAATGGCCACTCTGACGACATCAAGGGGCAACCGAACGATGTATTCCCCCTTGAGCGAGAACATCACCAGAATGGTGAACAGCAGCGCCAGCAACGTTATCGGGCTGATCTTCGGGATGAACGTCTGCTCGTACCATTGTTCACCTTTGATCTTCAGCCCTATAAATCGGGTGATCATCCCGGCGATGAAGGGGATGCCAAGGTAGATGAATACGCTCTGGGCTATTTGCCCGATGGAGATATCCACAGCCATGCCTTTCAGCCCAAGCACATTGGGCAGGAAGGTGATGAATATATAGGCGTATACGGAAAAAAACAGCACCTGGAAGATGGAGTTGAAGGCAACCAGCCCGGCGCAGTATTCCCTGTCCCCGCTGGCCAGGTCGTTCCAGACGATGACCATGGCGATGCATCGGGCAAGACCGATGAGGATAAGTCCAACCATGTATTCATGCTGCCCGGACAGAAACGTGATGGCCAGCAGGAACATCAGCACCGGCCCGAGGATCCAGTTTTGCACCAGGGAGAGCAGCAGGACGCGGAAATTGCGGAATACTTGCCCCAGTTTCTCGTACTTCACCTTGGCCAGGGGAGGGTACATCATGAGGATGAGGCCGATGGCGATGGGAATGTTGGTGGTATCCACCTGAAAGAAATTCACCACGTCGCGGATGCCGGGGCAGGCCCAGCCCGTAATAACTCCGATGAACATGGCCGCAAATATCCACAGCGTGAGGTAGCGGTCGAGAAACGACAGACGTTTGGTAATGGGGTCGGACATGGTTCCTCCGTTGCAGTCCGGTTGCGACGGTTGTGTCTACGCATCCACAAAGGGGCGCAGAATAAAGTACAGCCCGAAAACGGCGATCATGGCTCCGGCCAGACGCCGGAACCATCCTGCGCCATGGCGCATGGGCCCGGTTTCCATCCAGCGTGTAACCAGGGACGTTGAACTTCCGGCCGCCACTATGGGCAGGCAGTGGCCAACAGCGAAGATGACCACAAGAGCCACGCCGGTGAGAATTTGCCGCTGCACTGTGATGATGGCCAGGATGGGCGCGATGAAGCCGAAGGTGCACGAACCCGACAAAACTCCGTAGGCCAGACCCAGCAGAAAGGCTCCGGCAAGGCCTTTGACTTTCAGCCTGCCCATCAACCCGCCTGAAAACGTGCACTTGGCCACACCCAGCATGTCCAGGGCCACCCAGACAAGTATGGCTCCCACCAGAATGGTCCAATACGGCCCGATGTCTCCGAGCATGCGGCCCAGCAGCGAGCAGACGATACCCACGGCAGCGATGGTCAGGAAGAGGCCGACGGTGAAGGCCAGAGAATATTTCACTGCTTCAAACCCTTGGATAAGCCTCTTCTGCCCGGCGACATAGCCGACGATGAGGGGGATGGAAGCCAGATGGCACGGACTGAACACCACGCTCACCACGCCCCAGAGAAAACATCCCACGGCTGCAATGGCGAAGCTGTCCATCATCCAGGCGTTTATGGTCAGAAAAAGCTGATTGAGCATGGAATAGCTCTTTACTGCGCCAGCAGCGTATCCAATTTGTCTGCAATGGATTTCTTGTCAAAGAATCCTTCGTGCCGGAAGACTTCCTTACCCTGCCGATTGTAAAATATCTGGGTGGGGATGGCCCGCAAGCCATATATCTTGCTTTGCTCCTGGTTTTCCCAAACATCAATGAAGATGATTGCCGCTTTGCCTGCGTATTCTTTTTCAACTGCATCAAGAACAGGCATCATCATCTTGCACGGTATACAACTCTTGGCACCCAGATCAACCATGGTCACCATGTCCTTGGCCGGGACTTCCGGGAGAGTTGCGGCGTGTACGGCCGTCGCCAGAAAGGCAACCGCCGCCAGTGTCATCAGAACTTTTCGCATTGGATGCACCTTGTTTGTTGCAAATGTTCACGAGTGATGCCCCGCCGAAACGTCCGGCAGCGGGGCATCGTCCGGCTACGCTCTTCCATGTGCGGCATCAGCCCTTGCCGGAATCGCAACACGGGGCACACGGGGCTCCGACGCTTAGGGAAACTGTGGTTTTGCCCGCAAGCTTCACCTTGGCCAAGTCCGCGTCATGGAGTGCAAGCTGCCGATCCTTGACCTTTTCTATTCCCAAATCGGTGACGATGACGTGGCTTTTCAGCGGAATACCCTCACGTTCCAGGATGGCCTTTGCGCAGCCCACCTGGCATCCGTCCAGGACAAGCACCTGAGGAGTCTCCCGTGTGGAGGTTATGAACCCCTTCAGGCCGCCCCCGATGCCTGCCAGGCAGAACATCTTGCCGAAACCCTCCCGGGTGAGTTCCACGGCTGCCTGGTTGGTCAGCTGTCCGACATTGGACCCGCCTGAGCAGGCCAGAATCATGATCTCGTCGTTTTTAGCGCAACATGTTGCGGTCATGGTTTTCTCCTTGCTTGCTAGCGGGCGATCCAGGCCGCCACTTCTTTTTTGGACGGCACTTTGCCGGAGCACTTCACCACGCCATCCACCGTCACGGCCGGAGTCGAGAATACCCCCATGCGGACGATCTGCTCAAAATCGGACACTTTAACCACCGCGGCGTCTGACCCAGTCTCGGCCACAACTTCGCGAACGATCTTCTCCGTCTCGTGGCATTTGGGGCAGCCTGGCCCCAGTACGGCGATCTCCATGACGTGTCCTCCAGCGGTTACAGGATGAGGTTGAAGAGATACCCGACCAGGAGAATGCCAATCCCCACAACTCCCGCAAAGGTGCAGAGCAGGCGGGGTTTAAGCACCTTGCGCAGGATGATCATTTCTGGAAGCGACAAGGCGATGACGCTCATCATGAAGGCCAGCACCGTGCCAAGAGCCGCGCCTTTTTCCAAGAGTGCGTGCACCACCGGGATGATGCCCGCAGCGTTGGAATACATGGGAATACCTAGGGCAACCGCCGCGGGAACCGACCACCAGGCGTCGCGGCCCATGATCGCCGCCATGAACCCCTGGGGCACGTAACCATGGATGAGCGCGCCCACGGCTATGCCAGCCAGGACCCAGGGCCAGGTCCTGCCCACGATGTCCTTCACTGCGGCGAAGCCGGAACGGATGCGGCCCGCCCAGGAGAGAACTTCCTCGGGCTGATCCTCCCCGGCGTGGATCAGGCGCACCCATTCCTCAAGGTGACCTTCCATCTTGAGCCGCCCGATGACCCAGCCGCTCGCGATAGCCACCAGGAGGCCGGTGGTCAGATACAGTCCGGCCACCTTCCAGCCCATGAGTCCGTAAAGCAGCACCAGGGCTACCTCATTGACCATAGGAGCGCTGACCAGAAACGAAAAGGTGACGCCCAGAGGCACCCCCGCGGTGACGAACCCTACGAACAGCGGCACGGCGGAGCAGGAGCAGAACGGGGTGACTGTGCCCAGAAGCGCGGCCAGCACGTTGCCGAAAATTTCATTTTTGCCCGCCAGAAGACGTCTGGCCCGGCTGGCGGTAAAGAAGGAGCGGATGACTCCCACGCCAAAGACCACCAGGGTGAGCAGCAGGAGCACCTTGGGGCCGTCATACAGGAAGAACGCTACAGTTTCGCCTGGCCCACTGCCGGGCGCAAGCCCCAGCAGGTCATGGGTGATAGCCCTGGAGGAGGGTTCCAGCACGGCGTAGAGTGCGGCCCAGGCCGCCAGGGCGGGTATGCCGAGCAGGAGGAATCGTTGCAGCGCCTTTTTGTCGGCCTCGGCCAGGGCCGCCCGGTTTTCCGGCGCAGCAGGACCCCCTGGAGGGATGCCTTGTGAGTTGTTTGTGGCGTTGGGCAGGGGTTTGAGTTCAATCATAGTAATGCCTGTTTGCCGTAATGGAAAGAATGCTCCCGGATTTGCGCATGGGATGCCTCACAGGGGGAATTGTCCGCCGGTTTTCGCGGCGCACAGGTTCTCTCGGCGGATGCCGTCCAAGCCTTGCAGAAGCAGGGCAAGGTCTGGGTCATCCTCAAGCCAGGTGTTCATGTGTTCAAGAAGAGCCGTAGCGTAGACCGTCTCTCCCCGTGTCAGGGAATAGTTGACCCATTGCCCTTCCTTGAGGCTTGAAACCAGCCCGGCATCCTCCAGCACCTTGAGGTGATTCGATACCGTGGGTTGGGCCACGCCAAGGGCGGCCTGGAGTTCGCAGACACACATCCTGCGCCGTTGCAGCATTTTGACGATCTTCACCCGGTTGGGGTCGGACAGGGCTTTCATGAGGCGAATGAACTGCTTCATTTGTGCATTCCTATATTTGCATTTACAAATATACATGCTCCGCGCAGGCGTCAAGGGGGGAATGTGGGGGCGAACACGAGAATCAGCCATGTCGTCTCAAAACACCGGAGCTCGCATTTCACCTTGAAAGCCCTATGAACTGGATTCCTGTGGATGAGCTCTGCTGCGAGGGTATTCGGCTGGAGAAGGCCCTCATCCAAGAAGTGTCCTCATGCTTGAAGACATGAGGACACCATTGAGACGGTTAGTCGGCGTATTTGAACGCGGGCATTGCCTTAACAGCTTCTTTGGTTGCGCCAGGCAACATAACACGCTTGGTGACAATCTTGAACTGATTGACGGGAATGATCACATCGTGCTTCGCGATTCCCAAGAAGCCGCCAGTGCTCACTATGGCGTAGGACATGGCCTTGTCTGGCGTTACGATGATATCTTCAACAACACCTACTTTCACGTTGGCATCGTTGAAGACATCCTTGTCCATTATATCTTTCTTGATGCTCCAGCCCTTGGCGAGAACTTGGACTTGATCGACGGGGACGCCAATGGTTCCCACAACATTCGGAGTTTGTGCCAACGCGATACCCGCAATCATAGAAAGAGACAGAGCCATGGCCACGATAAAAGGCTTCATTGCAAACTTCATGATAAGCTCCATTGCTAAAGATTGATGACTCCATGTGTCAGGACGTCAGAAAATAGTGCAGAATTGAACTCTCTGATACAAGCCTATGGGGAAGTATTCGCCATTATAACAACGAAGGTGATACTCCTTAGCAGGCCAGTCTACTGAACAATGACCGTAGTGGGCTTGCCACTGGTTGATTTCCCTCTCGTACCGGTGTTGCCGGTATTGCCTTTCGCCCCGGTACTGCCGGTGTTTCCCTGTTCCCCGGTGTTGCCTCTCAGGCCAGTATCGCCAGTATTCCCACGTTGGCCTGTGTCACCAGTGTCGCCACGTCGGCCAGTATCGCCAGTGTCCCCTTGCATGCCAGCGTCTCCTTGCGAGCCAGTGTCACCGGTATTGCCTTGTTTCCCGGTGTTTCCAGTTGCTCCAGTATAGCCGGTGCTTCCTTGCTTGCCGGTATTTCCGTGGCTACCAGTGGCTCCTCTGGCACCAGTCGCTCCGGTGTAACCGGGGTCTCCCTGTTCGCCGGTAGCGCCCTGCGGGCCAGGAGGGCCAACGCAAGCGGACATACTCAGCGTTAAAGCAAGCACTGTGGCAGGTATGAAATATTTCATCACATTCTCCTTGTGTTCTTACAAGTTAAGAGCATTTTACCTGATGAGTTCCTTGAGGAACCATTGGCAGAACGCAATTTACGCTCAAGTAACGTGTGAAAGCTAGGTCAGTTCACTTGCTGAGATTACTTCACAATGACCGTTGTGGGATTGCCATTGCCGGTGTTTCCCCTCGCGCCTGTGTTGCCTTTTGCGCCTGTGCTGCCTGTGCTGCCTGGAGCACCCTGCTGGCCAGTATCTCCGGGTTCTCCTTGGTTGCCCTGGTTGCCTGTGTTCCCTTGGTTACCGGGATTTCCCTTCGCCCCTGTGTACCCCGTGTTCCCTTGATTGCCAGGGGCACCCTGTGGTCCGGCGGGTCCGGTGCATGCAGCAAAACCAAGAATCAAAAGCAGTAATCCGGTTAACCTCAAGTACTTCATGATAATTCTCCTGTGACGTATGACTGGGTTGAAATCATTTCTACTTGCCCACGACCTTCTTGATCTGGCCAATTTTCCCTTGAAGTTTTCCATCAAGGTTTTCAGTTTGTCCTTCGACTTTTAATCCCTGGTCATTAAGTGCCTTGCCGGCAACTTCCTTGATCTTGCCTGTTGTCTGGTGAATTTTCCCTTCAATATTGTCTCTTGTGCTCGATTTCATAGTGTATCTCCATTAAGTTGTACGGTTGGTATTAAATTATCAACTATTTATACGCATTTAAAGATGTATAAAATTCATTCTATGTTGGGATTTAGTTACAATCTCCCAAGCAAGAACAGAATTAAGAGGATTACAAGGATTGTTCCAAGTACGCCGCCAGGGGCATACCCCCATGACCGACTATGCGGCCAAACAGGTATCACACCAAGAAGGGCCAGTACCACGATTATAAGTAGGATTGTTCCAAGCGACATTGTTAACCTCTGTTAGTAATAGTTAACATGTTACAAATGTTGAAATGTTAAACAGTGTACAGCTTATAGCGATTAGCCTTAATAGAAACGTTGCAATAATCGTCTACAGGTCTACTCAAGTCAAATTTTGTTGTAGTTTATATTGCATACACATACGGTCACGTGAGCCGTATATATTCGGCCTTGTATTCAGAAAGGCAACCATTGGTGGTTGTCTAGCGTAGAACCAGCACAGAGCACGTGGCATGGCTGACAACCTTGTTTGCCACACTGCCGATCAAAAAGCGGTCAAGTCCTGTTTTGGCTCTGCTGCCCATGATGATAAGGTCAACGCTTTCTTGTTCTGCGTATTTCAAGATGCTGTCTGCCGGGGAGGATCCGCTTTGAAGTACCTCAATGGCATGAACACCTTTGGCCTGAGCCTTTTCCAGCGCGATGTACAAATTCTTTTGTGATTGATCGCGCACTTTCTCTCCAAGTCCCACCGCTAATCCCTCACCAAAATCTAGAAATTCTTCTGCGACCGTGTAGAATATGCTTTCCGCTTTGAAGAAATGGATGAGATCCAATGCACGTTCAACGACAAATTCCGATTGATTGGATATGTCTAGGGAAACAAGAATCTTCATTGTTAGAAACTCCATTTGATTACCATTACATGCTGCGAAAAGTTCCAATAGCTATGTCACAAAATTACTTGTAAATAATCAACTAATATTATCTAGTATCAATATTTGATCAATGTATACTAAAACTTTATAAGTGTTGAATATTAATGTAGAAATTAATTACAGCTTGTTTAACTATCTGGTGTTAATGTGTAAGTCAGTATTTAGCCATGTTGTGAGTTGATTTGTTCGGATTCAATAAAGTGCCTACCACGCTAAATTGGTCTTGCATAGATAATTTGAAACATTTTTTCTTACTCATTATTGCAATGCAAGGTTGTACGCAGGCAACGTCCTAATATTACAGTAAATATACATAATATTATTATTCGATCAAAGTTTATTGAAATTCTTAGGGTGCGTGGGAAAATGGCGATTGCGTAATCAGGGTCCTTCACTTCAATTCAGCGAGGGCAAAACGAAACGACTGAAGGGATACCCAATGCATGGAGAGAGTGGAGGAAAGGCCGGAGTTCTGCGAACGGTGAATGAATGATTGAGGGTGGAAACCAAGGCAGGGGTCCGATGTCACGGCAGGGGGGCAAGGGCAGGAGCAGAAACCAAGGCCAGAAACTAGAAGCGGGGGCGGGGCAGGGGCAGGAACATTTTCGTTTGAAGGGCTAGCGGGGCATCCTAACGGTCACCACGGTTTTGTTCTCCTCGTCTGAAGTCCACATCTCAACGCTTCCACCTTGTGCCGTTAGCAACTTTTTAGCCAAATATGTTCCAAGTCCTGTCCCTAACACTTTGCCAGACGTCACATATTTATCGAAAAATGTGCCTCTTATCTCTTCGGGGACCACTCCATTATTTCGTATCTCGATGCGGCATTCCCTCTCCAAAACGAAATTCACAACGACTTTTTCCCCTGGAGCAGCCTCCAATGCGTTTTGTAATCAGGTTGTATAAAGAAGCGCGTAGCATGGTGACATTTCCAGTGCAAAAGCAGTTCATGGTAGAAAGTGGCGTGGTGTTGTTCATAAGAACATCAATATTGGCAAGATTATGTCTGGATACATCGTTCAGCGAATGAGATATTTCGAAAACAAGGGCCAAACAGTCTATTGAGGAATGTTTTCCGTGGTATTGTCCCGATTCAACCTTGAATAATTCCAGTGAACTGTTAAGGGTGTCCAACATCTTCTGACCTGAGTTCCTCATTGATATGAGGAGACCCTTCTGTTTGTCAGTGATATTGCTTTCTGTCAGTAATAATTTGGTAATACTTACAGCATTGGCGGCTGGAGAGCGAAGGTCATGCTGAATAGTATTCTCGATAGTGGAACGGATGTATTCTGTCTGCTTACGTTCAGAAATGTCGCTTATAGTGACGCGATGTACAACAGTCCCTCCAACGTCATGGACAGAGCTCGACTGAAGACTAACCCAAGATGTTGCCGGACCTTCAGAAGCTAGCCGTAGTTCACATGATAGCATGTTGTTAGAGTTAATGATTTGCTTGCGATGCAGGTAGTAAATGTCCCGATCTTCATTATGGATGAACCTGATAATCTGCTGATTGATGAGGGAACTTCTATTTACGCCAAGAAGATTTGCGATGTAAAGATTGGCCTCGAGTATCAACCCATTGTCGTTGAGTGTAATATAGCCGATAGGGGCTAGGTCATAGAGGTCGAAATATTTGGCGCGGACCGTTTGTAATTCGGCCTGTGTTCGATGCAGCTCATCGTTTTGCATCTCCAGTTCAACTTGGTGCACCTCCAGCTCAAAGAGCTTCTGTTGCATTTCTTCCGGTGTCAAAGGGATCGTCCTTTTAACCGTTTCAGCCTTGACCCGCTCCTCGGCGAGACGACGAATTTTGTTAGGCATAATACCCTCCTAGGATGCAGAAACAAGATACATCCGCCCATGTAACACCGTAGCTCTGCGCCTTGTACTTGCTCTGGGTTCGCTCTCGTTGCGGCAGGGACTCATTCTCCCCGAAAAACCACAGCACCTCCGCCCTGAAACAGTTCCGGGCAATCCACCGGCTAAGTTCAGAATGATTCCGAGAATTCTTGACATCATTCCCCGGAGGAACACAAGGGGAAAGAGTGAGATACCTCTTGATGGTTATTCGCCAACCCCTTCAGCAACGGCCTTAGGCAGGTTTCGTCCAGCGCTTCATCGCCCCTGTGAAATTTTATGGCCTCCCCCACTAACGGAGGCACAAAATTCACGATGGAAGGGCTGTGTTGCAACTGGCGGACTGCCGGTGCCGCTCAACTGGCCAGTATTGCAGCAGTCTGTCAGGCGGTTGCAGCTTGAGGTGTGGCGAGCAGGGGGAGCTTGATGGTGAAGGTGGTACCCTGGCCGGGTTTGGAGGCCACACTGATGGAACCGCCGTGGTTGCGGGTGATGATGAAATAGGAGACCGACAACCCGAGTCCGGTGCCTTCGTCCGGGCTTTTGGTGGTGAAAAAAGGCTCGAAGATGCGTTTGATAACGGTTTCCTCCATGCCCGGTCCGTTGTCTTCCACCTCAAGGACAGCCATGGATGCTTCCCGGCGCAGGCGCAGGGTGATTTGAGGGCAGGTGTTGGGGGGCTTTTGCATGGCCATGGCCTGGGCGGCGTTGCGCAGCAGGTTAAGCAGTACCTGTTCGATTTCAATGGGTGCGCAAGGAATCAAGGGCATATCCGGGTCGTACTCCCGGACGATGGTAATATGTCTGAAATCGTACTTTTTCTTGAGATTGTAGTCTGTGAGGGCAATCTCCACCACGCGGTCGGCCAGCTCTGCGAGGGAAATGCGCAGAGAGTCCAGGGAACCGGCATGCACGAAACTCAGCATGTTTTTGACGATTTTGGCCGCGCGTTCGCCGGAGACGCGGATGCCGTCCAGAAAACTAATGATCTCGCGCTTCTCCAGGTAGGCGCGGATGGTATCGATATCGCTGCCGACCTCCTCGGCTGCCTGGAGGTTGGCCGGGATTCCGGTGCTCACCCTGCGGGTAATGTTCTGGACGCTTTGCAGAATACCGGCCAGGGGGTTGTTGATCTCATGGGCCATACCCGCCGCCAGCCCGCCCAAGGACATCATTTTTTCGGTTTGCAGGATCAGGGCGTCAATGCGGGCTTTGTCGGTGACATCGTCGAGGCGGATGACCGCGCCGTGGATATCGCCGCTGACCAGGGGAAAGATCAGCATGTCCTCCTGCCGTTTTTGGCCGTCGAGCATGAAGGTTTGCGCCGTGAGTGATACGGGTTTGCCCTGTGACAGAGCTGCCTGCACGGCTTCCATATGCGGGGCCAGATGGGGGAGCGCGTCGGTGAGGCGTGTGCCCAGCAGTTGGCTGCTGGAGCGGCCTGTTCTGGTTTCGGTGGTCCGGTTGCAATGGGTGATGGTGACGTGTTCATCTATGCCGATAACCACCGAGGGCATGGAGTCGAGGATGCTTTGGATGAAGTCGCGGGCCTGGAGCAGCTCTTCCTGGCCGCGCTTGCGTTCAGTGATATCCTCGAGAATGGCGTCATGATAGAGTACTGCGCCTTTTGCGTCGCGAACTTCCCGCGCGTGGAGGGAGCCCCAGCGCTTGTCGCCGTCCGCGCGTTTGAAATGGATGAGATGGCGCGAGAGAGCGCCGTGTTCGCGCAGAAGGCGCAGGAATTCATTCCGGTCGTCAGGGTCGACATAAAGCTGCTCGGTGATGTTGGCCATGGAAGCGATGAGCTTTTCAGGGGATGGATACCCCAGAATTGTGGCCAGGGCGGCATTAGCGGTAAGAATCCGGCCGTCCGGGGATAATCGGAAGATGCCGGCCAGAGCGTTTTCAAAAATATTGCGGTAGCGCTCCTCGGCTTCGGCCAGGCTGTTTCGCGATGCCTGGAGTTCCTGATAGCGGGACTGTAATTCGCCCACCATGCTTTCGATGGAAGTCCGCAGGTTGTCGAGTTCGGCAAGGGACGCGCCGCCTGGCATATCCATGATTTCAGCCGTTCCCGCGCTGACTTGCAGGGCGTAGGACTCCACGGCTTTGAGCGGGCGCACCACGCTCCGGCGCAGTATGAGAAAGAGCAGCGAGACCAGGACGGCATTGACCAACAAAATGTTCCAGGCCCTGGTTATCAGAAAGTCGCTGAGGGCCTGGCGCACGAATTTCGGCGTAACCCAGATTTCCAGCGAGCCGATGCGCCGGTCGTTAAACGTGATGTTGGCCTTTTGGGATATGAGGTCGGCGGTGATGGCCGGGCGGTCGGAAGAAACTGTGTTCCACTGCGCGTCGCGGGTAATGCCAGCAACTACTCTTGGGCTGAGTGCGTCTGTGACTACGATAGCCACAACGGCGTTATGGAGCATGATGCTCTCTACTATTTTTGCAGCCTGCTCGGTCTGAAAGTTCCAGAGAGGCAAAGCCAAGCTGGAGGAAAGCTGTTCTGATATGATTTGAAGTTCAGAATATAGTTTTTCGTAACTCTGTGTGCTTTGGCGTCTGTAGTCAATATAACCGAATGTGGACATGACCATAGTCGTTACGACGATCAGGGCGAGCGTAACGGCAGTGGATACGGTAATATTTTTTTTGTGCATAGTGAGACCATTGTCGTCTGTCTGAACGTTCTTATGGCGGAAAGCGTCAGTCACGGCAACGTATTATGTGGAGTTATCTCAAAGTGAGTTTTCAGGCAACACCTCTGTCATATTTGGCAGAGTTAGCGTGAGAGTTCATGTTTTCATACACATGGAGGGGAGGGCGCCGAAGCCGTAAACCAGACGCCTCCTGGCGAGAGAATGATGCCGGGAGTGTCCTCTGCGGTCAGGGAGAGCAAATCTGTGCACTTGCTACATTTTTCGAACTTGGTATTATTAACAATCTGTTGCAAAGTAGGCTGGACGGGCCAGGGGAGGCTCGGAGGCGACGCAGCCGTGAGCAATGATTGGTCTTTGTGTAACCATTGCGGTTTTGTAAAAGTCCAGGATGGGCTCTTTCAACAGATTCTTAATGTTATGTGTGGCATTCGTGTGCAGGCCGTTGACAAGGATGGGGTCGATTCGCCGGCGTCTTTGTGTGAGAACCGGTATTTTCGGAGGCAAAGTGTTTGAGAGAAATCGGAAACAGCACCTGCGCTGTGGTCTGGTGTTCTGTGCAGTTGTTTTTTATGCGTCCGCGTTCAGCGCAGTTGCCGGAGAACCCCAGCGGGGAGCGGCCACCGGCACCGTCGAGATGCTTCACTATTGGACCGGTGCACTTGGGGGCGGTGTTCAGGACATGGTTGATACCTTCAACCGGGAAAATCTGGGCAGTGATGTCTCTGCGACAGGTTTTGAACACGAATCCTTCAAGGGGGGCATTCTTTCCAGGCTTTCAAGCGGGAAGGGGCCGGATATATTCTCCTATTGGGCCGGTGCAAAAGTTCAGGCCTTAGTCGATGCGGGCTATCTGGACCCCCTGGATGGGCTTTGGAAAAACGCCGAGGTTGAACAGTGCTTTGCACCATCTGTCGCAGCGGCCTGTGTGTACAATGGCCATAAATATGCCGTTCCGGTAACGCAGCATGTCGTCATGTTTTTCTACAATAAAAAGGTATTCTTATCTCTTGGGCTGACTCCGCCCAAAACCTGGGATGCCTTCCTGGATGTCTGTCAGCGCATCAAGGCGTCCGGCATCACGCCCATAGCCATCGGAACCAAAGAGCGGTGGCCTGCGCAGTTCTGGTTTGATTACCTGCTTCTGCGCACTGCCGGACCGGCCTACAGGCAGGACCTCATGAATGGGAAAAAATCGTATACCGACCCCGAAGTGAAACGCGCCTTCTCCCTGTGGGGCAGGCTCTTGGAGATGCGCGCCTTTAACGATGCACCGGAAAAGGAAGATTGGGCTGGCGCGGCGGTATCCGTCAGAAACGGCCAGGCCGCCATGACGCTCATGGGCACCTGGATTATCGGCCACTACAGTGGCGATCTGGCCTGGAACGAAGGCACTGATTATGATTTCTTCACCTTCCCGGTGATCGATGAGGCTGTGCCCATGGTCGCGCTTGGGCCTATTGACGTGCTGCTGAAGTCCAAAGGCGGCAAGGTCGATGAGGTGCAAAAGGCTCTGGCGTACTTCGCCGGGGTCAAGCCCCAGGAGGCTATGAGTCGTGGTTCTGGCGCTTTGGCGCCCAATATCTGTGTGCCGGATGCGTTTTACAGCCAGATGAAACGCCGAATTCGTGTGGCAATGGACGCTTCGCCCCACTGGGCCTTCAACTACGATCTCGCCACGCCACCCCTCGTAGCCGATGTGGGGCTAGGTTGCTTCAGCGCCTTCATGAAACAGCCTGATCGTCTCGACGCGCTTCTGCGCAGTACCCAGCAACGTGCGGAAAGCTGTTTCGTCAGGAGTATGCAGTGAGTTTGGCTGGTTCGTTGAAGGTGATGCCTGAAGTACGTTTTGGTGGAAAATGAAAATAGTGTTGACCGGCATGTTGTGCCTCGCTCTGGTTGGAGCGCATTTACAAAGCGCTGAAGCCCAGGAACTGCGCTACGCCGTGTTTCCTGCCCCACCATACATGATCTTTCAGCCAGGGAAGCCCGAAGCGGCAACTGGTATTGATGTTGAGATTGTGCAAGAAATCGCAAGCCGCCTCGGCTTGAAGCTCACAGTCGTAGAATGTCCCTGGAAGCGATGTCTGAACCTGATGGAGTTGGGTGAGATAGATATACTTTCAAGCGTCTACAGGAAGCCTGAAAGAGAACTGTATATGGCATATCTCAATGCGCCATACCTCAAAGAACTGCAAATTGCATTTTACTCAAGAGCAAATGACAACTTGGTTATTGGAAAATATGAAGATTTACATGCTGCCGGTTCCATCGGCGTGCTCAAAGGCGCGAGTTACTTTCCGCGCTTCGATAGCGACACCACACTTAATAAAGTTGAAGTCACTTCGCAGGACCAGCTGTTCCCCATGCTCGTTCACGGACATCTGGATGTGGTCGCAGGGTATGTTCCGACTGAAAACTACAGATTGACAGTAGAGGGATACTCCAGTCTGGTGAAGAAATCTGAATATACGTTCAGTGAAGAAGCGAAAGTGTACATGGCCATCAGCAAAAATTCTCCACTGATGTCGCGATTGCAGGAATTAAATTCCGTGAATACGGAATTGCTTGATCAAGGCATTATCTCAAGAATAGTTTCGAGTCACTATGCGAAATATTCGCGCGCACAGTAAATTGTTCAACCAGCCTTTTGTCGAAGCAATGGCGGAGATGCGTATTGGGAGCTGTAAAGCAGGCTGTGCGGACCAGGAAAATCCGTCGGTTGCAACGCAACAGCCCGCAATGGTTGAGTCTGGCTGACCATTGCGGGGTTGGAAAAGGCCGGGCGGGCTCAGGAACAGGCTCTTATTGCCGGGGTTGTTCCGGGTACGCACCGCGGCAGAAGCGCTGGCAGTAGTCCATGCCTGCCTGCGAAACGTTGATGCACTGGGCGGAAAGTGTCTGGTAGACGTTCGTGCGGTTGATATCGACGCAGCCTTGCAGGCACGCCTGCAGAGATTTTTGCGGCACGTCGATAACGGACAGGTAGGTGTTGCAGATGGAAATGTTGTCGCAATCGCCCCCACGCAATCCTCCGGCCTGATAACAGAATCCTTTGAATTCGGATTGGTCCATTGCAGGCCTAGGGACGCAGCCGGCGCTTGTGACCATGAGTATGGCAAGCAAGGGCAGCAGATACGGGCGCATGGCTATCTCCTTAGAGCACTTGGAATCGGGCGTTACGAAAGACGTAGTAAGCAAAGCCCTACTCGGAAAATGTGGTCCTGTCACGCACCGTGCTGCGCTAGGGCGGCCTTAGGCGGCCTGTCCGGGCAGCGGAAGGCGGATGCTGATGGCCGCCCCCTTGCCCTGAGTGCTTTCGGCTACAATGTCTCCGCCAAGGGAGCGCACGATGCCGTGGCAGATGGCCAGCCCAAGGCCCGACCCCTTGCCCACCTCCTTGGTGGAAAAAAAAGGCTCGAACACCCTGGCGATGATGGAATCTGGGATGCCGGGTCCAGAGTCGGCCACCCGCAGCTCTATGGCCTGGTCTTTGAGGGTGGCGCTGATTTCAATGTGGCCGCCGCCTGGAACCAGCGCTTCAAGGCTGTTCTCCAGCAGGTGGTGCAGCACCTGCTCCAACTCCGCCTTGGGCATGGTGACCGGGGGCAGGGAGGTGGAAATGTCCAGGCATACCCGCACACCCAGTTCGGCCATCCTCTCCTGGAAGGCATCAAGCACCCCCTGAACCGCTGAGGCCAGGCTGAATTCCGAAGGCCTGGGGTCGATGCGTCCGCCGAAGCTCATCAGCTTGCCCACGATGGTCCGACAGCGCCGCACCTGCTGCTGAATGGATTCCAGTTCCTTGGCCACTTCCTTCAGTACCGGGCTTTCGGGCGCGTCTTCCAGGAGTTCGCCTGCCCAGCCAGCTTTCTGCATGATGATGTTGACGGGGTTGTTGATCTCGTGAGCTACGCCTTCGGCCAGTTTGCCGAGCACGGCCATCTTGCCCGTTTCGATCATGCGCAGGCTTTCTTCCTGGTCCAGCCTGCGCAGGGTGGCCCTCTCCAGGGCCTCCACCAGAACGTCCACATCCACCGGCTTTACCAGATAATCCAGCGCGCCAAGCTTCATGCCCGCAATGGCCGTGGTCAGATCCGACTGGCCGGTGAGCATCACCACCTGGACGAGGGGCGTGCGCTGGCGAATTTCGCGCAAGACGTCCAGGCCGCTCATATCCGGCAGGTTGACATCAAGAACCACCACGGCCGGCTCCTGGCTGGTGACCGCCAGGAGCCCTTCCTCGGCCGTAAAGGCCACGGACACGGGGAAGTCCCTGGTTTCCAGGCGCAGCGCCAGGAGCCGGACGAAGTCCTCCTCGTCATCGATAAGGAGCGTCTTGGGGCGCATGATGGCCCTTACCGGCCGTTAATCCTTCTTGTCCAGGATTTCGCGCGCGCCGTCGAAATCGCCGGCCTGGGCCAGAGTGGCCGCGACCATGGCATCTTCAATGCGCTCGCGGTAGGCCTTTTTCACGGTTCCCAGAAGCTCGTCGATGTCGATGGGCTTCTTGTGGTAGTGGAACGCGCCCAATTTGCGAGCTTCTTCCTCATCGAGTTCCGTGCCGTGGCCGGTGAGGATAATCACCTGCACCTTGGGGTGGGTGGCCTTCACCTTGCGCAGCACTTCCATGCCGTCAATGCCGGGCATGCGCAGGTCGAGCACCATGACGTCTGGTTCCTGGGCCTTTACGACCTTGAGGGCCTCTTCGCCCGAATACACCACTGCCGAGGGCACATCGCGCATCTTCATGCGTTCGGCCAGGGTATTGACGAAATTCTCTTCATCGTCCACGAGCAACAGCTTGATCTTCTGCATGGTCATCTCCCTTTACATGCGTTGCGCGGAACCGCAGTTCCGCCATGCCCCATCACTCACCGTCCGCACCGTTGAACACCAGGCGGAGGCCACCCTCAATCGCTACCGCTCCCACCGGACCGAGCAGGTCGGGATCGAGCTTGTTTTTTAAAGCTTGGGCCTCGTCGGCCGAAATTCCCTGGCGGGTAACATCCACGCACGGGGCGCCATCGGTGGCCTGCGCCGTTGTCAGACGCACGGGGCCAAGGCCCGAACCGCGTTCCAACACCAGGGCCAGGCAACGGTGCATGAGCACCAGTGCTTCAATAAGGGGAATATCCACCCGCAGTTGCGACAAATTGGGCGCAACCTCAAGGGTGGTCTTGTGGCGTTTGACCAGACGCTCCGAGAGCGCTGCCAGCAGCTGGGCCGCTCCGCCGAGTTCAATCTCGTTCTGGTTTTCATCCGGGGCGTGGGCAAGGCGGCTCAGCAGTTCGCACATGTCCTGACCCCGGCCCACATGGCTGCGGATCTGGCCGATGATGCTTCCGAATTTGTCGGAATACTTGAACTGCGGCCGAATCCCCAGGCTCTTGAGCGATTCCTTGCGCGCCAGGCCGAGGTAGTCGTCCAGAAGCCCGGCAGCCTGCTGGATGGTGGCCAGCACGTTGCAGAGATCATGGCTTAAGGATGCGGCCATCTGGCCCATGAAGCATGCTTTTTTCATGGTCAGCGAACTGTCCTTGCCGCGGTGACGGCCTCTCCGAGTTTTGTGGTCAAGTCGTCGATGGAAAGAGGCTTGACCATATAATCGAACGCGCCCAGCTTCATGCCGTCCAGGCCGTCCTTGGTGGCGCCCTGGCCGGTGAGAAGAATCACCTGTACCGTAGGGTGTTCGAGTTTGATGCGCTTAAGCACATCAAGTCCTTTGATGCCAGGCATGAACATATCGAGCACCACCACGTCCGGGGGGGTATCGGCCACGGCTTTGAGGCCCCGTTCTCCGTCGAGGGCCACGCGGCAGACAATGCCCCGCAGCTCCAGGCGCTCACACAGGGTGGTGACGAAATCCTCTTCGTCATCCACCAGTAGGATGTCCCAATCTTTAGTGCTCACGAAGCCTCCACGGCCGCCGAGGGCGGCGCTTGCACCGGCAGGGTGATGGTGAAGGTGGAGCCTTGCCCTTCCTTGCTCGTTACGGTCACGTCGCCTCCCAGCCGTTTGATGATGCCGTAGGTGATTGAAAGGCCCAGTCCTGTTCCGCGTGAACCCTTGGTGGTGAAAAAGGGCTCGAAAATGCACTTGATGGTGTCTTCGCTCATGCCGCAACCATTATCCAGGATGGAAAGGCCCACTCTGTTCTGGTTGTGGTTCCAGGTTTTCACGGCAATATTTCCGCCGTTGGGCACGGCGGCCAGGGCGTTATTCAAAATGTTCAGGATCACCTGCTGCAACTGCCCCCGGTCGGACTCGATGCGCTGCAGGGAGGGCTCAAGCTGAATATCCAGTGTGACGTTGCGATGCTCGGCTTCGCGGATGAGGAAACTCGTGGTTTCCTGGATCACTTCGTTCAGGTTGAGTCCTTCGATCTTGACGTCCATGCGCCGGGCGAAGCCCAGCATGCGATGGGTGATGCCCCGGCAGCGGTCCACGGTTTTGAGAATCGCATCCACCTGTTCGCCGAAGCGCTCCCGGCCGGGAAAGTTGGGGTCAAGGCCCAGCAGATCCTTCATGAGTCCGGCCTTTTCATTGATGATGGCCAGGGGGTTGTTGATCTCATGGGCCACGCCCGCCGCGAGCCGCCCGATGGAGGAGAGCTTTTGGGCATGCTCCACCTGCCGGAAGGCCAGGGCTCTGCGTTCTTCGGATTCCCGCATGCGCGTCAGCAGCAGCCCGGTGATTTTGGAGACCACAGCGAACACCGCGATCACGCCGACCAGGAATATAAGGAGCAGGTCGCCGCGCACGTTGTACCAGGCCACCAGCGCACCCAAGCGTGGCTTGATGGCCATGAGCACGTAATCGGTATCCGGGAAGTACGTGTAGGCCAGATAAATGTCCTGACCGGAAGGATTCTTGGTTGTGGTGATGTTGGCTTCGTAGGACACCGGGGGCATGGGCAGCTTGGCATCGTCCAGGATGTTGCCAAAGGTCGTGGTGTTGGTCTGCAATATGCCCTTGCGGTTCAGGAGAAAGGCGTCGGAGCCGGGCTCCAGGCCCATGGACGCGATGATCTTTTCGAACTGCTTGGTATCGAGGGTGGCGCGCAGAATCCAGGACTGGCCGTCGTCGCTGATGTGCTGCACGGCGATGACCAAGTGGGGCAGCTTGCGAAACCCCATGAACACGTCGGAAATGTATTTGCCATTGGCGCGCACATTGGCGAACCACTCCTGCTCGGAGTAGTTGCGGCCTTTGAGATCGTAGGGCCCGACGTAGCTCACCAGATTGCCCTTGGAATCAATGAGGCCGAGATCGACAAAACCCTCGAACTCCTTGCGCATCACCCGGAAGATACGGGAGAGGGTTTTCTCGTCGGCCAGGTCCTGAAAGACGTAGGCATCGGCGATGAAGGCCACGGTGGAGACCCGCTCGGCCAGATAGAGCTCCATGGTGTTGCGGGTTTTGCCCAGCAGGGTGCGCAACGGATTCTGTATCTCCCGTGCGAGTGTGGACTGAAATTCCGAGTAATTGATGGCCGCCATGAGCAGCAGGGGCACGATGGTTACCAAGGCCATCAGGGCCACGATCTTGCGTCGCAGCAGATCGTAGCGCTCCGGTGAGATGGCGTCATCGCTGGTGTGCAGGTCCTTGAAGTGGCGGGAAAAAATTTCACCCAGCATTGCGATTCTCCCTGGAGAACAGAATTTCACCACCCTTGAGCTGACCGAGCGCCAGGCGGTTCAGAGCTTCGCGAGCCAGCCCCGCCACGTTGTCGACCACTTCCACCCGCCGCCAGCGCAAGTAATGGTAGTACTCTTCTTCTATGCCGCCGCAGACCACTACGTCTACATCCTTGCGCAAAATAAGGTCGCACAGCCCTTCGGCTCCGGCGTGGGGCAGCAGGAAGTCTTCGGTGCGTCCCGGCACGCCGTCCTCGCCTATCAGGGTGATCATGGCCTCCGAGGCCAGATCGAAGCGGGGGGCCACTTCGTCCTTGAAAAGCGGGATGAGCACGCGTTTGCTGCGCATGGCTCTACCGTGGTCCTTCGCCCAGTTGGGCCAGCAGGTGGCCCGGCAGGCAAGCCGGGGGGATGGTCTGCTTGGTGCAAACCATAACCGCAAATTCAACAATGTTGCGCAGTTCCCGCACGTTGCCGGGGTAATCGTGGTTCAGGAGCAGCCTTCTGGCTTTGGGCGTGAAGCCCCGCACCTGCTTTTTGAATTTGGCCGCAAAGGTTTCCAGGAAATGCAACAGCAGAAATTCGATGTCCTCGGCCCGCTCCCGCAGGGGGGGCAGGTCCAGGCGCAATGCGCCCATGCGGAAGGCCAGATCCTGACGGAGTTTGCCGCCCTGAGCCAGTTCTTCGGGGCCGACCGGCGACGACGCCGTGAGTCTGGCCTGGGCGCGCACGCCCACGGTGCTTCCGGCCGGGCGGATCAGACCGTCGTCCAGATAGTTGACCAGCTGCAACTGCTGGGCCTCGGGCATTTCACCGATGTCGGAAAGGTAGAGGGTTCCAGCTCCGGCCCGTTGGAAGGCTCCGGGGAGAATCTCGCCCGAAGGCCCCAGCCGGCCGAAGAGCTCGGCCTCGATGACCTGTGGAGGCATGGGGCCGCAGTTCACCCGGATGAAGGGTTCCCTGCTGCGGGACGAGAGCTTGTGGATGGCCTCGGCCACGGCGTCCTTGCCGGTGCCGGTTTCGCCGATGATGAACACGGAGGCCTCGGCCTGGGCCATGGACGGCAGCAGACGCAGAATGCGCTCCATGGCCGGACCTTTGCCCACAAGCTTGCCGAAACCGCCCGGTTCTTCAAGGCGGCGCTCCAACTCGCGCAGGGTTGAGAGGTCTTCCACCAGCTCAAGAGTGAACAGCGGTTTGCCGTCACGGGATTTCACCGGCAACATGCTCACCCGCACGGGAATCTTGCGGCGATGGCGGTTGACGATATCGGTATCCTGAGCGGTGTCGCTCGGGGTCTTGCGCTGGCACAGACCCGAGCGGACCACATGGCGGCTGGGCACCCCCTGCACTTCACTTCGAGAAAAGCCGGTCAGCCGCTCGAGGGCGGTATTGACCGTCACCACGCGACCCTCGGGGTCCAGGACAGCCACCCCAAGGGGCAGGCCGTCCAGGATTCCCGAAAGGTCGAGGGAAGCGAGGGTTGCGGGGGGCACATGCAACATGTGCAGAGTCTCCTAGTGTCCGCCGGCGGCGATCAGGCCCGAAGCGGCCCCGACCAGCACCAGTATTTCAAGCAGAGCCATGACCGCGTAAAGCGTCTCGCCTTTCTTCAGGTATGCAGGAACCAGGGGAATAAAGGCCACCACGGTGAGGCCAGCCAAGAAGGCGATCCCAAGGAAGTTGAGGAAGTCGCCCTTGCCCAGCAGCGCGACCCAGCCCCAGCCGACGGGTACGTTCCCCTGTTCAAGGTAGGTGTGTACCGGCTTGGACCACAGGGCGGTGACCGTATCCAAGGGCACATGGGGGGCCATAATGCCGCTCACGTAGAGAAGATAGGTCAGCGCCATCAATGCCAGGCCGCTCCAGCAGCCCCAGAACAGTATGTCGGCGTAAAGAAGCTGTTCCCTGGGGACCACAACGGGGGTGCTATTCGTCTTGTCAGCCATGAGTCACTCCTTGAAGATTCAATGTGGATTTACCAGCCCATACCTTTTTCCAAGGCCTTGTAGCCCGCCAGCAGCATCACGCCGATGACCATGTAGCGGATGAACTTGGCCTTGGCCTTGGCCAGGAGCTTTACGCCCACGAAGGAGCCGAGCATGAGGCCAACTATCGAGGGTATGGCCATAAGCGGGATGACGCAGCCCTTGTTCAGATAGATCCAGGCGGCGGAGGTGTCGGTGATGGCCAGCAGGAACTTGGAAGTGCCCACGGCAACTTTGAGAGGTGCACCCATGAGCAGGTTGAGCACCGGGACGTTGGCCCATCCGGCACCCAAGCCGAACATGCCGGCCATGACGCCGATGACGATGAACAGCAGAAGACCCGGCAGGGTGCGGTGTGTCTTCCATTCCACGGTCTGGCCAGTGGCCGCGTCGAAGTAGGCGCCGTTCATGCCCAGGCCCATGCTCAGGGCGTCCTGCTTGGTAACCACGGGATAGGCCGTGTTCTTGGAAACCAAAAGCAGCACCGCAATGAACAGGATGAGCAGTCCCAGGCAGATCTGGACGTAGTTAGTGGGCAGGGCCAGACCGATCATGGCACCCACGATCGAGCAGGAACTGGCGATGAGGGCCACCGGCAGGGCCAACCTGAAACTGGCCAAGTTACGCTTGAGCAGGCCCGGTCCGGCCGCCAGGGAGCCGGCCAGAGCCACCAGCAGGCCCGCGCCGCGCACGAAGTCCAGATGGAAGGGGAAAAATCCGCTGACGAGCGGCACATAGAGCACGCCTCCGCCAACTCCCGCCAGCACGGCAACGATGCCCAGCACGAAGCAGAACACCAGCAGAACTGCGGGCCACATCCACCAGGGCCCAGCGGGGGCTCCGGCCGCCTGGGCGGCTTCGGCCATGGCCTTGCCGCCGTCCGCTGACGCGGCGTAGCCGAAAGCCGCAAAAGTCAGGCCTAGGGCCAGCACCACCAAACTGATTCGCATCCAACTTGTTTTCATGTCGTCACGCTCTCCCTTGCTTCCAGATTGTAGCCCCGGCCGCCGCCCCCAAAGGGCGCGGTGGTACCCCCACACATGTGATTTATTCCACAATCCAAGAAGCGTACCATTGTGAAAACGGCGGAAATACTGGCTTTATAGGCAGATACGAAAAGAGCGATCGGCAAGGAATTGCCGCAACCGGCAAGGAATTGCCGATAGCCCCTTTTCATCTGACGGGCGATACGTTAGAAAAGGCACGGTGTGGTTGAGATAGGCAGGGGGACAGGCATGAAACCCACGCGGGTGGCCGGAATGGCTGGAAACGGCAAGAATTTGCCGCTCCGGTTGGATTTGGAAGATCTTCCCGAAGAAGGCGGTGGACTCACCGCCGTGCTCATCGGTTCCAAATCCATGCGGGAAGCCCATCACCTGGCCTCCCAGGTGGCCAGTTCCGATGCGCCGGTGCTCATTCAGGGCGAATCGGGTACCGGAAAGGAGCTTTTCGCCCGTCTTATTCACGTCATGAGCAATCGCAAGGAAAAGGCATTTATTCCGGTAAACTGCGGCGTGCTCAAGGGCGAACTCTTCGCGGATAAATTTTTCGGCCATGAGTCCGGGGCCTTCACCGGCGCGGCCCGCACCCAGAAGGGCAGCTTCGAACTGGCCGGGGAGGGCACCCTCTTTCTGGACGAAGTGGGTGAAATTCCGCCCAACAATCAGGTGGATTTCCTGCGGGTGCTGGAGCAACGCACATTCAGGCGGCTCGGCGGTGAGAAGGACATGCCTTTTGGCGCGCGCATCGTGGCCGCCACCAACCGCAATCTGCTGGATATGGTGCGCCGGGGGGATTTCCGGGCTGATCTCTTCTACCGCCTGAACGTGGTGCCTGTGTATCTGCCTCCGCTGCGCCTGCGCCGGGAGGATGTGGCTCCCCTGGCCGCGCATTTTCTCGACCACTTCGGCCACCGCTATCACAAGGAAGGCCCGCGTCTGGCCACCTCCACCCTGAAGGCGCTCACGGCCTACGCCTGGCCCGGCAATGTGCGGGAACTGAAGAACCTCATCGAGCGGCTGGTGCTGGTGCATGCCGGCGGCGAAATCAAGACCGACGATCTCCCCCTGGAGATGCAGTTCGGCGCGGCCTGCGCCGTGGACGATTCCCCCACTGATTGTCTCACCCTGGACGCCGCCGTGCGCCAAGCCGAAATCAAAGCCATCCTGAGAGCCTTCAAGCAGGCAGGGGGCGTAAAGGGCGACACGGCGGAACTGCTGGGCATCAGTCCGCGTACGCTGCGCTACAAGGTGCAGGAGTTGGGACTTACGCTGAAGATGTGAGAGGAGCCTCCGGCGGGGGGGGGGGGGGGGGGGGCGCCCCCCCCCCCCCCCCCGGCGGGCGGGGGGGGCGACCCCAAAAAAGAGCCCGGGGAGGTGGTGGTGGGGGGGAGGTTATTTTGAGGGTGTAT
>JBBRUD010000014.1:0-63050 GCA_038248065.1 Desulfovibrionales bacterium | reverse complement strand
GGGGTGCTGGGCACCCCCAGACCCCCCCATTATTTTTGCAAGTCGACGCGAAGCTATATGGGGGGTCCGGGGGGCCATTGGCCCCCCCGGCCGCCGGAGGCTCCCTCATACTCTCCCCCAAAAATTTCAACGGAGACATCCATGGCATACAAAGACTTGCAGGAATTCGTACAGGCCGTCGAGAAACTGGGTGAACTCAAACGCGTTGGCGCGGAGCTGGACCCCAACCTGGAAATCGCCGAGGTCACTGACCGGGTGAGCAAGGCTTACGGCCCGGCCTTGCTGTTCGAGAAGGTGAAGGGCAGCAAATTCCCGGTACTCACTAACGCTTTCGGTTCCTATAAACGCATGCATCTTTCCCTGGAATGTGAGAGTCTTGACGCCCTTGCTGCGCACATAGAAACGTTTCTAGAAATGAAGAAGCCCGGCGGCATCATCGCCAAGTTCAAGCTGCTGCCCAAGCTGGCAAAAATGGCCAATATATTTCCCAAAGAAGTGACCAAAGCCGCTTGCCAGGAAGTGGTCTACACCGGCGACGATGTGGATCTTTCCATCATGCCCGTGCTGACCACCTGGCCCGAGGACGCCGGGCCGTTCATCACCCTGCCGCTGGTGATCACCCGCAATCCTGATACCGGCACGCGCAACATGGGCATGTACCGCATGCAGATCTACGACAAGAACACCACCGGCATGCACTGGCACAAGCACAAGGGCGGTGCCTACCACTACCATCTGGCTGAAAAGCGCGGCGAGCGCCTGCCCGTGGCCGTGGCCATCGGCGCAGACCCGGCTGTCACCTACGCCGCCACTGCGCCCATCCCCGACGAGATCGACGAATTCATATTCGCCGGATTCCTGCGCCAGTCGCCGGTGGAGATGGTCAAATGCAAGACGGTCGACCTGGAAGTGCCGGCTAATGCCCAGTTCGTGCTGGAAGGTTACGTGGAGCCGGGCGAGCGCCGCCGCGAAGGTCCCTTTGGCGACCACACCGGCTATTATTCCCTGGCCGACGACTACCCTGTGTTCCATGTGACCGCCCTCACCCATCGTAAGGATGCCATCTACCCGGCAACGCTGGTCGGCCCGCCTCCTATGGAAGACACCTACATGGGCAAGGCCACGGAACGCCTGTTCCTGCCGCTCATCAAGAAACAATTGCCCGAGGTTGTGGATATGAACCTGCCTCTTGAGGGCGTGTTCCATAATCTGGTATTCGTGAGCATCGACAAGCGTTATCCCGGTCAGACCCGCAAGGTGATGTACGCCCTATGGGGCCTTGGACAGATGATGTTCACCAAGGCCATCGTCATCGTGGACGCTGATGTGAACGTGCAGAACACCTCGGAAGTGCTCTGGCGCATAGGCAACAACGTGGACTGGCGGCGCGACATCGTGGTGGTGGATGGACCCACCGACGCCCTGGACCATGCCAGCCCCCTGCCCCACTATGGCGGCAAGATCGGCATAGACGCCACCAAGAAGACTGCGGAGGAAGGCCATCACCGCCAGTGGCCCGATTCCTTGAAAATGAGCTCCGAAATAAAGGACAGAGTAAGCGCCTTATGGAACACTCTTGGAATCGATTAACCAGGCGGACATAATGCCCTCTGTTAAGCCCAAACGCATCGTCCTGGCCCTGACCGGCGCTTCCGGCATGGCTTACGCCGTAAGCCTGGCCCAGGCCCTGCACGCGGCTCCGGGTGTTTCGCTGCACATGATTTTCTCCGAGGCGGCCAAGCAGGTGCTTGCCCAGGAGTCGGAAGTCTCCACCCGCGGCCTCAAGGCCATGGCCGATGCGGTTTACGAGCAGACACAACTCGACGCCGGTCCGGCCAGCGGCTCCTGGCGACATTGCGGCATGGTGGTCTGCCCGTGCTCCATGGCCTCGCTGGCAGCTATCGCCAACGGGCAGGGGACCAACCTTATCCACCGGGCGGCCGACGTCTGCCTGAAGGAAAACCGCAAGCTCATCCTCGTGCCGCGTGAAACGCCTTTCAGTGAAATTCATCTGCGCAACATGCTGGCCGCCAAGCAGGCAGGAGCCACCATTCTGGCCGCCTGCCCCGGCTTTTACGGCAAGCCTCAGACAATCGACGACCTGACCGCCTTCATCACAGCCAGAATACTCGACCTGCTCGACATCCCCCACAGCGTGAGTAAACGCTGGAAAGACGACCACTAGGAGAGCGCCATGCAACACCATCTCACCTGGAACGGACATTCCAACTTCATGTTAAGCACCGGCGGCATTACGGTGCTTATTGATCCGTTTTTCGATGGCAACCCAACCGCTGTTCGCAAGGCCGCAGAGATCAGCGCTGCGGACTATGTGCTGATAACCCACGACCATGGCGACCATGTGGGCCAGGCCGTAGATATCTGCAAAGCCACTGGCGCAAAGTTGCTGAGCGTGCCCGAGACCTGCGCCAAGCTGGTGGCCCAGGGCGTGCCTGCCGGACAGGTGGTCAACGGTATCGGCATGAACATCGGGGGAACCCTGGAGCTTGGCCCGGTGAAGGCCACCATGGTCCAGGCCGAGCACACCAGCGAATCCGGGCGCGCTGTGGGGTATATTCTCACTCTGGCCGATGGATTCACGCTCTATCATTCCGGCGATACGGGCGTTTTTTCCAGCATGGAACTCTTTGGCAAACTGTTCAAGATTGATCTGGCCCTCCTGCCTATCGGGGGCGTCTTCACCATGGATGCCCGCCAGGCCGCAGTTGCCTGCAAACTCTTGCGCTGCACCCAGGTGCTGCCTATGCATTGGGGCACTTTCCCGGTGTTGGAAGGCAACACCCTGGCCTTTGGCCGGGCCTTGGAAGATCTTGGCCTGGATACCGGACTGATCAGTTGCAAGCCCGGCCAGAGTGTTACTCTGGAGCGTTCCATTTTCAGTGCTGATTGCGGTTGTGATTAGCAGGGCATGCTCAAAACACCCTGCTTGATGAGATTCGTATGAAGTTGTTTTGTGTTACAGCGTTATTGCCAATAGCCCTGCTTTTCCTGGCATGCTCCCAGGGCTTCGCCGGAGGGATAGACGATTTATCCGTGCTGACGGAGAATTTCCCCCCGTTCAATTTTGAGAATGACGGCAAGCTCCAAGGGTTTTCAACGGATATTCTGGAACGGATGTTCCAGACCGTCGGTTCCAGACTTACTCGAAAAGATTTCACCGTTCTGCCCTGGAGCAGGGCCTATCAGGACGTACTGGAGATGAAGAATACCCTCTTGTATTCCGTTTCCCGCACAGCGCAGCGTGAACATCTTTTCAAATGGGTTGGTCCCATCGCTGCAAACAGAAATGTGCTTATGGCCCGGAAAGATCGGAATATTACCATACGATCCATTGAGGACATCGCCAAATACACGGTAGGTGTAATACAAGATGACGCTGGCGAGCAGCTTTTAGTCGCTGCAGGTGTTGAAAAAAGCAAACTTGACATCTCTTCAGACGCCAAGTCGAACATCCTGAAACTGAGTTCTGGACGCATCGACCTTTTCGCCTACCCTGAAACAGTAACCTTGTGGGTCATCAAGAGCCTGGGGCTCAACCCGGATGACTACACGGGCGTCTATGTGCTGGGGGAAGGAGAAGTCTATTACGCGCTTAACCACGATTCGCCGGATTCCGTGGTCAAAACGCTTCAGGATGCCTTGGACGAAATGAAGCGAACCGGGCAGGTTGACGAGATAATAAAGCGATACAAATAGCCAGACGGCTCTTTCGACAGGACAGGCACCCGCTTTAGCAGGCGGACAATTCCGCAACGGCCTTCTAATTCTTCACGCACCGCAGATACTTTCTGGGTTTTTCATAGCCCTCTTGCACTGTCGAGAGCATTTCCACCTTCCAACGGCCTTTGAAAAAGTCGCGCACGTACTCCAGAACCAGCACGTCGCCGTTTTGCAGGTAGGCGTCGGGATAGTGCTGGCGCATCTCCCCCAACGTGGCCCCCAGTTCCTTGCGGATCATGTAACTCTTTTGCACGGAGAGCAGCAGTTCCTTGTCCGACAGGTTTTCAAGGAACGTCAACACTCTGGCGAGCATCCCGCCTCGCACAAAGGTTTTGCCGATGAATTCCACCAACATGGCCACGTCGAATTTTTTTCCGGTCAGGCTGTTGGGGTGCTGTTCGATATCGCAGACGACAAAGGAGATGTCCTTGAGCCCGAAGATGTCGCGCAGCATGGCCGCGCCCTCAAGCACTGCCGGTTCGCGGTCCACGCCCACCACGCTGGCGGCACCCAGCTTGCTTGCCTGAAAGGCAAAGAATCCAAAATTGCAGCCCAGGTCCACCACGGTCTTTCCCGAGAAATCCATGGTTCGAAAATCCTGAAGACCTTGATGGTCCAGGGGTTCGGTGCCTTCGATAACGGAATGAAGCTCCTCATCATAAATGGTGCGGTAGACATGTTCCGGGGCAAGCGTGGAAACAAGCTGGCGCAGCCGCTGGAAGCGGGGCATGGATTCTCCTTGGGATGAGCGTACGAGGGTCGATAACGGCCTTCGCCGAAGAAATCAATGACCGCATTACAATGCGCGTAACATTTCCAGAATCGTCGGGGCTTTTTTCGCTCCCAGGCCGGGAATAGCCAGAACATCCTCAAGAGTTGCCAGACGCATGGCGCTGGTGGACCCGAACTTGTCCCAGAGCAGCTTGGCGATTTTCGGCCCCACTCCTGGCAGGGCCAGAATCTCGCTTTTCATAGCCTTTTTTTTGCGCACTGCGCGTTGGCGGCCGATGATGAAATCGTGCACGGCGTCGCGCAGCCTTTGCAGAAACAGCAGTTCCGGGCTGCCGGGCTTAAGCGGCAGAGGATTCTTGCGGCCCGGGCGGAAGATCAGGTCGTCCTTGGCGTTTTTGCTGCGGCCGGATTTGACGATGGAAGCAATTTCCCACAAATTGGCCATGCCCGCCTGGGCCATGGCCCGCTCCACGGCGGCAAGCTGCCCTTTGCCGCCATCAATGAGCACAAGGTCCGGCCAGGGTTCGCCGGAGCTGATGCGCCGCTCCACCCAGCGGGCCAGGGCGGCGTAGTCGTCTGCGGAGCCTTCCAGCTCGTCCAGGGCGTAGGCCCGGTAGTCTTCCTTCTTGAAACGGCTCTCCTCGTAGACCACCATGCCCACTCGCATGCCCGTGCCTCCCAGGTGGGAGACGTCCACGGCCTCAATGCGGCCTATCTCCCGACCCAGGTGCAGCTTTCTGCCCAAGAGCGCAGGCATCTGTTCTTCATGGACCGTTGAAGCCTCGCGCACGGCCCTGGCTGCGTTGGTGGCGGCCATTTCCACCAGGCTGTGTTCATCCCGTGTGCGGGGGACGCCGATGCGAACCGGCTCGCCCCGGCGTTCGGCCAATACAGCAGCCGTGGCGGACAGGTGCTCCTCCATCAACTGTGTAAGCCTTTGCGGCAGAAGAACGGCTGGCGGGATGAACCGCTCCGGCCGATAGAATTGAGTGAGGAAGCTGGGCAAGGCCTCGGCCAATTCGTCTTCGCCGAAATCGGGCCAGAAAAAGTTGGCCCGGTCCAAAAGCCTGCCCTGGCGCACGAACAAAACGGAAAGCCCCATGCCTTCACCGGCTGCGAAGACGTTGAGCACATCCAGATCCGCATGGGTGGGCAGCACCACGGACTGGCCTTCGATGGTCTTTTTCATGGCTAGGACGAGGTCGCGCAGTTCGGCCGCACGCTCGAAAAGCAGGTTGTCCGAGGCGGCCTGCATCTCGCGCTCCAGCCGCCGTATCACCTCGGAGGAGCGACCGGAGAGAAAGGCCTCCACCCGGCGCACCAGCACTGCGTAGTCCTCGCGGGAGACGTTGCCCACGCATGGCCCGAGGCATTGGCCGATGTGATGGTACAGGCAGGGCCGCACCCGGTTGTTGAAACTTGCGTCCCGGCACTTGCGCAGGGGAAACATCTTGCTCAACTCCCGCCAGGTCTGCCGCGCGGCCTGGGACGAGGTGAACGGCCCGAAATAGGCCGACCCGTCGCGCACCACCCGGCGAGTGAATACCAACTTGGGAAACTCGTGGGTTTTGTCGAGTTTGAAGAGTATGTAGCTTTTGTCGTCGCGCAGCACGATATTGAAGCGCGGCCGATGCTTGTTGATGAGGCTGGCTTCCAGCAGCAGGGCTTCTTTTTCCGTGGAGGTCAGCAGGACATCCACGCCAGCAATGCGCGAAACCAGAAGCCGCGTCTTGGGGTGCTCTATCTCGCCCCGGAAATACGAACTCAGCCGCGCCCGGAGGTTCTTGGCCTTGCCCACGTAGAGCACTTTCCCCTGGGCGCTCTTCATCAGATAGACGCCGGGATCAGTGGGAAAATCCGTTGAAACGAAGGTGAACATTTCTTCAATCTGCCCTGTTGGGCTTCATCGGACAAGTCCTTTCCTCACTTGCCCTTAGCCTCTCAACCGTGTACCAAATGCTTCGCAGTAAACTCGAGGAATGAGATGTTCCCAATTCGCGTTTCCGTCATTGGCGCAGGCACCTGCGGCCCGCAGATAGAAGCCGTGGCCTTCCGGCTTGGCGAATTGATAGCTCAAAACGGCTGGTTGCTGGTCTGCGGTGGCCGCATGGGCGTACAGCGCGCCGCCTGCCGAGGGGCCAAAGCGGAAGGGGGCACCACCTTGGGCATCCTGCCGGGACTTGATTTCGCTCAGGCCAACGAATTTGTGGATTTTCCGGTTATTACCGGGCTTGGCCACATGCGCAATTTTCTCGTGGTGAAAAACGGCCAAGTGGTTATAGCTGTTGAAGGCGGTTCCGGCACGCTGTCCGAGATAGGCCTAGCCTTGAAATCCGGCGTTCCGGTTGTGGCCATTGGCAAATGGTCCGGCATTGAAGGCGTGCACCCCGCAGCCGACGCCGATCAGGCCGTCGCTATAGCCCAAGGCCTGCTGGCCGTAATATCTACGGCCCCAAGGACGTAAGTTCCACGGCCCCCGAGCCGCATGTTTCATGGCCTCAGGCCGTAGGGCATATGCCCCCAGGGCCGTAAGGCCCTAGCCCAGGCTATAACGAGGATAACGCTTTTTATGGATGTTCTCTGGGCTCCCTGGCGAATGGAATACATACTCGGCCCCAAACCGGACGGCTGCGTTTTTTGCGTACCCGACCACACAGGGGAAGACCGTGACCGGCTGATACTGGCCCGGGCCCGTCACAATTTTGTGATCATGAACAAATTCCCCTACAATAGCGGGCATCTCATGGTCACTCCGTATCGCCACGTGAGCTGCCTGACAGAACTGACGCCCGAGGAAGCCACGGAAATGATGACAGTGCTCCAGGCCGTCACGGGCATCATCAAGGAGGCCTTCCGGCCTCATGGAGTGAACGCCGGGCTCAACCTGGGAGAGGCCGCCGGGGCGGGCATCGCCGCGCACCTGCACTTTCAGCTGGTGCCGCGCTGGAACGGCGACAACTCGTTCATGGCCGTATTCGGCCAGGCCCATGTTATTCCCGAGTTACTGTTGGATACATACGATAGGATCAAACCGCGTTTCGACAACGCGGGTCTCTTTTCAAACTCGTAAAGGGAGGCTGGTATGCGCTTCGTCAAGTTCGTTCTTCTGGTGCTCTTCTTCCTGGCATTCATGGTGTTCTTCGTACAGAACAACGCCCAGTTGAGCACCGCGCTGGAATTGAAATTCAACATGTTCATGCTCAATTACCAGAGCGCCCCTATCCCCTTCTACATGGTCATGCTGCTGTTCTTTGTGTGTGGAGCGCTGTTCAGCACGCTCTTTTTCGTCATCGACCGCATTCGCATCGGCTCGCAGCTGCGCGAAGCCCAGTACAAGAAAAACAGCCTGGAATCCGAACTGACCGCCCTGAAAGCCAAACAGAGCACCCCCGTGGTGTCCGCTCCGCTGGCCTCCACTTCAGAAACGGCTCAGGCCTAGCCTTCCCGCGCCATGTACCTTTCGGCCGGATACCGCCAGGGTATCCGGCCGGTGGTCAGGCGGCATCCGAATGGGTTTGCCCCCCAGCCCTCCGGTTCCTCCGGCCACGATGGCTTTGAAGGTCCACGTGTTTGGCTGGTGCAGTCTATCCCTTGTCCGCCTGCGTGAGGACTCCGCAAGGTGGTTGACTCCGTCGCTTCGGCGAGGCATTACCACTGCAGCGGCCAGAGACCGCCATATTTTGACAAATTCGTATAAATACCCGGCGTCACAGACATGAGCACCCCCAGGCTCACCCCCATGTTGGAACAATATTTGGGCATCAAGGGCGAATACCCCGATGCCCTGCTCATGTACCGCATGGGCGACTTCTACGAAATGTTCTTCGAGGACGCCGAAGTGGCGGCCCGCGAACTGCAAATCGCCCTCACCAGCCGCGACAAAAATGCCGAGTCCCCGGTGCCCATGTGCGGCGTGCCCCACCACGCCCTGGCTGCCTACCTTCCCCAGTTGCTGGAGAAAGGGTACAAGGTGGCCATCTGCGACCAGATTGAAGACCCCAAACAGGCCAAAGGCCTGGTGAAACGGGCGGTCACCGTGGTGCATACACCCGGCACGGTGATTGACGACGCCAACCTGGAAGCCAAGCAAAGCAACTATCTGGCCGCCCTGTTCTGGGACGGGGACGAACGCGCCGGAGGCTTGGCCTGGATGGAATTCTCCACCGGCGAGTGGTCCGGCCTGTACTCCCGCGACGAATCCCAGTTGTGGCAGTGGGTGGAAAAAATCGGCCCCAAGGAACTCCTGCTGCCCGACATGAAAACCTCCCCGCGCCATGTGCCGGAGTTGGGCATTCAGATCACCCACTTTCCCCACAAGCCGCACTTTGATTTCGCCTCTGCCAAGGAACGCATCCTTGAGGCCCAGAACGTAGCCGGGCTGGAGGCTCTGGACGTGGCCGACAAGCCTCAGCTGGTGCGGGCCATGGGTGCCCTGCTCTCCTACCTGCGCCAAACCCAGAAGCAGGAACTCGGCCATCTTGGGCAGTTCAAGCCCATCAACCTCAGCCGCCATCTGCTCATCGACGAGGTGACTGAGCGCAACCTGGAAATATTCCGCAGGCTCGACGGCCGCAAAGGCGCCGGCACCCTGTGGCAGGTGCTCGACCGCACCGTCACCCCCATGGGCGGACGTCTGCTGGAAACCAGGCTGCGCCAACCCTGGATGGATATCGAATCCATCGTCTTCACCCAGGAGGCCGTGCGTTTCTTCTTCAAGGAAGACACCCTTCGCGAGGCACTGCGCCAGACCCTCGACGATGTCTACGACCTGGAGCGCCTCTCCACCCGCATTTTCCTTGGCCGTGCCACCCCGAAGGATTTTCTGTCCCTGCTCCACAGCCTTTCCGCCCTGCCGCGCCTGAGTGCCCACCTCACCGGAGACGGCACGCCCGCCCAGACCTTCAGCGTGGAGCAACCCTGCGCCGTGGAAGCCCTCGCCCGGGAATGGGACAATCTTGAAGACATCCGCGAGTTGCTGCTTTCGGCTCTGGCCGACACCCCGCCAGCAGTCATCACCGAAGGCGGACTCTTCCGCGCCGGATACCATCCCCAGCTCGACGAGCTGATGGAACTCACGGAACACGGCGAGGCCAAGCTTAAAGAACTGCTCGAAGAGGAGCAACGGGCCAACGCCCTGCCCAAGCTCAAGTTGGGGTACAACCGGGTGTTCGGCTATTATTTCGAGCTCACCCGTGCCTCGGGCAAGGCCCCGGAGCATTTCGTGCGTCGCCAGACTCTGGCCAATGCCGAACGCTACATCACCCCGGCCTTGAAAGATCTGGAAGACCGGTTGCTCTCGGCCAGCGAACGCCGCAAGGATCTGGAGTACACCCTGTTTGGCGAATTGCGCGAAACCGTGGCCAAGGCCAGGGCACGCTTCAAAACCATGGCCCAGATTCTGGCCCGGCTGGACTACTGGCAAGGCCTGGCCGACTGCGCACGCAAGTGGGAATGGACCCGCCCCAGTCTGCACACAGGCCTGGAAATCGCCATCCAGGCCGGAAGACACCCGGCTGTGGAGGCAGTGCAAGGCCCGGCCAATTACATTCCCAACGACCTTCACCTCGATGACGACAAGCGCCTGCTGTTGATCACCGGCCCCAACATGGCCGGCAAATCCACTGTGCTGCGCCAGGCGGCCATCATCGTCATCCTGGCCCAGATCGGCTCTTATGTTCCAGCGGCCAAGGCCCACATCGGCATAACCGACCGCATTTTTTCCCGCGTTGGGGCCTCGGACAATTTGGCCCAGGGGCAATCCACCTTCATGGTGGAAATGATGGAAACAGCCCGCATCCTGCGCCAGGCCACGCGCCGCAGCCTGGTGATCCTGGACGAGATAGGCCGGGGAACATCCACCTTCGACGGCTTGGCCCTGGCCTGGGCCGTGGTGGAGGATCTGGCCGGACGCTCCCGCAAGGGCGGCGAACCCAGCTGCATCCGCACCCTCTTCGCCACCCACTACCATGAGCTGACCCAGTTGGAAGGCAAAATTCCGGGGTTGCGAAACGTCAATATTGCGGTCAAAGAGTGGCGAGGCGACATCATCTTTCTGCGCCGCCTGGTTCCCGGCCCCTCGGACCGCAGCTACGGCATTGAAGTCGCCCGGCTTGCCGGTGTGCCCAACCGGGTGGTGCAGCGGGCCAAGGATGTTTTGGCCAGCCTGGAAAAGAAGGCACGGGACGCCAAAGCTTTCGCACCGGCCCCCCAGGCCACTTGCCAGAGCCTGCTGCCTGGCCTGCCAAGTGCGCAGCTCTCTGATGCGGAACAGGCCGCCATGGCCCCGCATCCGTTGCTGCTGGAACTCGCAAACGTCATGCTCGACAGCATAACCCCGCTCGACGCCTTGAACATCTTAAGTGAATGGAAGGCCAAATGGAGCGGGGACAAGGACACACAAGGAGACTGAGTACATGAATTTCTTCGAATACCGCGACGGCGAACTGTGGGCCGAAGGCGTCAAGGCCACCGACCTGGTCAAAGAGTTCGGCACGCCGCTCTACGTCTATTCCGCCGCCACACTTCGCCGCCATTTCAAGGCCTTTGATTCGGCCTTCGACGGCCTGCCTCACCTGACCTGTTATTCGGTGAAGGCCAACTCCAACCTGAGCCTGCTCAAAACCCTGCGCGAGTGCGGGGCGGGCATGGATATCGTCTCCGGGGGCGAACTGCACCGCGCCCTGAGCGCCGGGGTTGACGCCTCCAAGATCGTGTATTCCGGCGTGGGCAAGCGCACAGACGAAATCCGCCAGGCCCTGGCCGCCAACATTCTGATGTTCAACGTGGAATCCATGGGCGAACTGGAGCGCATCAGCGCCGTGGCCTCGGATATGGACACAACCGCCCGCATCAGCCTGCGCATCAACCCCGATGTGGACCCCAAGACCCACCCCTATATTTCAACGGGGATGAAGAAAAACAAGTTCGGCCTGGATCTCGAACAGTCTTTTGCCGCATACTCCAGGGCCATGGCCCTGCCCAACGTGGAACCCGTGGGCATCGACTGCCATATCGGCTCCCAACTGACCACCATCGAGCCCTTCCTGGAAGCCCTCGACCGGGTGATCACTTTCTACGACCGCCTCAAAGGCCTTGGCCTGCACATCGAATATCTCGATCTGGGAGGCGGTCTGGGCATCACTTACGACGAGGAGCAGCCGCCCCACCCGGCCGAGCTCGGCCAGGCCCTGACCAACGTGCTCAAGGATCACCCCATGACCTTGATCCTGGAGCCTGGACGGGTGATCGCAGGCAACTCCGGCATTTTGCTCACTGAGGCGGTCTACACCAAGAAGACCCCCAGCAAGGATTTCATCATCGTTGACGCAGCCATGAACGACTTGGTGCGCCCCTCGCTCTACGGCTCGTACCACGCAGTCCGTGAAGTGACTCCCCAGGGCAGGCCCGAACTCTCCGTGGATGTTGTCGGCCCCATATGCGAATCCGGCGACTTCCTGGCCCGCGACCGCATGATGCCCGCCGTGAATCCCGGCGAGCTGCTGGCCGTGTTTTCGGCTGGAGCCTACGGTTTCACCATGTCTTCCAACTACAATTCGCGCCCCCGCGCCGCCGAGGTGATGGTTGACGGCGACAAGGCTCTTCTGGCCCGCCGCCGCGAGACCTATGCCGATCTGATAGCCCTGGAAAAAGAGTTCATCTAACCCCAGTTTGCTCATGGGCCGCCTGGACACGGGCGGCCCATTCAGGCATTTCTTGAACATGAAACGCGTGTTCGGAATGCTCCTGGCCGTGGGCCTGCTTCCCGCCATAGCCCTTCTTTCGGCATTCACGTTCCTGGCTGCCTGCTCCAGACGCCCCCTCCCGACAATCGCCCGCGAAACCCAGCCGAGTGTGCTGCAACCGCTCTCACGGACGGCAGTCATTGACGGTCGTGGACGTTTTCGGGAAATCTATTGCGCCGTCAACGCCGCCCGAGGCTCCTCCCTGCCGGATACCAGGCCCTGCGAGGGCGACGCAGCCCTGTGGCGGCAGGCCGGAGAGCCCGCCCCTACCGGGCTGCCGGTTGACCTTGCCCCGTCTGCGCAAAAATACCTGATAGTGATGGTTCCTGGGGTCATGGCCGAGTGCGTGGCCAGCACTGCGAAATGCTTTGAAGACGCCGCCCCTCATCTGGAAAGCCTGGGCTACTCCACCGGCTACATCCAGACCGGCGGACGCCTGAGCTGCGCCCGCAACGCCGCCATCATCCGCCGGGCCGTGCTGGCCCTGCCTCTGGGCCAACGCATCATCCTGGTCACCCATTCCAAAGGGACGCCAGACAGCCTGGATGCTCTTGCGGCGTACCCGGAAGTGGCGCAGCGGGTGGCTGCGGTCATCAGCGTCTCCGGCGCGGTCAATGGTTCTCCCCTGGCCGAGGTGTTTTCAGAAGCATTCACCAAATTCGTGGGAGAGTTCTCCTGGAGCGCCTGCCCACCAGGACCCGACGCGGAAGCCGCCATCAGCCTGCGCCGCTCCGTTCGGCTGGCCTGGCTGGACCAAAACAGGCTGCCCGCTAGCGTTCGCTATTACAGCCTGGCGGCCTTTGCCGAACCGAAGAATATCTCTGCCGCCCTGCGCCCGTTCTATAACACCTTGGCCAAAACCGAGCCTTTGAACGACGGCATGGTGGTCTGCTCGGATATGATCATCCCCGGCTCCACTCTGCTGGGCTACCCCAACGCCGACCATCTGGCAGTGGCCATGCCTTTTGGAAGGAAAAGCAAGCTGCTGGGTGCGACACTGCTTAATAGAAACAATTACCCTCGAGAAGTGTTGTTGGAGGCTGCCGTGAGATATGTGGAGGAGGATTTGGAGGGGGGCGGTGAAGCGAGGGGGCAGTGAAGTGTGGAGAAGTGCAGCATTGCGCGGTGAAACATGGTGAGGTCCGGTGAAATTTCGAGGGAGCGGAGAGGCAAGGGGCAAGGGGCAAGGGGTGGAGGGTCGAACGACGCTGGTGATAACTGGCAGGGTAAGACAGGCGTTGATGGCGGACGACACTCCGGCGGTCCTCGACCGGCGCGATTCCTCGGGCCAAAGCGCCCTGCGGCGCACCGGTCTGCGGTCCGGCGGAGCATCGACCGCCATCCAGTTAATCCGTCCGGTACAGGGGAAGATTCGGTGGCCCCTCGAAGACTACAGAGACATCACAAGATGATTTCAACAGATTCTGATCGACCACATCGCAAGAAGATATCAACAGAGTATTTGATCGACTGCACCGCCCGGAGCATTCCCTTTATTGCGGGGGTCCGGGGGGGATCATCCCCCCCCGGCGGGGTCAAGGGGCAGAGCCCCTTGCTCCTCAACTTCTCATCTCACCCCCTCCTACTCCACTGCTTCGCCTTGCAGCGCGCGCAGGTGGTTGTAGGTGGGCAGATCGAGTTCCTTCACCTTGGCGGCGTGATCTTCGTAGATTTTAGCCCATTCCTTGCGCTTGCCAACTACTTTTTCGTCTTTGGCGGCCAGCAGGGCGGTGATGGCGAAGCTTTCATGGATGGCCGCCAACCGGGCCGGGCGTTCGTTTTGCGGGTAGGCGGCGGGGTTGGCTTCATAGGCCTTCAGGGCCGCTTCGTTGTCCTTCATGGCTTCGGTGAAGTCGTGCAGGGCCAGGGAGACCGTGTTCCGGGTGAGATAGCGCTCGTAATTGCTTGGTTGGGCGGCGATGCGTTCATCAGCCAGCCCCAGGGCGGCCTTGGGGTGCCCTGAATCCAGATACTGGGTCAGCATATCCAGGCTGTCGCCTGGTTCGGCCTGACTGGCCGCCTGTTTAGTGGAACACCCGGCCAGAGCCAGTGCAAAAGCGGCCATCACTGCCAGGGTTTTCAGCCATCCGCGCATATTCCCTCCGCAAATTGTTCAAGTTCAGCTTTAAGTTCGTCCCAGTCCGGCAAGGCCTGGGCCAGAAAGCCGTCCATTTTCAAGCGCCAGTGGTGCAGGTACAGCCTTTCGCTTTCGCCGTGCCCGTAGAGAACATCGCCCACGATGGGGTGCCCGGAAAGGGCCAGATGCGCCCGTATCTGGTGCCTGGCTCCTTTGACGATGCGGGCCTCCACAAGGGTGCGCTGGCCAAGAACGGCCACGGGGGTGACCCAGGTGGCCCGCAGAGGGTCGGCGGTTTCGATGGGCAAGGGCTTTACCAGGTCGCGATCAGCGGTTTCGAGCATCCAGGCCAGCCGGACAGGCTCCAGAAGCTCGCCCTCAACCAGGGCCAGATAGCGTTTCTCGATGCGCTCCTGGTCTTCGAGCTCGCGAAAGCGCGCGGTGGCCGCCTCGCTGAACGCGGCCATGACGATTCCTGAGGTGTGCTGGTCCAGCCGATTGATGAGCGAGACTTCGCAGCCAGGAAATAATTCGGGCAGAAAATCTTCCACACTGGCCTGGGACGACCCGGCCAGGCGCACAGAGTGCAGGCCTGCGGATTTGAGGATGGCGGCAAACTCGGCATCCGCCTGGATGACCGACGGGGCTGGCCCTGCGTAGGCGGGCGAAACATCTTCCACACGAATTCGCTGCCCCTGTCGGACTTTGAAGGCGGCGTCGCGGACCCGGTCGTTCACCAGCACCCCGCCGCGCTCGATGAGCCGTTTGGCGGCCCGCAGGCTCAGGCCGGGTTCAAGGAGGGTGAGCAATTTGTCCAGGCGAAGGCCGTGGTGTTGTGCTTGCGCTTCGAAGAGTGAATTACCGTTTGTCATGGTCATGGGTGATACCCTATAGTATGATGCCTTTCCTTCCAAGGAGTTCATGTATGAGCAAATTCGCCCGTTTTGCCGCCATTGCAGCTGCTGTGGTCCTTTTGGCAGCTTCAACTATTGTGATACTGGGCCTGTCGCTGAGCCCCAATCTGTTCAAAGGTCAGATTGCCCAGGTTATCTATGGCACCACAGGCCTTTCCGTAACTTTCGACGGTGACATCAAGGTGCGGTATTTCCCCTGGCTGGGCATTGAGCTGGGCAAGGTGACCATCATGGCTCCCGACGATCTTGGCGGAGGAAAACTCCTCAAGCTCGATCGGGCAGAGGTCAGCGTCAAGCTGTTGCCGCTGCTCTCCAAACGTGTGGAAGCCGGGGCAATTACTCTGGAGGGCCTGGAAGTCAATCTGGTGCGCGACGAAAAAGGCCAGTTGAACCTGCCGCATCCACCCATAAAAGACGTGCGGGTTGAGGGTGATAACGTCATCGTCACCACTGACGACGGACAGATCTACTCCCTGAATTATCAGATAGCTAAGGTGGCCATTACCGGTGCGACCCTCACTTTTGAAGACCACATGACCAAAAATGACTTGCGCCTCGCGAATTTCAACCTGAACACCGGAGCAGTACTCCGGGGAAAGCCCTTTCTGGTGAAGCTGGGCTTCGACTACGGGGTTAAAAACCCCGACGCCGCAGGGCATGTGGATGTAAGCGGCCAGGCCACGGCCATCCCGGAAGCGTTACAGTTCGCTTTTGAGAACGCCAGCCTGAAGACCACTGTTGCGGGCAAAAACCTGCCGGTCAAATCCGCCGAGGCCTTGTACACCGGAAGTATCCGGGTGGACCTGAACAAGCAGGTTTTCACAGGCCAGAATCTCAAGTTTGCGGCTCAAGCCAAAGGCGGCCTGCTGCCTGACGCCATGGCAAGCTTCAACATGGGCATGAACGCCAACGTGGATATGGCCGCAGGGACGGCGGATCTCACTGCTTTTTCCGTTGAAGCCATGGGGTTTACAGCCACAGGCGAGGCCCATGCCACCAACATGCCCTCGGCCACCCTGATAGCCGCCAACTTCTCCACCAATGAATTCAACCCCAAAGAGGTGCTCGGCAAGGTGGGCGTCGGTGTCCAGGACCTGGGCACAGCCAAGGCTCAAGCCACCATCGCCGTTGATATGGGCAAAAGCGTGGCGGAAGTCTCCAATGTGCTGGTGCACGCCCTTGGCCTGGAAATCAAAGCCAAGGGGCGGGTGGAAAACATAGCCGGTGTGCCATCCATGAAAGCTTCGATCGCCCTGAGCGAGTTCAATCCCAGGCAGGTGCTTGGCAAGCTGGGCATCGCCCTGCCGCCCATGGCCGACGCCTCGGCCCTTACCAAAGCGCGTCTCAACCTGAATCTGGAGGGCGCTCAAAAGCGGCTCTCGGTCAAAACGGAATCTTCACTTCTGGACTCCACCACCTTTTCTCTGGATGCCACGGTGGAGGATTCCGCCAAGCCGCACATTGCCTTCGCACTCAAGGCCGACACCTTGGATGTGGATCGCTACCTTCCGCCGCATTCAGCCACGAAGGAGACGAAGACGCCCCATGGCAAGAATGGGACCGAATACCTTGACGTACCGGTAAACGCTACGGGAACAGTGGACTTCGGTGCGCTCAAAGCCGGCAAACTGCATTTTCAGAAGGTTTTCGCCAATCTGTCGGTCAAAGACAACCAGGTGGAACTCAATCACATACAGCTCTCCCTGTATCAGGGCTGGGCCAAGGGGACGGCCAAGGCAGATCTGCGGGACCAGATACCACCGGTGGCCCTGAACATGGCCTTGGACGGCGTGCAGGTGGAACCTTTGCTGACTGACCTTCTGGGTAAGCCTCCCCTGGCCGGTCGTGCTACCGTGACCATGGTAGTCACGACCAAGGGTTTTGAACCGCAACAGGCCCTGGCCAACCTTTCCGGAAAAGCCGCCTTCGCCTTGCACAACGGCGCGGTACTGGGATTCAACTTGTCGCCGGACACGCTGCAAAGCAAAGATGCGCTTATGACCAAGGGTAAAGGCGGCGGTGCCCGTACAGCCTACGAGTCCATAGGCGGCAGCTATATCATTGAAAAAGGAGTCGTCAGCGGCAACGACTTCTCGGCCTCGGTGCCTCCGCACAAGGCCACCGGCCAAGGGTGGGCCAATCTGGTCACCGGCGCACTGGACTATTACATCTTCGCGCGGTTTTTACATCTTCCCGCCATTCCGTTGCATGTCACGGGCTCCATTTATGATCCTCATGTCAGCGTGGAACCTTCAATGTTTTTCAAAGACGCTTTGCAGCAAGGGGCAAAGGGAACCGTTAACACCATCATGAAGTCCCCTCAAAACGTACTCCAAATTCCACAGGATGCCGCAAAGGGAGCCCTTGACGCCGTGGGCAACTTCTTCGGGACAACCAAGAAACAATAAGCGCATCGGTACAACAAGTGGCGCGATGACCGGCATCGCGCCACGTGTGCGTTTCGGCTGCGATACAAAGCGCAGTGATCAGTGAACAGTGCAGGGGCGCATGGCCCAATGGTCGTGAGGCACGCGCACTAAGTGCATATCCTTGCTGGAAGCGGCGCACAGCACCAGCTCCATGGAATCTTCCACCCAATAGGCGCTCATTTTTGGGGCATAATCAGGAGTGGTTTCCTTGCTGGCTATTGTCTTGGCCACATGATGGAGAACCTTGAGCACGTCTTCGGTAACGAAAACATCGTCAAAATCCACTTCGTTCAAGGTCAAATCTTGCAGACCGAGGGTTTCGGCGATCTTCCGGGCGTCCTCCGGGCCTGGCTGGAGGATGGGCTGTTGGTACATATTCATTGATCCGCCTCCTTGCGACGAAGTCTTCCGTACCCAAAAACATGCACATTCCAGGCCAGTGACTGCCATCACTGTGGCCAGAGCACGGACGGTTCGAGTTCGAATCCTGCAATCACAGCCCCGCAACGATTGCCCCAAGGCGGCAATCCGGGTAGAGTAAAACCCGCAAGTCTTTCAGCTTCTCCGGTAGACAACGCATGATAGAACAATTGCAAGCCTCCGCCGGTTCCGGCAAGACCTACCGGCTCACCCGGAGATTCCTGGCCCTGCTCATCGAGAGCGGCAGCCCGGCCGCAGCGTGTGGCCCAGCGCCCGGCCAGGGTTACGGGCCGCAATCCATTCTGGCCATCACCTTCACCAACAAGGCCGCCACCGAGATGAAAGAGCGCGTCCTCACCGCGCTCAAATCCCTGGCCTTAGGCCTGCCGGACCCGGAATTCAACCGCCCGGAGCATCAGACCGCGGCCAAAGCCTGGCTGGAAAAGGCCCTGCGCCACCTGCAACTGCTCAATATCCGCACCATCGACAGCCTCCTCCACCAACTCGCCCGCTTCTTCGCCCTGGAACTCAATCTGCCCCCCGATTTCGAGGCCCTGCTCGACGACGCCCTGGTTTTCGAGGCCCTGTACGACGACGTGACCTCCCGCCTGGACGACGCGGACCCGGCCCTGCCGACAATGCTTGCAAGCATCACCGATTCGCTCATCTTTACCGAAGGCGTTTCCGGTTTCTGGCTGGGGGATAAGGTCAGGGAGCGGCTGCTCAAAGTGTTCCGCCACCTGCTGGCAGGCCACGGGCACGTTGAAGCCGACGCCGTGACCCTTAACCAGGAGATGGAAGGCTTGAGCCAGCGGCTGCGCCTTGCGGCCGCAACCCTCGCGGAGCAGATGGACCAGGCCGGGGTGGAACCGCTCTCCCCATTTGCCGGGCTGCTGAACAAGGTGGCGATCCTCAATATCTGGCGCGGCCTGCCCGATGCGGATACTTTCGCCTACAAATCCGGTCTGGATGCCTGCGTCAAAAAAGGCTCCCAGAATCAACTGACGCCCGGCCTTGAAACCCTGTACCAGCAGTTCCGGCTCTCGTGGTCCGCAGCCAAAGCGCGCGGCCCCATGCTGCAAAAAGTACTGGCCGCGTTGCCGTTTCTGGAGCTTGGCCGCACTCTGGACCAGGCCTTTGTCCAGTACCGGCGCGATCACGGCGTGGCCTTGCTCTCCCAACTGGCCGACAAGGTGGCGACGCTTCTGGCCGAAGGCGGCGGTGTTCCTGAAGCCTACTGTCGCCTGGGGGCGCGCCTGCACCACCTGCTCATCGACGAATTTCAGGATACCAGCCTCAACCAGTGGGGCGTGCTGTCCCAATTGGCTCAGGAATGCCTGTCCAAGGGCGGGTCGCTTTTCTATGTCGGGGACGTCAAGCAGGCCATCTACGGCTGGCGCGGCGGCGAAGCAGCACTCTTTCAGGATGTGGCCAGGCAGCCGGAACTTGTGGCCATCGCCCCTGTGCGCCAGGAAAGTCTTCCCTTCAACTGGCGCAGCACCCCGGTGGTGGTGGATTTCAACAACATGGTGTTCGATTCACTGGCTGGTGTTGAGGTCAGTGACGCCGTGGCCACGGCCCTTCTGAAGGATGCCCCGGAAGCCGTGCGCTTGGAATTGGCTCAGGCGGTGCGATCCTGCTTCGCCAAGGCCAGACAGGAATTGCCTGCCGCGCGCGACGGCGAACCAGGGTTCGTGCGCCTGCGTCGCCTGCCCGGCGAAGGCAAGGAAGGCTACGAGTCCTCGGTCCGCCAGGAACTGGCCGAGCTGATCACCGGCGATTTGCTCCTGCGCAGGCAGCCGCGCGACATCGCCGTGCTCACCCGCTCCAACCGCGAGGCCGCCCTGGCCGCCCAATGGCTGGTGGAGATGAACGTGCCGGTGGTCACTGAAAACAGCTTGCGCCTGGCCGAACATCCCATCATCCAGGGATCGCTGGGGTTTCTGGCCTTTCTGGACTACCCGCCCGACGGCATGGCCCTGTGGCGTTTTCTCTCCTGCCGCGAGTTGTTTGGCCGTTCGCAGAACATCGGTCGCGAACAACTGACCGATTGGCTGGCCGTACAAACTCCGGGCCTGTTGTACCGCAAATTCCAGGCGGATTTTCCTGCTATCTGGGAGCGCTTTTTCACCCCCTTCCTGCGCGGCTCCGCCCTGACCACGCCCTACGACCTTATCCAGGAGCTCTTCACCGCCTGCGGCGTGTGGCAGGCCTATCCCCAGGATGAGGTCTTTCTGCGCCGCTTTCTGGAACTGGTGCACAACGCCGAAACCCAAGGGTTTGGCTCCCTGTCCACCTTCCTGGAATTCTGGAACCAAAAAGGCCATCAGGAAAAGATTCCCCAGCCCGAAGAAGCCCAGGCCGTACGGGTGCTCACCATCCACAAAGCCAAGGGGCTTGAGTTCCCCGTGGTGGTGGTGCCCTTCCACCAGTTTCCGGTCAGCACCGGTGGCGAACTGGCCGATTTCGAGGCCGATGGCATGCGTCTGACCGCTCTGCTCATCAAGGAACTTGGCCGACCCTATCACGAACGCATGGCCAAGATTCTGCTCGAACAGCTGAACCTGCTCTATGTCGCCTGGACCCGGCCCATAGAGGAACTGCACGCCTTTCTTCCGGCCAGCGAATCCCTGTGCAACAAGTTTCCCCTGGCCAAGGCCCTGGGGGTCATCCAGCGGGCGCTGGGCATAGATTGGGGGCAGCCCGAAACGACGTTCGGTCGCATGCCCCCCCGCCAAGGCAGGCTGTTGGCACCACCTGTGCCCGGCGTTATGCCGTCGGATGGCGTCCCCTCCAAAGACAGTTCATCCGTGGTTGCAGCCGCCGTCGGCTCTGCGGCAACAGCCCCCCTCATGAGCGCCCAATTGACGACCGCCAGCCCGGAGGCCGCCGTTGGGGCAACAGTGGCTGCGCCCCTTTCCTGGCTGCCGGGGCTGAAGATTCTGCGCAGTGAATTGGGCGACCCCATGGAGCGCCTGCGCCTCACGGAACGCAAGCGGGGCATCGTGTTGCACAAGGCCCTGGAAATTCTCGACCTGGGCGCGGTCCCCTTGGAGGACTGCCGACTGGCGGTGCACCGGGCTATGGCCGCCCTGGGCCTCGGCGGCGACGAAAAATGGGCCGAAGACCTGGCTCAAGCCCTCGCCTGGCTGGCATCCCTGGATTTTTTCCCTCACTGCCACAGCCACGGCCTGCGCGAGGCGGAACTGCTCAACGAAAACGGCGCACGCCACCGGCCCGACCTTCTGCTCTTCGGCCCGGAGGAAACCCTGGTGCTCGATTACAAAACCGGCCATGCTGACCCCGGCCATGAAACCCAGCTGCGCCGCTACCTGGACCTGGCCGCCCGCCTGCCCCAAAGCGAAGGCCACCCCGTGCGCGGCTTGCTGCTCTATGTGGATGCGCGCCAAGTGAGCGAGGTGGCCCCATGACAGCCGGATTTTCACCTTTTACCGGTACGGCTGCGGCCATCTGCCAATATGACGCCACTGCGCTTTCCGGCCTCGCGGAGGTGATGCCATGACCCCCATAGCCATCATCCCCTGGGACCGCGATTTTCTGGCCGGGCTGGTCAGCCACGTGGTGGAACGCTTTGAGGGCCGGTTCGAGAATCTGGTCATTCTCTTCCCTCACCGGCGGCCAAAACGCTATCTGGTGGACAAGCTTCAGGCCGACTCACGGCTGGCCAAGCCCTGCCTGCTGCCCAATATCCTGTCCATCGGCGACCTCTTTGCCGACCTGTGCCAGCGCGTGCACCGCAAGCCCCTGCGCCAGTTGGGCGAACTGGACCAGGTGGGTTTGCTCCACCGGGTGGTTTCAAGCCTGCGGCCTGGCCTGCGCGGAGATACCGACGGTTTTCCTGCGGAAGTGAAGGATTTCTTCCCCTGGGGCCTGCGTCTTTCCCGGCTGATGGACGAACTGTTCCAGCAACGGGTCACCGCCGCCGACCTGGAACACTTGCAGGATCAGGTGTTGCCCACGGCCGCCACACTGTTGGGCAACCTGCGCTCCATCCAGGCGGCCTACCGGCAGGCTCTGCTGGATGAAGGCGCTGCCACGCCGGGACTGATGCACGCCCTGGTGGCCGAAAACGCCACCCAGGCCGTGGAGGCGCTTCGCGGCAAACTGATCCTGGCCTGCGGCTTCTATGCTTTGACCGGAAGCGAAGAGGCCCTGCTCAAGCCCCTGTGGAAAAGTGGCCGGGCTGAAATTCTTTGGCACACCGACCCGGACGTGGCCAGGGCCGGGGCGTCGCCCCATTGGTCCTGCCGGGAGCACAGCCAATGGTTGACCGGCTGGAAAGCCAAAGCCACTGTGCTCACCGACGAAAAACGCTCACCTCTGCCAACGTGGCGCAAACGCGGGGACCAGCTTTCGCTCTTTTCCGCTGCTCCGGCCCCGCCTCCGCCCCGTCGCGCGGCCATCACCTTTCATCAAGGCTTTGATCTGCACTCCCAGCTCAAAGCCCTGCGCGAAGAATTGGACAAGGCCGGGGACACCGCCGGATACGCCGTGGTGCTGCCCGACACCAACATGCTCATGCCGGTGCTGCACCATCTGCCCCGGCGCGATGTGAACATCTCCATGGGCTTCCCGCTCACGCGCTCGCCGCTCTTCCAACTGGTGGATCTGCTCCTGCGGCTCCAGGACGACCGCAGGCCCCAGGGCTACCATTGGCGGCAGGTCATCGGCTGTTTGCGTCATCCGCTGCTGAAATTTCTGGAGGTCGACGGCCAGCAACCCCTGCGGCTGGTGTTCCACGCCTGGGAGGAGGCCATCCGCAAGGGGGAAAAGTATCTCGACCCCGCCTCCTGGACCCCGGCCGAAGACCTGTTCACAGGAGTGGAGGGACGTGAGGCAGTAGAAGCCCTGCTCCGGCGGGTGGTGGCGGTCTGTTTCACGGCCTTTGAGGAGGTCTCCACCCCGCGCGCCATGGCCCAGGCACTGCTTGGTCTCGCCAGCCTTTTGCTGGACCCGGACCATGGGGGCGGGCACTGGGAACGTTTCGTCATCGACGCCCAATGCCTGGCCAGGCTCATGGACGTGGTTATCCCGGAGCTGCACGACAGCTCCATCAGCAACGAACCCTTTCCCCCCGAGGCCGTGCGCACCATGGCCCGGGAACTGGTCAAGCGCCAGCGCGTGCCCTTCGAGGCCGACCCCCTGGCCGGATTGCAGGTGCTTGGCATGCTGGAGACGCGCCTGCTGACCTTCGAGCGGGTGTTCATTCTGGGGGCCACCGAAGACGTGCTGCCGGGCGCGCCAAAACCCGACGTGCTGCTGCCTGATCCCTTGCGCCAGTCCCTGGGCCTGCCGGACCAGCGCCACGGCGACCTGGTGGCTGCCCACACGTTCTACCGGCTCATCCAGGGCGCGCGCGAGGTGGGCCTGTTCACCTCTTCGGGCATCCAGCCGGGCCTGCTCGACGGCAAAAGCATGCCCAGCCGCTATGTGGAGCAGCTCATCTGGGAGGAGGAAAAACGCCAGGGACGCCTGCTGGGCGCTTCCGACGCTCCCCGCCGCCTCATCAGCCTGCCCATGCGCGGGGTGCTGCCGCCTTCCCCTGCCGTGGCCAACACCCACGCCTGCCGCATGCGCGTGCAGACGCTCTTGCGCTACAGAAGCCTCTCCCCCACCTTTCTGGACGACTACATCAAATGCCCTCTGCGCTTTTTCTACAAGTACGTCACCCCGCTGGCACCCCTTGATGAAGTTGCCGAAAGCGGCGATCCACCGGCTCTTGGCCAGTTGATCCACGAGGTTTTGCAGGATTTTTTCAGGCCACGGCTGAACCAGTTCTTGGACCCGACCACGGTGGAGGCGGAACCGCTGCTGAAGGCCTTTGAACACCGTTTGGAGACCGCCCCGTTCTTCCGCCAGATGCCCCCGGACGCCCGGTTGATGCTCCAGCGCACCGGCAGACATCGCCTGAGCGCCTTTGTAGCGGCCATGGTTCCCACAACGCCCCTGGAACTGGAAACCCGCCTGGAGACGCCCTTCTCCCTTGGCGGAGAAACCTACAAGCTGCGCGGGGACGTGGACCGGGTGGATCGGCGCGAGGACGGACTGTGGGTGCTCGACTACAAAACCGGCGGCCAGCGCAAGCCCAAGCCGAAATTCTGGGATGACGAAACGCTCTGGGACTGGATCGAATGCCAAAATCCGGCCGAAGACACTTCTTTGCTGCCCAAACTGGCAGCCAGCCTGGAATCCATCCAATTGCCCCTGTATCTGTATCTCTACAAACAGAAAACCGGCCTGTTGCCGGTGAATGGCGCCTTTGTGGCTCTGGGGACTGGCGGGCAGGAGGTTCCCCTTCTGGGAGCCAAGGTGGATGCCGGGCTCAAGGAACGCTACATTCTGGAGCAGGTCCCGGCCCTTGTAGGCTGTATTTTACGCCTCATCCTGGGATCGCAGGAGTTCGTTCCCACGCCTTCGCGTTCCTGCGAATGGTGCCCCTACGCCACGGCCTGCGGGCTGAAACCGGTCTAGCGGGTCCTATTTGAGGGGCGTAGCCTGCAACACTTCAAGCACATTGCCCTCTTTGACTATGCCCACAACGGAAAGCCGGGTGTTCATATATTCTTGAGGGTGGAAGCACAGGTCGTCCAGGCAACCGTAGAAAGCACCGTCGTCAGCACGAAAACGCACGCAATAAAAGAGCGGCAGTTCCACATCGTCCACCATGGAGCTTGAGCGCGAACGCACGCAGCCCTCGAATCGGCCCGTCAGTTGGACCTGCTTTTTCTGTGGGTCATACCCCTCCACCCGCACCGACGAGAGATACGGCACGTCGGAAATGCTGCCCGGATACACCGAAGTGACCATGAGCCTGGCTTTGGCGCCTTTGCCGTTCAGGGCGATGGTCTGGGGCTTGTCGGTATCCTTCAAACGCAGCTGCCGTGTGGCACCACCGTCAAAGGAGAGCGTGGCGGTCTTGATGCGGCCGTACTCGCCGAATTTGCCAGGGGCGGCCCATCCGTTGATGATGGTCAGGCTGGTAACGGCCACAATCCCGTTGAAATCAAAGCTGATCCACTGACCGATGGCCGTGCCGGTGGTGCTGTCGCGATCCGTCAGGGAAGACAGCTTACCGGAAGGCAAGGCCCCGGAGCTGCTGTCGTAAGCGGCATCAATGTTGAAGGGCAAAGGGTAGGAAACCGTCTTTGCCAGGCCGGGCCCAGCCATGAGAACCAAAAAGATCAGTGACAACAAAAAGCGCGCCATGGGAGACCTCAACCGTGAACGGCTATTTAATTGTGGCCATATCCTCTGAATGATAGAGGAACTCAACGCGGCGATTGATGGCTCTGTTTTGATCGGAAGTATTGGGCACCAGAGGTTTGCTGTCGGCGTAGCTCACCGAAGCCACCCGTGGTGCAGGGATACCGCCCTTTTCAACGATGTAACGCGCCGCCGAGGCCGCCCGCAGACCGGCGAGCTCAAATTTGGAAATTGTCTTTGAACCAATGGTCTCGGTATCGTCGGTGTGTCCCCGAATCACCAGCCCAACCTGGTGGGCCTTCATGACCTTGACGACATCGTCGAGCACCTTCATGCCCTCGGGTTTGAGAACACCGGCTCCAGGCTCAAACATCAGAGAGCTTTGCACGTGCATGAGCACGCCGTCTTTTTCCGAGCTGATGCCGGAATTCTGTTTGAGTTTCGGATCTTTGGAGATCAACTCCTTGATCATGAGGGCAACTTCGTACTTCAGCTTATCCTCTTGGGAAAGTTTGAACTGCGGAGCGCCCACCTTGGCGTCTTTGGGCATATAAGTGGGCAAAACCACGCTTTCGGCGGGTTTTTCGCGTTTTGGCAACTCCTGGTCCTGGAAGAACACGGAGAGTTCCACTTTCTGCTGCGGCTTCAGGGCCATAGTGAGCCACAGCAGCAGAAACAAGGCCATCATGGCAGTCACGAAGTCTGCGTAGGCAACCTTCCAGCTGCCGCCGTGAGGACTGGCGTGGCCTTCCTCGCCTTTTTTGATGATAATGATATTTGGCTTGTTTTTGGACATACATGTCTCCGGGCGGGGAGAGGCTAAACATCCCGGTACAAAGTACTATAGATACTGCAGCCGGCATTTGCAACCATCAGGTTAATGCGCATTATTCTTCGCTTTTTTTGGATCGTGGATGGGCCTGGTCGTACACCTGAGTCAGTTGAGCCAGATTCAGATGTGTGTAGCGTTGGGTGGTGGAAAGCCGCGAATGCCCCAGCAATTCCTGTACGGCCCGCATGTCCGCCCCGGATTGGAGCATATGGCTGGCAAAACTGTGGCGCAGCATATGCGGGTGTATGGCCATGGGTAACCCGGACTTGAGGCTTAAGGCCTCCAGAATGCGGGCGGCCTGCTTGCGTTGCAGCCGTTTGCCGCGAGTCCCCATGAACAGGGCCTGCAGAGCTGGGTCCGCACTGTAGGCGTGACGCACCCCCATGTAGGCGCGCAACGCCGTGATGGCCGTATCTGAAAGTGGAGCCAGACGCTGCTTGCCGCCCTTGCCGCTCACCCTGACGATGCCGGTTCCGGTGTCCACGTCGTTAATATCCAGCCCGAGGGCCTCGCTGATGCGCAGGCCGGAGCCGTACAGCAGTTCTGCCAGGGCCATGTCGCGCAATACTTCAGGGTCGCCCCCCCCTGAGGACTCCAGCAAGGCGAAGGCCTGATCCACGTTGATGCTCTTGGGGTGGGGCTTGGAAAGCTTGGGGTTGGAAAGCCCGGCAGCCGGATTGGCGGCAAGCCCGCCCCGCCGCATCTGAAAGCGGAAAAAGCCCCTCAGGCAGGACAACTTGCGGGACATGGAGGTCTTGGCCTGGCGGGTGCGGTGGAGTTCCGCCAGATAGGCGTGCAAGTCGCGCCGGGTGATGGAGGCAGGCTGCGCCAGGCTCAGGCTGCGATCCTTCAAGTAGTGCTCGAAGTTTGTCAGGTCGCCCTTATAGGCGGCCAAGGTTGCCGTGGCATAACCTTTTTCCACGGCCAGCCAAGCCAGAAAGGCGCAGGCGGTATCGGGAAGCGCCGGGTCAGGATATGCGCATGTCGAGGACATAGGAACTCTTGGGGTTTTCCTTGGCCTTCTTTTTAAGGGTCATGGCAATCTGCGAGGCCTCGCCGTAGTGCTTGAGCCGCCCGCCCACATTGAACACTACAGCAATGGAAATGGCCATAAGGGGAAAGGTGCGCATGTTGCCTTCGCGATCGGTGGATTGGATGAAGCCGCGCGCCCTGTCGTCCTCGTCGTAGAAATGCGGGACAATGGAATCAAAATTCTCCACAACCCGCTGGCAGGCCAATTCCACCTTGTCCGGCGGCAGAATGAACACGAAATCATCCCCGCCAATATGGCCAACGAAGGAACGTACACCGGTGAAACCACGGATGGTATTCACGATCACCCGGGCCGACATCATGAGCACTTCATCCCCTCGGGAGAATCCGTATTTGTCGTTGAAACTTTTGAAATAATCGAGATCGGCGTAGGCCAGGGCGAAATCTTCCTGGTGATCGATCATCTCCTGGATGCGCTGGATGATGGAGGTGTTGCCCGGCAACTTGGAAAGCGGGTTGGTGTCAAAGGCCCGCGAGGCTCGCGCCAGGGTAAGAAACACCCGCACCTTCACCCTGGCGGGTGTGAAGGGCGTGATGATCACGTCGTCCACCTCGGTGGTGCACCAGTCGGCCTTGGATTCCAGGGCCTCTTCACGGATGGCCAGGATAACCGGCAATTGACGGTAGACATTCTCGCTCTTGACCAGATTGACCACGTCAAGGCCCGACATGTCCGGCAGATCGTGGTCCACGATGAGCAGGTCCGGCAGCTCGTTGAACAGCACCTCGATAGCGCCCCGGCCCCGGTCGAAATGGGTGAGCACCAATTGGTCGGAAGGCCAGATGGCCCCAAGCGTTTCCCGCAGTACGGGGTCGGCGGAAAGAAGGTAAACCCGTTGCGGGCGGCTGAAATGGCAGGCGTCGGCAAGCTTTTCCATGCGTTTACACGAAACTCAGGTCAGCGATATCCACGAACTGTTCACACAACTTGTCCAGAATTTTTTCCAGGTCCGTGGGCTTGAGCTTGAGTTTTTTCAGTGCGTCCGGTTCCAGATACGGCACGTTGTCATCCCCGCCGGACCCGTATTCGAAAATGCGAACCATAAAATCGCCCAGATGCACACAGCAGGCCACCTCGGGGTACAATCGGGCCAACTGGGGTTTATGATGATACCCCATCCCTTCCTTGATACTGGGAGGAAGCTTCCAGTGGTCGGCCAGCCAGACGTTCACCCGGTCATGGGAAAAGCCCATAAGTTCGCGCTCTGCAGCCATAAAGCTGATATCCTTGGTTTTGACCACGGCTTCAATGGCGACTTTCAGTTCCGGCAGTTGCACGGCGGTAACCACTTTGCCCAAATCATGCAGCAGGCCGGATACTGAGATATCTTCCACATCCTTCAGGCCGCAATGCCTGGCCACCTCGGAGCTGGCCAAGGCACAGCCAACGCTGTGCTCCCACAGACCCACCATGTTCTTACTCATGATGTCGAACACCGAAGTGGAGACGATAACACCGCGCAACACGTTGAAACCCAACAGCACCAGGGCGTGATGGATGGAGCTTATGCGGCCCGGAAATCCGTAGATGGGCGAGTTGACCATCTTGAGCACCTTGGCCGAAAGCACCTGGTCTGTAGAGATGAGCTTGGCAATAGCTTCCGTCGATGAATCCGGGTCCTTCACCAGACGGGAGACCTCATCGAGCACCTTGGGCAGGGTGGGCAAATCTTTTACCGCAAGAATCTGGTCCTTGCGTTCGAGCTTGAGATCTTCGGCCATTCCGTTCGACTCCTACCCGGCCTTGGAGGCCACCTTCATCTTGAAATAGTTCACCAGCAAGGATTTAACCTGCTGCATCCAGGGGTCCGAAGTGTGCCCGCGAAAAAGATGGTCCAGCCGACTGAGGCGCACGTCGTAATTGGTGCCCGAGGAAACGCCGTCCATCTGCACCGGCTCGCCCTCTACCACCACGGATTCGATGCCCATCATGTCCAGCTTATCCAGCAGGGACTCGGTGATCGCCGTCCCCTGAGAAACCACAACCGCGCCGTCGTTGCGGGCAACCGGCTTGGCCAGGACGAAACCGGGCTTGGCCAGATTAAGAGGGATTTTTTGCATGGCCCGTGAACTCCTGTTACGTTACGCAGTCATATAGTACCCGCCCGGCAGCTTGCGGACAACCCCTTTCAACTCCAGAAGCAGCAAGGCGGCGCTCATTTCTCCAGCTTCGCGGCAAAATCCCCGGCAAAGCGCGTCGATGTGAGTCGCCCCCATGGCGGCAAGGTGCTGAGAAAGGTCTTCTTCCAGTCCGGAGGAGGGTTTTTCAACAGGTGGCATTTCCGGCGGCGCCTTGGGCGCCGGAGCCCGGGCAGGAGCCATGCCCCGCAAACGCCTGGATCTTCCGCCCGCAAGGAGACTGGCCTGCACCGGGGCGGGTTTGGCTTTGGGCGGGGCCTGTGGACGGGTCTGCATCTTCAAAAATTCTTCAAGTTGCGGTTTAAGTTCTTGCAAAATGTCATCGGCATCGTGGACCAGTTTGGCTCCCTGGTTGATGATCTCGTGGCAGCCGCGATAGCTTTTGAGCGATACCGGCCCAGGCACGGCAAAAACGTCTCTGCCCTGTTCCATGGCCAGCCGGGCGGTGATCAAACTGCCGGACTTGGACCTGGCCTCCACAACCAGCACCCCCAGGGCCAAGCCGCTGATGATGCGGTTGCGCTGGGGGAAATTGCCGCCGTGGGGTTTGGTGCCCGGTGCGTACTCGGTGAGGATGAGTCCCTTTTGGGACATCTCCCGCCATATATCCATATTGCTCGAAGGATAGACCAGATCAAGGCCTGTGCCCATGACCGCGATGGAGCTGCCCGGCCCTTTGAGGCCGCCAAGATGGGCTTCGCGGTCGATACCGTAGGCCAGCCCGGAGATGATGGTCACACCCTGGACGGACAGGTCCCTGGAGATGCGGTGGGCCAGTTCAATGCCGTAGCGGGAGCATTCGCGCGAGCCCACAAGGGCCAGCCCCGGATTGGCCAGCAGGCTGGCATCACCCATATGGTACAGAACCAAGGGAGGATCGATAATCTGGCGCAGCCGTTCGGGGTAACCGGCATCAGCCCAACTGAACACGTTCAGATTCAGTTCTTCGGCCTTGGCCAGTTCGTCTTCGGCGGCCTTGCGCCAGGATTCGGCCAGGAAGCTCCGCATCTGCTGGGCATTGACCAGATTGGCGTCCATCCAGGTTTGGCAATCTGAAACGGCGGCAGCGGCGGAACCAAAATGTTCGAGGATGCGCTTTGCCGTTCGTGGCCCAAGCCCCGATCCGTGTTTGAGGGCCAGACTGCCCCAGAACTCCTGACGTTGGGCTTCGGTCACGTGTTTACTGGCCCAACTGTTTGAGCTTTTGCTTGGCTTTGGCCGCCCACTCGGAGTTGGGGTGCTCTTCCACCAGAATTTTCAGATGAAAAACAGCATTGTTCTTGTCGCCGAGCTTCTCATAGGCGTCCGCAGCACGGAAAAGGGATTCTGCGCCCTTGGGATCCTTGGGAAAACGGGTGGTGACTTCCTTGAAAGCCAGAATGGCTTGATTGTAGCTTTTCTCATTCATGTAGCTTTCGCCGATCCAGAACTCGGCCTCAGGGGCTTTGACGGAGCCGGGATACTTGGTCATGAAATCGTTGAGCTTGCGCCGACCTTCGTCGTTCTTGTTGGCCGTGACAGCGCGCATGGCTTCCACGTAGGCTTGGCCTTCCTCCTCGGTGATGCGCGGCGCGGCGCTGGCAGCCGGGGCGGTCGCCGCTACGGGCGCGGCTGGGGCCGGAGCTGCTTCGACAGCCGGGGTCAGAGGCTGGGGCGTCCGAGGGTCCTTGGCAGCGCGTCCGCGTTTGGCCGGTGCGGCCACAGGCGTCGGCTGACGGGAGCCAACAGGGGCTACAGCAGCTGGCGGGAGTGGTTGGGCAGATTGCATGGGTTGCGCGGGCGGCAAGGCGGCCACCGGCTGCGGTTGGGCTGCGACAGCCGGATTGACAGGTTGTACCTGCCCGGCGGCGGGAACCGACAACGGCTGTCCGGGTGCTGGTGCATACTGCGGCTGGACTTGCGCTGGTGCATACTGCGGCTGTCCGGCGGCAGGCGCGGCTGCGTATTGGGGCTGGCCGGGTGCTGGTGCATATTGTGGCTGGCCGGTGGCGGGGGCGGCGGCTGGTGCATACTGCGGTTGCCCTGGGACGGGTGCATACTGCGGAGCGGCGGCAGGTGCGGCAGCTGCTGCGGGCTGGGTCTGTCCGTACAGCTGGGACAGCGGGATGATCTGCCCGGCGACGATATGCTGACGTTGGCGGTCAGGCGCGCCCTTTTTACCAGAGCTTTTCGTAGGAACGGCTGCCTTAGTAGCCCCGGAAGAGGACGCTGCCGCCTGGGGTTGTGATCCCGGCAGCCCCAGACGAGTGGCGATAGCCTGCAACTTATAGTTGATATCGGCATCCCTGGCCTGGCGCTCGGCGTCTGTTTTCAAGGCCTGATCTTGGACTCTTGCTAAACCGGCTTCCAGATTTTGCAGCCTGTACGCCGTGCTGGCATCCAATTGGGCTTTACCGCTTTGGACGCAGCCCCCGCAGACGAGCATCAATGCCATAACCGGCAAGCCGATTCGTTTCACCCTACCCTCCAACGCTGTTGTGTACATTTTTACCTGGGTTAAGCGAGCATTGCGCTTAAAGCAAGCACTCATCACCATTTTACGGCGATTGCTTCGCACGGAATTTTCAGGCAGAACACATCGGCCTCTTCCCACGGAAACACTGAAGGAGTGCTATCTGGCGTGAACGAGCTGCTCATCTCTCTTGGCGTTTCGGCCCTTATCGGAATGATCATGGCCCTGGTCCTGGCTGCGGCCAGCCTTCCCCTGGCTGGCGCGATACCGCTGGTGCGCCCTCCAAAACGGGTCAAGGTGTTCCGGGACAAGTTCGGCCAACAGACTGCCACCCTGGCCTTGCTTCTCGGATTGTGCGGCCTTGCCGTCCTGGCGCTTTCTGGAGTGTTTCTGCACCTCAGATTCCCAGACGTCACCGCGTTCTGGCTAGCCCTGCCCTTGCCCGCCCTGCCCCTGGCCGTCTGTCTGCTTGTGGCTGCTGCGCTGACCTGCGTCTTCAGGGCCTCATGGCAGAGCATGAAGGACCGCCGCACTCTGCATGCCTCTCTGGGCATTGCCGCAACAGTTGCGGCCTGGATTTTCGGGTATCTGGCAGTGGCCTTTTTCCGCCATTTCGTACTCTCTCCCACCCAACCCGGGCCGGATCTAGCCCTTTTTCTGCCGCCTGCGGATTCCAGCGCCTGGCTGCTGGTGCCCCTGACGCTGTCCCTGAGCCTGACCCAGGCAGGAGCCCTGGCCACCCTCTACTGCATCCTGCGCCGCAACAAAGACGACTTCGGTCGAGACTACTACACCTACGCCTTGAAGCTCGGCTCCAAATGGGCCTTGTCCGCCTCTGCTGCCGCCATGGCCTGCCAGGGGGCGCTGTTGGCCAAACTCTGGCCCGTGGCGCGCGAACTGCCCGCCCGCCCGCTCATTTTCTGGTCATCAGCCACAGCCCTTGGCGCGCTGGCCCTGGCCGCCATCCTCTGGATTCTTGTTATCCGCAACCAGCATCCCCTGCGCCTCAAGCTCCACTTGGTAGTGGCCTGGGTGCTCAGCCTGGTGTGTCTGGTCGGCCTCTCTGCTGCATATACCCGCATATTCATGGGCTAAAGCCCGCTAGAATTCGAATATGCCCCCGGCCCCCCCTTTTAGCTACGCGTTGCCGTGCGCTAATATGGGGGGGCTGGCTTACTCCCCGTTGGCCTCGAAGAGGCTTAGGGGGAGATTGGTTCCATAGGAAGGTGCCTGCACCCCCAGACAAAGCGAGGGGAGAGCCCATTGGGCTCTCCCCTCGCTTGCGAACGGATTCGTGGTGTGGCCTAAGGCTTAGGCCTTGGGGTCAGGGCGGCCGATGCAGAAGTAGGCGAAGCCTTCTTCCGCCAGGAAGCTGGGTGAGTACAGATTGCGACCGTCGAAGATGATGGGGGCTTTGAGGGTCTTCTTCAGGCGGTCGAAATCAGGGTTGCGGAACTGGTTCCACTCAGTGACAACGGCCAGGCAGCTGGCGCCGTCCAGGGTGGCGTACTGCTCGTCGAGCACTTCGACCAGCTTGTTGCCCTCGAACTCCTTGCGAGTGTTGGGACCGGCCACGGGGTCGAAGCAGCGCACTTTCATGCCTTCGGCAGTCAGGTCGCGGATAAGCTCGAAGCTGGCGGCGTCGCGCACGTCGTCGGTGTTGGCCTTGAAGGCCAGGCCCCACAGGGCCAGGGTCTTGCCCTTCACGCCGCCCTGGGGGGCGAAGTATTCCTTCACCTTGCGGGCCAGCACGTGCTTCTGGCGGTTGTTCACTTCATCCACCGAGGCCAGCAGCTGAGGCTCCACATTGTACTGCCGGGCGGTGTCAATAAGAGCTTTGACGTCCTTGGGGAAACAGGAGCCGCCGTAGCCCATGCCGGGGTAGATGAATTGATAGCCGATGCGGTGGTCGCTGCCGATGCCCACGCGCACGTCGCGCACGTCGGCGCCGACGCGCTCGCAGATGTTGGAGATCTCGTTGATGAAGGAGATCTTGGTGGCCAGCATGCAGTTGGCCGCGTATTTGGTCATTTCGGCGGAACGCACGCCCATGACGATCAATTTCTCGCGGCTGCGGGCGAAGGGTCCGTAGAGAGCCTTGAGCAACTCGGCGGTGCGGACGTTCTCGGTGCCCACCACAACCCGGTCGGGCTTGAGGAAGTCGGAAACGGCGTCGCCTTCCTTGAGGAACTCGGGGTTGGAGACCACGTCGAATTCAATGGCCACGCCGCGCTTCTGCAACTCTTCAGCGATAAGGGAGCGCACCTTGTCGGCGGTGCCCACGGGCACGGTGGATTTATCCACCACGATTTTATAGTCTTTCATGTTCTGGCCGACTTCCCGGGCCACCTGATGCACGAAGCTCAGATCGCAGGAGCCATCGGCCTTGGAGGGGGTGCCCACGCAGCAGAACACGAAAAGGGCGTTTTCCATGCCCTCGGACAGGGAGGTGGTGAACTTCAGTCGTCCCTGCTCGGTGTTGCGCTTGACGATTTCCTCAAGACCGGGTTCGTAGATGTGCACTTTGCCGTTGCGAAGGTTTTCGACGATGGTGGGGTTGATATCCACACAGCAGACGTCGTTGCCCATTTCGGCAAAGCAGGCGGCGCTTACCAGGCCGACGTATCCAGTTCCGACGATGCAAAGATTCATATTCCGCGCATCTCCTAAATATAAAGGTTAGTCCCCTTTCAGGGAAGTTCCCGATACGAGCGCCTTGGGGCTTTGTCAACACCTCTTGAGCTGAAAACGGTTGCAATATATGCTCTGGATTTCCATTCGTATATAAGGAGCGCTTCATGCCCATTCTTGCAGTCAATGTCGATCATGTGGCCACCCTGCGTCAGGCCCGGCTTGCATCCGAGCCCGATCCGGTCACTGCCGCCCATCTGGCCGAGATGGCGGGGGCGCGCGCCATCATTGTCCATCTGCGCGAAGACCGCAGACACATTCAGGACCGCGACGTGGCCCTTTTGCGCCAGTTGGTGAAAACCCGCCTGCACCTGGAAATGGCGGCCACGCCCGAAATGCACCGCCTGGCCCTGGGTATCAGGCCCGATATGGTCTGCCTGGTTCCTGAAAAACGCCAGGAGCTGACCACCGAAGGCGGGCTCAACTGCATTGGCCGCGAAGACGAACTGGCCGCTTTTCTGGCCCCCATCCACGCCGCAGGCATAGGTTCCAGCCTGTTTATCGACCCCGATCCCAAACAGATCGCGGCGGCCAAGGCCGCTGGGACGCAATACATTGAGATTCATACCGGTGCCTTCGCCGACGCCCCGTCCGAAGACGACCGCCAGCGCGAACTGGACAAAGTGCTCAAGGGCATTCGCCTGGGCCGTGAACTTGGCCTCAAGGTGAACCTGGGCCACGGGCTCAACTACGTCAACATCTGGGCCTTTGAAAATGTTGAGGGCGTGAGCGAATATTCCATCGGCCACAGTATCATATCCCGCGCGGTGTTCACCGGCCTTCCCGAGGCCGTATCCGAAATGGCCGACATCCTGCGCGGCTTTGCGGATTAGTATATGATTGTAGGCCTGGGTCTGGATGTCACCGAACTTGACCGCATCGAGAAGATTTTCGCCCGCCACGGCGAACGCTTCTGCGAAAAAATTCTCACCCCGGTCGAGCGCGCGGAAATGCCTCGTCTGGCCGTGCCCTTTCTGGCCGCCCGCTTCGCAGCCAAGGAGGCCGGAGTGAAGGCGCTGGGAACCGGGTTCAGAGACGGCATTTCCCTTAAAGATGTCGAGGTGTGCGTCGGCCCCCTGGGCAAGCCCCTATTGCGTTTTCTGCATGCCGCCAAGGATCGGGCCGACGCCTTGGGCGTGGCCTCGGCCCACATCAGCCTAACCCACGGACGCGACGTCGTCGCCGCTGTGGTGGTTCTGGAGGCACTCTAATGGTAGCTCCCCTGCCAATGCCACGGAAGGACGAGCCGCACCAATGTGGCAACTTGGGCGGCGGATTGGGCAATGGCCTGGACGCCCCCCTGCCCACGCCGGAGGAAATGAACAGCTGGGATCGCGCCTCCGCAGCGCTGGGATTGCGCACCGAGCTGCTGATGGAGAACGCCAGCCGCGAGGCCCTGGCCGTGCTGCGCGAGGTGTTCGGCGACAACGCCGGGGACGCTGCTCCCGCCGTTCCCTATGACCAGGCAGGCCACAACGGGCTTGATGGACTGTCCGGCCTGAGGGTGCTGCTGCTGGCCGGGCCTGGCAACAACGGTGGCGACGCCATCGCCCTGGCCCGCCATCTGCACGACGCCGGAGCGTTGGTGCTCCTTCTGCTTGCGCGCCCGGCCAGAAGCTACACCGGCGCGTCAGGCTTCCATCTGCGCCTGGCCAAACGGACAGGCACGCCCATGGCCTCCCTGGCCGGGGCGGATTTTTCCTCCCTGCCCCTGCCCGACGTGGTGGTGGACGGTCTGCTGGGCACAGGTCTCAAGGGCGATGTCCGCCCGGAATACGCTGCCTGGATTCAGGCCATCAACCGCTTGGGCGAACAGGCCTTCGTACTGGCCCTGGACATCCCTTCGGGCTTGAACGGCCTCACGGGACAACCGAGCAAGGCCGAACAGACCGGGCAAAAAGGACAGGCAATCACCGCTGGCGGTGCTGACCCAGCCGGAACAACCGGCGCTACAGGGCAGCCGGATACGATCACTGTACGCGCTGATGCCACGGTCACCTTCGAGGCGGCCAAGCTGGGGCTGGCCCTGCCCCAGGCTGATGCATTTGTGGGCGAACTTCTGGTGCGGCCCATCGGCATTCCCCGCGTGGTGCGCGATACCAACCCGGCCAGCCATTTCCTGCTTCTGGACGGTCTGCGCGCCCTGCTCCCCGGCCTTCGGCCGGACATGCACAAGGGCACGGCCGGGAGAGTGCTCATCCTCGGCGGATCGCAGGGGCTGACCGGCGCGCCGCTGCTGGCGGCCCTCGGAGCCCTCCGGGCCGGAGCCGGGCTGGTGACCGTGGCCTGCCCCAAAGGCCTTGAACCTACCCTCAAGGCCGGACACCCCGACATCATGACGCTTCCCCTGGGACACGGCGAAACCTGGAGTGCCGCAATGGCTGAGGGCCTCCCGCTCCAGAACTATGATGCTCTGGTCATTGGGCCAGGCATCGGGCGCGGACCGGATACGCAGGCCTTTCTAGACAGCTTGTGGGCGCATGTTTGCAAAGGTGTGGCAAACGCTCCATCCGGCTGCGATCTGCCCATCGTCTGGGATGCAGACGCTCTGTTCTGGCTGGCCGCACGGCCGCAAATACTGGCCTCCCTTGGCCAAAACGCCGTGCTGACGCCTCATCCGGGGGAAATGGCCCGCCTTCTGGGCAAATCCATCCCGGAGGTGGAAGCGGATCGCTTTGCCGCGGCCCACGCCCTGGCGCTGGGCAGTGGAGCCGCAGTGGTGCTCAAAGGGGCTGGCACGGTGGTGTGTTGCGGCGACGCCCCCGAGTCCTTCCTCTCGCCCTTTGCTGTACCCGCCCTGGCCGTGGGCGGCTCCGGCGACGTGCTGTCCGGACTGACCGGCAGCCTGCTGGCCCGCTCTATAAGCCCCTTGCATGCTGCCTGCCTGGGGGTGTATTGGCACGGACTCGCCGGACGGCTGCTGTCCGCCAACTATCCCAACCGGGGCAACCTCGCCTCGGAGATTGCCGGGGCGCTGCCCCGCGCCCTAACGGAGTGGCTCAATGCTGAAAGCTAAAGACATCATGACCGCCCAGGTCATCACTTTGACCCCCGAAACATCCGTATCCGATGCCGCCGCCATATTGCTCGGCAAGCACATCAACGGCTGCCCCGTGGTGAACGCCAAGGGCAAGCTGATTGGAGTGCTCTGCCAGGCCGATCTGGTGGCCCAGCAGAAGAAACTCAACCTGCCCACGGTGTTTACCCTGCTCGACGGCATGGTGCCGCTCTCCTCCATGGGCGACCTGGACCACGAGATGGAAAAAATCGCTGCACTCACCGTGGAGCACGCCATGAGCTCTAACCCCGAGACTGTTTCCCCGGAAACCCCGCTTGAGGACATCGCCACCCTCATGGTGGAGCGCGGTTTCCACACCTTGCCGGTGATTGAAGGTGGCAAACTCGTTGGCGTCATCGGCATGGAAGACGTGCTGCGCACCCTGACCAGCCGGAAGTAGCCGTATGGCCGGGTCTGTACGGCTGTTGCCGCCGGAACTTACCAAGGCCCGGACTGAACTTTCCGGTCACTCATCGGACGGGCAAGCCGGTTCGATCGGCTTCCGTCCGGCCTGTGAGGTCGGAGAGGCCAGTGAGGTCCGGGAAGTCCGACTGTTTCTGCCGGACGTGGAGGCCACCCTGGCTTTAGGGCAGGCCTTGGCCAAAAGCCTGCCCGAAGGCTGGCCCCAGCCCACGGCCCTCTTGCGGGGAGGCCTGGGATCGGGCAAAACCACCCTGGCGCGCGGATTCGTTTCCGTCCTGCCGGGCAGCGAGAACGCAGAGGTGGCCAGCCCCAGTTTCAACCTGGCCAATGTCTATCCCACCTGTCCAGCCGTGGTGCATATGGACCTCTACCGGCTGGGCGAGGGCGGCTTTGGTGCAGATCTGGAAGAATTTCTGGAGGCCCTGCCTTCAAACGATCATCGCGTGGTGCTGGTGGAATGGGCTGAATACCTGCCCTGCGCCTGCCGTCCAGGAGATGTTTTGAGTATTGACTGGACAGAGGTTCCCCAAGGCCGGGAAGTCTCTCTGCGCCCTGCCGGGCCTTTGTCCCAAGCGTGGTTGGAAGCACTGTGTCGAAACGTTTTGCAAAGTGAACATCCATGAAAATCCTGGTGCAGAAATACGGCGGCACCTCCGTAGCCGGTCTTGAGCGGATGAAAACAGTGCTCGCGCGCGTCCTCAAAGGCGTGGCGGCGGAGTACAAAATGGTGGTGGTGCTCTCGGCCATGTCCGGCGAAACCAACAAGCTTCTGGCACTGGCCAAAGAGTTTTCCCAGTGCCCGGATCCTGCGGAGATGGACGCCCTGGTAGCCAATGGCGAAAACGTCTCCGTGGCCCTGTTCGCCATGCTGGCCAAGGCGGCCGGGCTCAAAGCCCGCTCCCTGCAAGGCTGGCAGATTCCCATCATCACCAACGACGCGTACATGAAGGCCCGCATCGACAGCATCGACGCCAAGCTCATGCGGGGCATGCTGGAAGAATACGATGTGCTCGTGGTGGCCGGATTCCAAGGCGTTGACTGCAAAAACCGGGTGACCACCCTGGGCCGGGGCGGCTCCGACACCACCGGCGTGGCCCTGGCAGCCGCTCTTGGCGCGGAATGCGAAATCTTCACCGATGTGGACGGCGTCTACACCACCGACCCCAATCTCTGCTCCCGCGCCCGCAAGCTCGACAGCATCTCCTACGACGAGATGCTTGAGCTGGCCAGCTCCGGGGCCAAGGTGCTGCAGATCCGTTCCGTGGAATTCGCCAAGAAATTCAATGTTCCCGTGCGGGTGCGCTCTACGTTCACCGACGATCCGGGAACCCTGGTCACTCAGGAGGACACTATGATGGAAGATCTGTTGGTATCCGGCATCGCCTACGACAAGGACCAATGCCGGGTCACCGTTTCCAAGGTCAAGGACAAGCCGGGCGTTGCCGCCACCATCTTCGGAGCCATCTCTGCCAAGCGCCTGCTGGTGGATATGATCATCCAGAACACCGGCCAGGACGGCATGACCGACATGACCTTCACCATCCACCATGCCGACCTTGAACAGACCATGGCCATCCTAAACGGCATCAAGGGCGAGATCGGCGCGGCCGAAATCCAGACTGACTCACATGTGGCCAAGGTATCCGTCGTGGGCGTGGGCATGCGCAACCATTCCGGCGTGGCCTCCAAGATGTTCACCGCCCTGTGCGACGAAAACATCAATATCAAGCTCATCGCTACCTCGGAAATCAAGATAACCTGCCTGATCGATGAAAAATACATTGAGCTGGCCGTTCGCTCATTGCACACCGCCTTCGGTCTGGACAAGCCAGCCGTAGGAGCCTGTTAGACTATGGGCCGGGTCTCAATCTACGATACCACCCTGCGCGACGGCGCCCAGGCCGTGGACATCAACCTCACGGCCGAGGACAAGGTGCGCATCGCGCTCAAGCTCGATGAGCTGGGTGTGGAATTCATCGAGGGCGGATGGCCCGGCTCCAACCCCACGGATAAAGCATTTTTCGCCGATATTGACAGCTACACGCTGAAGAATGCGCGTATTGCCGCCTTTGGCTCCACCCATAACGCCAAAAATTCCCCTGAGAACGACGCCAACCTCAAGGGTCTCGTCGCCAGCAAGGCTCCGGTGTTGACCATCTTCGGCAAGGCCTGGGACCAACACGCCATCGAGGCGCTGCGCATCGAACTGCCCCGCAACCTGGAGCTTATCGAAAACTCCCTGGCCTTTCTCAAACCCCACTGCCAGGAACTGTTTTTTGACGCCGAGCACTTCTTCGACGGCTACCGGGCCAACCCGGATTACGCCATCGAGGCCCTGAAGCGCGCCCACCAGGGAGGGGCCAATGTGCTGGTGCTGTGCGATACCAACGGAGGCACCCTGCCCTGCGACGTGCGCCGCATCTGCCAGGCTGTCGCCAAGATGCTGCCCCTGGCCAAGATAGGCATCCACGCCCACAACGATACCGACATGGCCGTGGCCAATTCGCTCATGGCCGTGCAGGCCGGAGCGGTGCAGGTGCAGGGAACCATGAACGGCTTCGGGGAGCGTTGCGGCAACGCCAATCTGTGCTCCATCATTCCTACACTGGAACTCAAGCTTAAGCGCCAGGCTCTGCCCAAGGGCAACCTGTCTCTCATCACCGAGGTCTCCCGTTTTGTGGATGAGGTGGCCAACCGCGTGCCCTTCAGCCGCCAGCCCTACGTGGGCGAATCGGCCTTCGCCCACAAGGGCGGGGTGCACGTGAGCGCCGTGGCCCGCAATTCCATGCTCTACGAACACGTCAAACCCGAGAAGGTCGGCAACGTCCAGCGCATCGTGCTTTCAGACATGGCCGGCCAGTCCAACATCCTGTTCAAGGCCCAGGAATACGGCATCCCGCTGGAAAAGGGCTCGCCCCAGATTCTGGAGATTCTGCACGAGATCAAGGAGAAGGAAGCCGTGGGCTACGAATATTCCGCTGCCGCCGCCTCCTTCGAACTGCTCATGCACCGCACCATGGGCATGACCAAACGCTATTTTAGTCTGGTGAAATACCGTCTGCTGGACTGGAAACAGGTGGATTGCGACGCTCCCCTGGCCGAGGCCACGGTCATGGTTCAGGTGGGCGGCAGCTCCGAGCACACCGCCGCTGCAGGACGCGGCCCGGTGAACGCCCTGGACAACGCCCTGCGCAAGGCCCTGACCCGCTTCTATCCGCGCATCAACGAAATGCGCCTGCTGGACTTCAAAGTCCGCGTGCTCAGCCCTTCCAACCGCGACGACAAAGGCACCGCCTCCAACGTGCGGGTGCTCATAACCTCCGGCGATCAGCACGGCTCCTGGACTACCATCGGCGTCTCGAACAACATCATCGAAGCCAGCTGGCAAGCCCTGGAGGACTCCGTGAACTACAAACTGTTCATGGAAGACAAGCGCAAAATGGTGAAATGCTGAGACGGCAAACAGGTATGAAGAATGAGGAAAGGCCGGGGGTGTCCCGGCCTTTTTCTTTTTGAGGCGTCGAAGAGTGCCTGGCTAATGCAAGGGCCGCTGCGAGGTGGCCATCAGGTAGAGTTCGTGGGGATCGAGAATCAGCACCACGGAGCCGTCGCCCATGATGGTGGCGCCGGAGATGCCGCGCATATCGAAATCCGACAGGTACGAGCCCAGAGGTTTGATAACGATTTCCTGGCGCTCCAGCAGGCGGTCCACAATGACGCCGAGCCTGCGGTCACCGTCTTGAAGAATGACCATGGAAGCCACGTCCGACGGCGGTCCGGCAGGCATCTCCAGAATTTCGCGCATCTCCACGATGCCCAGCACTTCCCCGCGCAGTGTCACGGCCTTGCGCCTGTTGACCTCGGTCATGCGTTTGACCTCGATCTTGGTGGTCTCGGATACAGCGTCCAGGGGAATGGCGTAGGTATCTTTGCCCACCACCACCATAAGGGCGTCGATGATGGCCAGGGTAAGGGGCAGAGACATGCTGAACTTGCTGCCCTTGCCGATTTCGCTGGTGACACCCACAGTACCCTTGAGATTCTTGATATTGGTGCGCACCACGTCCATACCCACTCCACGACCGGAGATGTCCGTGATGGTCTCAGCTGAGGAGAATCCGGGCATGAAAATAAGCTCAATGGCGGCGCGGTCGTCCATGGCCTTGGCTTCCTCAGGGGTGATGAGGTTTTTGCGCAAGGCCACTTCGCGCATCTTAGCCGGATCAATGCCCTTGCCGTCGTCCTCCACCTCGATGGCCACGGAATTGCCGCGATGGTACGCGCGCAGCCACACATGGCCCACGGCGCTTTTTCCGGCGTCTTTACGAACGTCTTCCATCTCCAGGCCATGGTCCATGCTGTTTCGAATAAGGTGCACCAGCGGGTCGCCGATGACTTCCACCACGGACTTGTCCAGCTCGGTTTCCTCGCCTTCCATGATCAACTCGACTTCCTTGCCGGATTTGCGCGAAAGGTCGCGCACCAGGCGGGGGAAGCGGGAGAACACCGAGGAGACGGGCACCATGCGCACCTTCATGATGGTATCTTGCAGATCATCGGAGATGCGGGCCATGGCATAGGTGGTTTCGGTGAGCTGCTGCGCAATCTGCTGCACGTCGAGCTTGCCCTCTTCCAGGGAACGGGCCAGCAGGGTGTAGCGGTTGCGGTTGATGATCAGCTCGCCGATGAGATTCATAAGGTGGTCGAGTTTTTCGTGGTCCACCCGGATGGTGGAGGAAACCTTGGCCACGCTCTGTTGTTGCGCAGCTCCAGCGGCGGGTGCAGCCGGGACTGGAGGCGCAGCGACCGGAGTCGGAGCGGGTTTTGGGGCCGCCTTGGGCGCAGGTTTTGGAGCTTCAGGCGCGGGTTTGGCAACTTCCTGAACAGGCTTTGCGGCCTCAGGCGCAGGCTTGGCAGCTTCCTCAACTGAGGTGGTTTTTTGCGCCGGAGGGGCCTTTGCGGCTTTCTGGGATTCTTTGGCAGGGGCCGTCTCTTTGGGAGTATCCGCAGCAGGCTTTGCCGTTTCTTTGGGCTTTGCCGCTTCCTTCGGCGCTTTGAGCGCGGGCTTTTCAGCGGGCGCTTCAGCTGCGGGTGCGGGAACCTCCGCAGCAACAACAAGTTCCGCCGTTTCCGTGGAAGCAACTGCGGCAGCCGCCTCGGTGACTGGCAGGGAAACTTTGATATCCTTAAGTATCTTAAGGATCATATCCTTTAGAATGGAACATTCCTGGCGCAGGATATCGAGCATAAGGTCAAAGGACAGGCCGCTTTTCCGTGCCTGGTCCACCAGCCCGGCGGTGCGCTCGGCATACAGCTTGAGGTCTGCAAACCCCATGTAGCCGGCTGAGTTGCGCAAGGTGTCGAGTGACCGCCAGAGTCCGTCGATGTATTCCTTGTTGTCGCCGTCCTTGGCCAGCTCATCCAGTGCGAGATTGATGTTCTCCAACTGCTGGGCCGTGGTCTCGGCAAAAATTTCAGAATCGTCCTGGTCGAATTCCGCTGCGCCAGCCTCGGCGGACTGGCTGTTCGGCGCATCCGCCACTGCGGCGGATTCCGGTGCCTGCGCTTCGGGTTCTGACGCGACCGAGGGTGGCGGACCTAAATCAACCACGCCGGTGAGTACAGCCTGTTGCAGCTTCTCCACCAGGAAGGCGATATCCACGGGGATGGCCTGATTGCTCCTGGCGTCTATGCGCTTGACCATGGATTCCATCATGTCCACGGCACCCAGCAGCAGGTCGATCATGGCCCGTGAGGCGGCCACTTCGCCTTTACGCACCCTGTTGAGCAGGGTTTCGGCCTCGTGGGTCAGGGCGTTGAGTTCCTTGTGGCCGATGATGCCGGAATTGCCCTTAAGGTTGTGAAAATACCGGAAGATATCGTTGACAAGTTCGCCACCCGCGGTGGGGTCTTTTTCCAGCACCAGGAGCGAACTGTTCAGGCTCTCGATGATCTCATTGGCTTCTTCCAGAAAGTCGTTCAGATGGCCTTCGCCGATGGCCTGCAAACCGTAGGGAGGGCCTGTTTCGGTAAGTTCGGGCATGACCAGCCCCCGGCCCTGGCTGGAGGCTCCGGGTGTCGGCGCGGCAGAGGTCATAGTGGGCTCATCCGCAACGGCCTCGGGTGCCTGCTCAACAGGGGCCGCACCAGACGCGTCGTCTGGCGCTGCGGTGGACGCTGCGGCGGCCTTGGAAGCCATCTCAAAGGGGTCTGGCGGGCTGGCCGCGAGCACCTGGGAAGCTCCGGTGACCTCGCAGGATTCGCCTGCCAAAATGGCTTCGATATGGGTGATGATGGAGGAAGTTTCCACCACCCCTTCGCCACCGGTGGTCTCCAGATTGCCAATCATGGTGGAGAGGGCGTCGGTGGCGGATAAGATAACGTCCATTATCTCGGAGGTGACCCCGATTTTGCCTTTGCGCAGTTCATCCAGGATGTTTTCCGCGCGATGGGCCAGTCCATTGATGCTGTTGAGACCAAGAAAACCCGACGCGCCCTTGAGCGAGTGCATGGGGCGAAAAATCTCGTTGAGCAATCCCAGATTGGCCGGATTCTTTTCAAGCTCCAACAGGTTGGGCTCGATGGTTTCCAAGTGTTCCTTGGCTTCGACGATAAAATCCGCGAAGAGTTCCGGATCCATGAAATCTTGGCTCATGCTCACCTCTGCCCGGCGCTCGGTGCTAACCCAGCAGCATTTTGATGTTCTTGACCATTTTCTCCGGCTGGGCCGGTTTCACCATGTACATGTTGGCACCGATAGACAATCCGGCCTGAATATCTTTTTCCTGACCCTCGGTGGATAGAACCACTATGGGAATATCCCGGTAGCTCTCCTGCTCACGCACGCTTTTTATGAACGTAAAGCCATCCATGCGGGGCATATTGATGTCTGAGACTATAAGGTCAATTTTCTCCGCTGAATAGAGTTTTTCCAGGCCGTCCAGGCCATCTTCAGCCGTGACAACCCTGAAGCCTTCCTTTTTCATGATGAAGGCTACAAGATTGCGAACGGTCTTTGAGTCGTCAACGATCAGAATCGTCTTGGACATACGTCCTCCTTAACTCTTGAGCACCATTTGGAAAAGGCGGCTCACCGAGAGGATTTTAATGAGACGGTCGTCAACTTTGAGCAATCCGGCCAACAGATCCGCCGCCACTCCCACCTGAATCTCGATACCCCACTCGATATCACCCTGCGGAGCACGGTGCATCGTATCTATTGCACGCACTTGCAAACCGATCTGCATATCATCAATACGACAGACAATCAAAAAGTTATCTACTTCCCCCGCAGGCACAGTAATGCCGAGCATCCGGGCCAGATCGACCAGCGGCGTCACCCTGCCGCGCAAATTTGTCACTCCGGCCAAAAAATCCGGTGCGCCGGGCAGTTGGGTAACGGGCACTGCCCGCAAAACCTCCTGCACCATCATTATGGGCACCGCGAACACCTGGTCCGCCACGTGGAAGCCCACCAGGCGCAACTCGGGTTCAGCCATGAGCGCTTCTTCAAGGTTTTTGGCCGTGCCGTTCAGGGCCGAGACCTTCTGTCCACCCGTCGAACCCGCCGCCTCGTCCATCGGTGCAACTGCCAGCACCTGCTCCGCCAGGACGGGTTTGGACAGATTCTTGGCCGTAAGGGTGTTCTGCCAGTCCACACCGACGTATTTCTCAAGAAACGCCCGTTCGGATTCGGACAGGCTCTCCTTTTGCTGTTCCGTGCCCGGAGGGGTTACGGACTGCTGAAAATAATCTTCAATGGTTTTCATGTTCCAAAATTTCCTTGGCCAGTTGCATGTATTCACGCGCCCCGCGGGAATCCGGGGCCACATCGAAGATCACCTTTCCCGATGCGCTGGCCTCGCGGAATTGCGTGTCCAACCCGATGATCGTCTCAAACATCTTGTTATCAAGCTTCTTACGCAGCAAACCGAGCACTCTGCGGCAAGCCCCGGCCCGGCGATCATACATTGTGGCCAGGGCCTTCCAGCACACCGGCTTGGGTAAAACCCGGTTGAGCAGCCGGATGGTGTCGAAAATCAAACGTAGCCCGTGCAACGCCAAAAAATCCGTTTGAATCGGGATGATGAGCAGGTCAGAGGCCACCAGCGCATTCACCAGCAAGACTCCCATGTGCGGAGGGCAATCCAGAATGACGTAGTCATATTCCGTTGCTCCAAGCGCCAGTACGTTGCGCAGGATGAGCCCCTTGTTATCCCGCTCGCGCAGCTCGATGTCGAGTTCCGTGAGCCGGATATGGCTGGGGGCCACCGCCATGCCGCCATATGTGGTATTCACCACGGTTTTGTCCCATACGGACTTATCGTACTCCCCGGACAATAGCAGATCGTAGACCGAAAGTCCCACCGCCTCGGGGAATAAACCCAGGTGCACTGATGCGCAACCGTGGGGGTCCAGGTCCATCAATAAAACCCGCTTACCGCCTCGCACCAGTGCAGCGCCCAAAGAGAGAGCCGTAGTGGTTTTGCCCACACCGCCCTTTTGGTTGGCAATGGCCAGCACTTTGGTCTTCAAGAGCCCTCCGGCGGCTCAAACCCGCACTTTTGAGGGCCGTTCCCCTTCCCATCGGCCAAACGTGACAATTGTTTAGCCTTCCTTCATATAGACAATGGCCCCGGGGTAGTGCTTGGGCTTGAAGGCCCGCGAGATATTGTGCAGCGACTCCGAGTGGCCGATCAGCATGTATCCCCCGGGTAGGAGATTGTCGTAATAGGAACCGATGACGTTTTTTTTCATTTCATCATCGAAGTAGATGATGACGTTGCGGCAAAATACGATTTGCGAACGTTCCACCCGCTTGAGCATGGCACGGTCGCTCAGATTAATTTGCCCGAAGGAGACCAGGCGCTTCACCTCCGGCTTGAGCTTGAACTTGCCGTCTTCGGGAGTAAAATATTTGGTCACGAGTTCCTTGGGCGTAGTGCGCAAGGTATAGTCGTTATAGACTCCGCGCCGAGCCGAAACCAGCACGGCCTCGGAGAGGTCGTTAGCCGTGATCTTGATATCCCAGGAGTTGAGCTCCGCCCTGAGCACTTCGCTTATGATGATGGCAATGGTGTAGGGTTCTTCACCCGTGGAACACCCCGCAGACCATATGCGTAGTCTTTTCTGTCCGGCTTTGCGCTGCTTCTCGATGACGTCCTTGAGCACTTGCTCCTGAAACACCTGGAGCTGCGGAGGGTTGCGATAAAAACTCGTTTCGTTGGTGGTGACCACCTCGTAGAGCCGGTTCAATTCCTGCCGCTTGCCGGGATCGTATTGCAGAAAGTAGTAGTACTCCGCAAAATTCTTGAGATTGAGTTCTTTAAGGCGGTTCGCCAGCCGATTCTCAAGCAGGTATTTGCGATTATCCGCGATATAGATGCCACTTTGAGCATAGATGAAATCCCGGAGTTGCGTGAACTCCGTATCGGCAATTTTCAATTCCTTGCGCAGGGAGATGGTCTTCGAGAAAAGAGAGGACATTTATCGATCCTCTCCAAACTCGTCTTGAATTTGGGCTCTGGCCTCTTCCGCTGCCGAGGACAGTTCGGGATTATCCTGGCTCAAAATATCCAGAAGCGCCCGGAAAGAAGTTTTCCCGCCGATTTCGCCCAGGGTTTCGATGACCTTCAGGGCCAGGAGGGTGTTTGGGGTCTCCAGCAGGCCGATAAGCGTGGGGATGGCCCGCTCGTCCATGCGTTTGCCCAGGGCTTCCATGGCTCTGATGCGCACCCAGTCGTCGGAGTCGTTCAAGGCTTGAATAAGATACTCGCTGCCTTCGGCGAGGCTGCACCTGCCAATCTGCTCCACTACGGCCAGACGGACTTCCCGCGATTCGTCAGACAGCCTGGAAACCAACAGACTCATGCCTTCATTGTGAGCGCCGCACAGCCCGGCCACCGCTTCAAGGGCTACCTTGCGGATATCGGGAACTTCGTCCTCCAGGGCAATCTTCAGCTCGTCGAGGTTGTCTTCAGGGTTGATCTTCCCCAAGGCATAGACCGCCATGAGGCGGTTTAAAGGCTCTGAATTTTTTACCATCACCCGGAACCTGCCAACCAGGTCCTGCCCCCCCAGAGCCACACAGGCTTCCAGGGCGGCTTCCTTCACATCGTCGTAGGGGTGCTCCAGTTTGGAAAAAACCAACTCGGCGGCCTGGGCGACGCGCATTTTTTCGCCCAGAAAAAGCATGGCCCCTTTAAGGACGGTGCCGTCCTCGTGACGGGCAAGCACATCGAGGAAAAACGGCACGGCTTCCTCCGCGCCCACCTGAATAAGCGCCCGGGCGATTTCGCGCTGGGCGTCGCGGTCGCGTTGCCAGAAGGCCTGCATGAACAACTCGGACACGGCCAGTCCGCCAATGCGGGCCAAGGCCTCCACGGCGACCATGGTCTCGGTGGAGGCCCCCTGGAGGACGGCGTCCCTGAGGGCAGGGGTCAACCCCATAATGTATAGGGAATTCACCGCGAGTTCCAGACGGTCTTGATCGCGGTCGGAATCCAGGGAACTGGCCAGCTCCAACACGGCCTTGGCCGCCTTGGGGCCGCCGGTGAAGGCCAAGCCGAGCACGGCGGCGTCCTGGATCTCGGTATCCTCGTCGCCCATGGCCGCCAAAAGATATTCGCCGAATTTGACCCGCTCCGTTTCTGAGAGCAGGGTCAGGGATTTGCCTCCCAAAATTTTGACTACGGCCTTGCATATCTTGTTGCGCAAGGCAGAGGGTGATTCGTCCAGACGCCTAATGAGCATGGTGACGGCCTTGAAGTTGCCTATCTCGCCCAAAGCGTCCACGATCATGGAGGCTACCAGGTCGGTGGAACGTGAAAGCGCGCCCACCAGGGCGCTGACCGAGGTGTCGTCGCGGATTTTGGCCAGGGCCTCAATGACGGCGAACTGCACCCATTCTTCATCGAGCAGGGCCTTGTTCAGACATTTGGCCGCTTCGGGCAGGCCCAGAGAGCCCAGGCTCACGGCGGCCTGGTAGCGCACATTGACTTCAGGGTCTTTGAGAAGGGCTTCGCACAAATGGGTAACAGCCAGGGGGGTGTTGGTGGAGCCGATGATATCGGAGGCGAATATACGAATGTCCACTTCAGGGTCGTGCAGGATCTCCACCAGTGTGGAAAAGTCCTGATCGCCAACCTCACGCAGCACATCCATGGCGATGTTGCGGGCCGGCGGGTCGTCGGAGCGCAGCAAGGGAATGACGCCCTTGACCACCGCCGGGCCGCCGATCTGCCGCAAGGCCCGATCAGCAGCTTCCTGCACTCCAAGATTATCGCTTTTCACCAGCATAATCAGAGAGGGAACAGCCTTTTCGACACGTGCGTCTCCGGCGGCGAAAGCGGCTTCGCGCTGCGCTTCCACGTCACCGGATTCAAGCTGGATCAATAGATCGTCGTATTCAGCCATACACGTCCCCATCCGCCAAGAGTGGCGTTTCAATAACTATTTGTACAGGTTGGCCATAATCGCCTGGCCCATGTCGTCGATGTCGAAGATTTCGTCGGCCAGCCCGGCATCCACAATGGCCTTGGGCATGCCGTAGACCACACAGGAGGCGTCAGACTGGGCCAAAGCCCGCCCGCCCTTCTGTTTGAGCACCTTGATGCCTTCCATGCCGTCGGAGCCCATACCGGTCAGTATCACTCCCAGGGCGCGTCGGCCAACGCCTTCGGCCACCGAGGCGACCAGGACGTTGGCCGAGGGTTTGTAGAGGGCCTCTTTGGGGTCGTCAGTAATTTCCAGTTCGATGCGGCTCACCCGCTGATTGATGCGAAGATGGCGTCCGCCAGGGGCGATGAATACCCGGCCAGGGGCCAGCCGGTCGCCGGTTTCAGCTTCCTTTACCGTCAATTCGCAAATGCCGTCCAGCCGTTTGGCAAAAGGTCCGGTAAAAGCAGCGGGCATATGTTGGGCGATGACGATGGAAGCCGGAAAGTCCTTGGGTAAGGACATGAGCAGTTTCTGCACGGCCGGAGGCCCGCCCGTGGAGACGCCGATGGCTACAACGTCGCGCACCAGGGTTCCCGAGGGCCGCGAAACAGCGCGCCTGGGTTCGGACGCGGGTGTGGCGCAAGGCCTGTCGGCAGTACCGGTGCCCGGCGCGCAGGGTTTGCGAAAAAGTACGGGCGGACGAAACCGGCGATGGGCGATCTGCTTGACCTTGGCCCGCAGATCTTCCTCAATGCGCACGATATCCAGGCTGACCTTGGAAAGCTGTTTGGGGATGAAATCCACCGCGCCAAGTTCCATAGCCTTCAACGTGGCTTCAGCGCCTTCCACCGTAAGGGAGCTGACCATGAGCACGGGCTTGGGCATCTCCATCATAATGTGCCTGAGGGCAGTCAACCCGTCCATACGGGGCATTTCTATATCCAGGGTAACGACGTCAGGATTATGCTTGCGAATAAGTTCCAAGCCTTCCTGCCCGTCCCTGCCCACGGCCACCACTTTGATCTCGGGGTCTTTTTCCAGCATGGTGGACAAAGCCTTGCGCATGAAAGCGGAATCATCGACAACTACCACACTGATCACGAGTGGAATCCTTTGCTTTGAGAGGTGTGATCCTGGTCTGCCAAATTTCGGCAGAGTATGAACTACCAAATCAAAACCTAATTGATCCCTGATGCGATGACAACATGAAATCGGGCTTGCCAAAGCTGTCGCAGTTGTTTAATACCCACCTCTCGCTACGGGATGTGGCTCAGCCTGGTAGAGCGCTGCGTTCGGGACGCAGAAGCCGGAGGTTCGAATCCTCTCATCCCGACCACGATGTATCAGGGGTCACGGTTAGAACAACCGTGACCCCTTTTCATGTTTCCGGCAGCAATGCCGCCCGCCAATTGTCTCACCATCGCTCATTTCACAGCGCCTCCCCCCACTTGGCTATTCTTTCCCCTGGGCGGCTGAATCCTCCAGCGCTGCAAGTTGGACAGTGAGTTCCGGCCTGGGCGGAGCGAAGGGATTCTTGATCAGTTCCCGCAGGGTATCCACCGCTCCGAGTAGGGCGGTAATGAGATCGGGGGTCGGAACTAGGGCTCTGGTGCGAAATTTCTGGAGGATGTTCTCGGCCTTGTGGGTCAGCACCTCAATGGCGGCAAAGTCCAGAAGGTTGGCTGCAGCCTTCAGGGAATGTGCGGCCCGGAAGACCGTGCCGACAAGTTCGGGATCGACATTCTCCGAGTCCTTCTCCAGCTTCACCAGCCCGGATTCGATTTCGTCAAGACGATCCGCCGCCTCGCGGGCAAACATCTGAAGCACTTCAGCATCATCATTGAACATGCCGCCGGCAGCCATCAAGCCTCCTGCTTCAATGCCTTGATAAGTTTCAAAGCCCGTTCGGCCATCATAGGCATGTCCGGCTTGGCTATCTGGTCGTCGGCACCCACGGCCTCGCCTTTGTGGCGCAACTCTTTGGTGATGATGGAAGAATACAACATCACAGGTAATTCACGCAGCATAGGGTCGCTCTTGATGGTTTTTGTAAATGAGAAGCCATCCATCAGCGGCATTTCAATATCTGAAATGATGATATCCACGAACTGACTGATCGCTTTACCTTCGACAACGGCCTGAGCTTTCATACCGGCAAGCAGACGCAAAGCCTCCTCGCCGTTGTTAGCCTCCTGGACAGTAAAACCGGCCGCCGCAAGATTCTTGCGCACCATCAACCTGATGGTGGGGGAATCCTCCGCCACCAGCACAGTACACGGCCTACCAGCCTGGATGCCTACCTGATCCGCAAGAGCCATGATGCCGGGGTCAAGTTCGGAGACGAGTTGCTCCAGATCGAGCAGTTGGATGAACCGGCCCTCGCGCTGGATCAGGCCGACGATATTGGCCTTGGCCACGCGGCTCATGAATCCGTCGATGGGAGCCACTTCGCCCCAGCCCACCCTATGGATGTCATTCACTCCTGAGACGAGAAATCCCAGAACGGTCTTGCTGAACTCGGTGACGATGACCACCTCGTGAGCGTGGGGTTTTCGCTCCAACGCCAGCCAGGTGCTCAAGTCCAGAACAGGGATGATGAGATCGCGCAGGGCGATGGTCCCTACGAAACAGGGATTGGAAGCCCCCTGCCGATGGGAGAAGCCCGCGCTTTCGATGACCTGCATCACCTTGGCGACATTGATGCCGAAACAGTTGTGCACCCTGCCGCCGGACACATCGTCCTCGTCGATATGGAGTTCAAGAATCTCAAGCTCGTTGGTGCCTGTTTCAAGCAGAATCCCGGCGTTGGCCATGGTGGCTCCCTCTGCACGCAGTATATGCTTGTCCATGCCACGATTCGTTCAAAGGACACAAGGTCCAATGCCAAATGGCAAGACTCGAAGGGGTTTCCCGGAATCCAGGAATCACTTGATAAAATGACGCCCAGGCAAGAGCCACCATTAGGGTGAATACAACGGTGAACGAGGCAACGGTAGCAGGCGACCAGTTTACGGCACCATCAGGCGGCGGTGGGGAGTCCGGCCAGTTTCAACATGGCCAGGGCCTCCTCCGGGGGCAAGGGGCGGGCGTGATGATAGCCCTGTTGCAGGGTGCAACCCAGTTCATGCAGTAAACCGCTCTGACTGGAGGTTTCCACGCCTTCGGCCACCACATCCAGGCCCAGGGCCTGGGCCATGGTCAGAATAGCTTTCACCACGGCCAGATTTTCGTGTTTCTTTTCCATGGCCAACACGATGCTGAGATCAATCTTCAGATCCGAGAGGGGCAGTTTGGTCATGAGGGCCATATTGGAATAGCCGGTGCCGAAGTCGTCAATGGAGAGCCGCACGCCAAGGGCGGCCAGTTCATGCAGACGGTCTTCGGTCTGGGGATTGCTTTCCATGAGCGCGGTTTCGGTGATTTCCAGATGGAGCTGGCCGGGAAGTATGCCATGGAGTTGAAGGGTTTCGCGCACCATGGGCACGAATTCGCTGTCGCTGAGTTGCCGGGGGGAGACATTCACCGAAAGGAAGACGCCCTCCGCTCCCGCAACCTCCTGCCGCCAACCGGCCATGCTGGCGCAGGCGGTTTTAAGGACCCAGGCCCCCAATTCGACGATAAGCCCGGTTTCCTCAGCCAAGTGGATGAACTCCATGGGAGAAATGGGACCTTTGACAGGATGTGTCCACCGGCACAGCGCTTCAAAGCCGGACAAGGCGTTGCCCGCGGCCACATCCACAATAGGCTGGAACGCGAGATGCACTTGGCCGTTGCGCAGGGCGTCAGGAAGCTCCTGCTCCATGGTCTGCTGGGCTTTGATGTTGGCCAGCAACCGGGGCGTAAAGACCTTGGCCAAGCACTTTTTACTCATCTTGGCATGAAGCATAGCCAAATTGGCGTTGCGGATCAGCTCAGCAGGAGTCGCATCCTGGGGCGGATTGAGTTCTATGCCAACGGCAGCGCTCACGTGAATGTGCTGGTCGTTGATGACGATGGGTTGCACCAGTACCCCGCTTAACCTCCTGGAAAGCCGGATGGCCTCGCGGGGGGAGAATGTGCCGCGCACCAGCACCACAAATTCATCGCTGCCATAGCGGGCCAGGGTATCTCCCTCCCGGATGACCGACTGGTAACGGTTGGCCACCTGCTGAAGGATGATATCGCCAGCGCTGTGCCCCAAACTGTCGTTAATTACCTTGAAACGATTGAGATCGATGAACAGCACGGCAAAGCCTTCTTCAGGCCGCCGCCGGGACCAGGCGATGGCCTGCCCTATGCGGTCGCACAACAGTGTGCGGTTGGCCAGATTGGTCAACGGGTCGTGCAGGGCCATATGGCGCAAACGCAATTCCATGGCTATCCGCTCGGTGATATCGCGGCCCTCGGCAATAAGTTGCATGCACCGGCCGTCAGTATCCGCTATGGCCTTGATCGTAAAATCAACATGCATCGGATTGCCGTCGTACCCCGGATGGCTGGTCTCGAAATGCACGACCTCACCCTTCGCCGCTGTAGCCACGGCAAGACGGATGAGCTCCTGTTTTTTGGGGTCGTCATTCCACCAGGGGGTATCCCAAAACACTTTGCCCAGCACGGCTTCAAGGCGCACTCCTGCCACTTTCAAGGCGGCAGGGTTGGCCTCCAGCATTCTTCCCTCCGGCGTCAGCAGACCGAGGAGCTCCACGGCGTTTTCAAACACGGCCCTGAATTTGCGCTCACTGGCGACCAGGGCGGCTTCGGCGTCCAGGCGCTGGCGGTCACGGTCAAGCAGATTTCCGGCCATGCTGTCGAAGGTCCGAGCCATAAGCCCGACTTCGCCGCCCAGATCGCCCATCTGCGCCCTGACGGTAAGATCGCCGGTTCCCAGTTGCCGGGCGGCGTTCACGAGTCTGGCTGCGGGAAGGCCCAGGTTCAGCCTGGCCAGCACATGGGCCAGGGTCAGTGCGGTGACGGCGGCCAGCAACAGCCACAGCAGGTTTCTGTTGAGGGCCCGGTCCGCTGTGGCGTCCACCACATGCTGGGGCATGGAAAGCACCAGTGTGGCATAGGATGGAGCATCGTCATCCATATGCAGATGAATGTACGTGTACAGTTTGGCCTGCCCGTCGGGTGCGATATCCTTGAAGAAACCATGCGGGGCGGAATTTTGCATCTTGGCCCAAATGTGGTCCTCCACGGGCTCGCCCTCGGGAGCCAGCGGCGACGCGGGATACCTGTGCATGCGGATACCCTTGTTGTCGATAAGGGATACCGCGGTCTCGGCGGGCAGTTGCAGCTTGCCAAGATATTCCCGGGGAAAGGAGTGGGTAACCGTTGCGATAAGCATGCCGTTGAAGCGGCCCGCACCGTCTTTGAACGGCAAGGCGAAATGGAAGGCCGGCTCCTTGGTGGTGCGGCTGTAGACGAACTCTCCAGCGCTGAACCTTCCGGTCTTGACGCCTGTTTTCCAGTAGTGGCGATCTGTCACCGGGACGTTTGGGGGAACAGTCTTGGCTCCTACGGTAAGCAGACCGTCTTTATCCGCGACTGCAAAGGTAATATAGGCATGATATGTTGTAAGAAACTCTTGCAAGAGATGTTGGCGTTGTTGCAGATCATCAGGAGGTATGTCGCGCAGAAGGCGTTCAATGGTTTCAAGCAATTGCTGTGTATTAACAGTGAACTGTCGTTGCAAGGTGAATACAGCCTCGGCAACATTCAGAGTGTCGTGGCGGACCTCTTCAATGGAGGCCTGGCGTTGTTCAATACCGAGATAGAGAATAAGGACCAAAACAGGGGCCATGGCGGCCAAAGCCACCACGTAGAGGGTACGACCGATATGTCCGGCAAGAATTGGCCGACGGCTGGAATTTTTTACACTTTTGGTCGCAGACATGTGTCAAAAAGATACAACAGTCCTCAGTAATGGTCAAAGAAAGATTGTTGCATCGTGGGCACCCCTCTTCAAAGCATGCCGACTAAACGCCCGCGCTAGCCTGAGGTTTCTTCCACGGAGCGCTTGACCTCGATGATATCGTGCAACTTGGTCAAGTGGCCTATGGCCCGGTAGAGATGGGTGGAATCCTTCACCTCCACCACCATGGTAATCTCGGTGCGCCCGTCCACGGTGGAGGTGAAAGACCCGGAATCGATGTTGACTTCATCCTCGGCCAGCACCGCCGCAATCTTGCCCAAAACGCCGCGCTTGTTCTTGGCCAGAATGGTGATCTTGGCCGGATAAGGCTTGTCTTCCTGGCCCTCCCAGGAAACCTGCATCAACCTGTCGGGTTCGAGGGCATGCAGATTCGGGCAATCGTGCGTGTGTACGATGACGCCCCGGCCACGGCTGATGTAGCCCACCACGGCCTCTCCGGGCACCGGGGTGCAGCAGCCGGCGAAGTTGACCAGCACGTTGTCCACGCCCTTGATTTTGATGGCGTCGGCGGTCTTCTGTTTGGCGGTTTCCGCCTTTTCGGCTTCCCCCTTGTCGGGTTCGGTCTTTGTGAGATCCGGCTTGGGCAGGAAGGCGCGCAGTATGCGGCGCGGGGTGAGTTTGGAATAGCCCACAGCCACGAACAGTTCGTCCACATTGGGCAGGTTGTATTCGGTACACACCGCGACGAAGGCGTCTTCTTTCAGCAATTTCTGCACGTTGACCCCAAGTTTGCGGCCTTCCTTCTCCAGCACTTCGCGGCCAAAGGCGATGGCTTTGGCCCTTTCTTCGGTCTTCACGAAATGCTTGATGCGGGTACGGGCCTTGGCGGTCTTGACGAATTTGAGCCAATCCTTGCTGGGAGTGCGATTTTTGTCGGTGATGATCTCGACGGTGTCGCCATTCTTGAGCGCGCTGGACAACGGCACTAACTTGCCGTTCACCTTGGCTCCGGCGCAATGGCTGCCCACCTGGGTGTGGATGAGATAGGCGAAATCCACCGGGGTCGCGCCCTCGGGTAGTTCCTTCACATCGCCCTGGGGGGTGAAGATGTAGACCTCCTCCTGGAAGAGGTCGTAGCGCAGGGAGTGCATGAACTCCTTGGAGTCGGTGGCCTCGCGCTGCCAGTCCATGATCCGGCGCAGCCAGGTGAAGCGTTCGGCGTCCCGTGCGGCGATTTTTCCGGCCTTGCCCCGTTCCTTGTAGGCCCAGTGGGCGGCCACGCCGTATTCGGCCAGTTGGTTCATCTCTTCGGTGCGGATTTGTATCTCTATGCGCTCGCCGTCAGGGCCTATCACTGTAGTGTGCAGGCTCTGATACATGTTGGCCTTGGGCATGGAGATGTAATCCTTGAACCGGCCGTGCACCGGTTTCCACAAGGAATGCACCAGACCAAGGGAGGCATAGCAGTCCTTCAGGCTGCTCACGATGATGCGGAAGGCTACGATGTCGTGCACCTGGTCCAGAGCCAGGCCCTGGGCCTTCATCTTGTTGTGGATGGACCACAGATGCTTCTTGCGCCCCATCACCCTGGCTTTGATGGCGTTTTCATCCAGCAAACCCCGGATGACGTCGATGACCCGTTCTATGTAGGCCTCACCGAGCACGCGATGGGTATCCACGCCCTCGCGGAGTTGGGCGTAGATATCCTGCTTGATGTACTTAAACGACAGATCTTCCAGCTCCACCTTCAGCCGGTGCAGGCCCAGCCGGTTGGCCAGGGGGGCATAAATATCCATGGTCTCCTGGCCGATGAGCTGGCGTTTGAGCGCCGACTGGAAATCCATGGTGCGCATGTTATGCAGCCTGTCGGCCAGTTTCACCAGAATGACCCGGATATCCTCGGCCATGGCCAGCACCATTTTGCGGATGTTCTCGGCCTGGGCTTCCTCTTTGGTCTCGAAGGACATGAGGCTGATCTTGGTGACGCCGTCGACGATGTCGGCCACTTCTTCGCCGAAGCGTTCCTCGATGTCGTCGATGGTGGCCACGGTATCCTCCACGGTGTCGTGGAGCAGCCCGGCGGCGATGCTTGGCGCGTCCAGGCGCATCTCGGCCAAGATGTTGGCCACCTCCAGCGGATGCGAGAGGTAGGGCTCGCCCGAGAGGCGCGTCTGCCCGGCGTGGGCTGCGGCGGAGTAGATGTAGGCTTTGGTAAGAATGTCCTGATCGGCCGGGGACATATACGAAGCGACCTTGTCCATTATTTCATTGATGCGGATCATTGTGTCAGTGCCGTGGGTTGTTGCGTTTTCGGAATCCACCAATGGATGAAATTCCAGGCGATGCCCGCCGGTGCAGCCTCCACTCCGTGTATGCGGGCGGAGACGATGGGCAGGGCATAGGGCGTATACAGGAAACAATAAGGTTGATCCCGGTGCAGGATCTCCTGAAAACGATCGTAGAGAGGTTTGCGTTTGTCCTGCTCCAGGGTGTGGCGACCCTCCTCGAGCAAGGCGTCGGCTTCGGCATTGGCATAGCCCACGAAGTTGAGCCCAGGCTTTGCGACCTTTGAGGAATGCCAGACATCGAAGGCATCCGGGTCCTGCGGGATGGACCAGCCCAGGAGTATGGTCTCGAAGCGGCGCTGGTCCACGAATTCCTTGATGAAGGTAGCCCATTCGATGGTGCGCACCTTCACCTGAATGCCGATGCGCCCCAACTGGTTCTGGATGATGGAAGCGGCCTTGATGCGCTGCTCGTTGCCCTGGTTGGTGATGATGGAGAAAGCAAAGGGCTTTCCGTCCTTCATCAGCGGCCCGTCGGGAGTCTCTCGTTTCCAGCCCACCTCAGCCAACTGTGCAAGAGCCGCTTCTGGAGAGTAGGCCCAATCTTCAATGGCGTGGTTATACGCCCAGGAATCGGGCTTGTAGTGGCCGATGGTGGGTTCGCCCTGGCCGAGCAGGGCCACCTTGATGATCTCACGCTTGTCGATGGCCTGGGCCAGTGCCTGGCGGACGCGCACGTCAGAAAACAGAGGGTGGGACAAGTTATAGGCCAGATAGGTGTAGGCTGCTGCCAGATATTTGTATTTGCTGAAATTCTCTTCCCATTTTTTGCCGTGGGTCTGAAACAGATACTGGGCGGGAGTCAGGCCCATGTAATCAAGGGTGCGGGCTTTGAGTTCCATGAACTGGGTGGATTGGTCGGGAACGCTGCGGTAGACTACCTCGTCAATGTAGGGCCTGCTTTCGAAATAGTCCGGGTTGGCCTCCAGGACCACGCGCTGGTTCTCCACCCACTCCTTGAGTTTGTAGGGGCCGCATCCCATGGGCTGGCGGGAGTACTTGGTTTTGGAAAGGTCCTCGCCCTCCAGGGCATGTTTGGGCAGTATGGAAGAGGCCCAGGTGGCCACGGCACGGGCAAAGGGTTTGTCGTAGTATACCTCGAAGGTGTAGCGCCCGGTTATCACAAAACGCGTGACGGCCAGAAAATCCCCGGCATAAGCCGTGGGAGTGTTGGGGTCGATCATGAGTTTATACGTGAACTCCACATCTTCGGCTGTCAGCTCCGTGCCGTCGTACCAGCGGATGCCCGGTTTGAGCGCGAAGACGAAACGCCTCCCGCCGTCGAGGATCTCAAAGCTTTCGGCAGCGTAGGGTTCGATCTGGATATCCTTGTTGTAGCGCAGAAGCGACACATACAGCAGATCGGCCACCTCGTGGGAGGAGCTGTCCGTGGCCAGGGGGGGGATAAGGTTGGACGGCTCGCCCCCGATGGGCATGACGATGCGCCCGCCATACTCCGGCGCAAGGGCCGCGTTCTGACGGGAAGCTGCCGTTGCGCCAGGAGATTGTTGCCCGCGCTCCGGGGAGTCGCACCCCGAAAACACCAGGAAAAGTACCGGCAACAGCAGCGCCGCCACCCGAAAAAAGCCGCCGGAGCAGCGGAAATGCTTGCGTTGAGAAGAAAAATCCATAAAATGAGTGGTTAGTCGCAGGATAGAAGTTACATCAACCTTACCCATTCCAGGCAGTTAACGGAATACCCATGGCCCTCACCAACGACGAGACCAAAGCCAAGCAACTCCTCCAGGAGTTCATCCGGGAAACAATTCCCGAATACATCATCGAAGGCTCGCATTCAATCGTGGCCGAAGACGGCGTCCAGAAGGCCGAAGTCAAGAAACGCGAACACTATTGGGACATCGAGGGACAAGTCCAGGGAGAGGATTTCCAGGTGTATACCTCGGAAATCGGCCTGAACATTGAAGAAGAAACCATCAACTTCTTCTGCAACTGCCCTGACTCCTTCTCCGGCGTGTGCCGCCACGTGGGCGCCACCGCCCTGAAAATCATCAAAAGCCTAGATGGGAAAAAAAGCCAGGAAAAAGAAAGCGCCGCCAAGCCCAAGGGCGAATGGCGGCAGACCTTCCGCACCTTCTTTTCCACCGAATTCGACCCCGAACCCGGCAAACACTATATCATCTACCGCATCCACCCCGAGCCCGGCCGCCTGCAGGTGGCCTTCTTCCGGGCCAGGCAGAATAAATCCGGCCTCTCCCAGGTGCACAACGAAATCACCCTGGAACAGCTCATCCAGAACCCGGACTGGTGTGAAACCGCGCCCACCCTGCCCAACGTGGCCGAACAGATCGGCCACTACCTCGATTACCGGGGACACCGCGTAGATATTCCGCCCGGACTCATCACCTGGTTCTTGTGGGCCATCAGCAACGAATACTATATTTACTGGCAAGAGAGCGAAAATCCCGTGCGCGTCGAATCGCGCACCATGCGCCTCCAGTTGCGCCCCATCCTCCAGGAGGAGCAAGGCCTCTCCTTCGACCTCTACCTGGCCCGCCCCGGCAAAGCGCCCTTCTCCATCCTGGGCCAGGAGGTCTTCTTCTACGGCCAGCTCCCCCTGTGGGTGTGCTGGAACAAAAGTTTCTACCCGGTACAGACCGGGCTGCCCCCGCAGCTGATCCGCGAGATGGTGGCCAACCCGCCGTTTATCCCCAACGCCGAGGTGCCCGAATTCCTCGACAGGGTATGGACCAGGCTGCCCGCCTCGGAACTGCACGGCCAGGAGGAATTCCTGGAGCGCATGAAGCCCAGCTTCCTGCCTGCGAAATACGATCCCAAGCTTTTCCTGGATGAAGAAGGCAGCCTGCTGACCCTGCAAATCCAGAACGTCTACGCCACCGAACACGGCGATGTCCCTCAGGAAGGCCCCAACCCGGAACTCCAGACCGGCAGCTACCAGTACGATGGCAAATCCTTCCTCATGGCCCGCGACCAGGAGGCCGAAGGCAACCTGATTTCCATGCTCCAGGAGATGAACTTCCAGCCGCGCAACAACGCCAACTGGTTCCTGGAACCTGAAGAAGCCATCGTCTTCCTGCTGGACGCCTATCCCAAGCTGGTGGAAAACTACCGGGTGTACGGCGAGAAGAACCTCACCCGCTACAAGGTGCGCCTGTCACAGCCGGTCATCGTGGCCGAGGTGGAATCCGACGAAAAAGAGAAATGGTTCAACCTGGACCTTTCCGTGCAGTACGACGACCAGCGCGTGCCCATCGACAAAATCTGGAAGGCCTGGACCCAAGGCAAGCGCTATGTACAGTTGAAGGACGGCTCCTACACCAGCCTGCCCGAGAGCTGGCTCAAGCGCCTTGGCCACAAACTGCGCGCCCTGGGCTTTGACCCGGAAAAGCCCCCTCAGAAGCAGTTCAAGCAGTTTGAAGCGCCGGTGCTCGACAAAATCCTGGAAGACCTGCCCGAGGCCCATACGGATTCCTTCTGGAACTCCCTCAAGCAGAAGATTCACGATTTCACCGAGATCCAGGCCCTCAAGGTGCCCAAGGGCTTAAACGCCACCCTGCGCCCGTACCAGCTCCAGGGCGTGAGTTATCTCAACTTCCTGCGGGAATACGGCTTCGGCGGCATTCTGGCCGACGAAATGGGCCTGGGCAAGACCGTGCAGACCCTCACCTTCATCCTGCACATGGTGGAGCGCGGCCATAAGGCCCCCAACCTCATCGTGGTGCCCACCTCGGTGCTGCCCAACTGGGAGCGCGAAGCCGAAAAGTTCACCCCGGCGCTCAAACGCCTCACCGTCTACGGAGCCAAGCGCGAGGGCATGTTCAAGAAGATCGCCGACTCCAATTTGGTGATCACCACCTACGCCCTGCTGCGCCGCGACCTGGACGAGCTGCTCAACTACGAATTCCAGAGCATCATCCTGGACGAAGCTCAGAACATCAAGAACCCCAACACCATCACCGCTAGGTCTGTCCGGCGGCTGCGGGGCAAGATGCGCCTGTGCCTCTCCGGCACGCCCATCGAAAACAACCTCTTCGAGCTGTGGAGCCTGTTCGAGTTCCTTATGCCCGGCTTTCTGGGCAGCCAGAACTCCTTCCAGCGCGGCATCGTCAAGCCCATCAAGGACGGCGACGAGGAAACCCTCGACTACCTGCGCGGTCGGGTGAAGCCCTTCATCCTGCGCCGCACCAAGGGCGAAGTGGCCAAAGACCTGCCGCCCAAGATCGAGAACGTCCACTACTGCGCCCTCATCGAGGAACAGGCCGAGCTGTACGCCGCCCTGGCCAAGAAGCTGCGCGACCAGGTGCTGCGCGATGTTGACGAAAAGGGCCTGGCCAAGAGCCAGATGTCCATCCTGGACGCCCTATTGAAGCTGCGGCAGATCTGCTGCCATCCGCGCCTGCTGAAGCTTGATATGCCCGGCGTGAACACCAACCTGCCCTCGGGCAAGTTCGACACCTTCAAAGACCTGGTGACCGACGTCATTGAAGAAGGCCACAAGGTGCTGGTATTCTCGCAGTTCGTGCAGATGCTGCACATCATCCGCAGCTGGCTGCAAATCACTGAGACGCCCTTCGCCTACCTCGACGGTGCCAGCAAGGACCGTTTCGAGCAGGTGGACCGCTTCAACAATACCCCGGAGATCCCCATCTTCCTCATCTCGCTGAAAGCGGGCGGCACCGGCATCAACCTGACCAGCGCCGACTACGTCATCCACTACGACCCCTGGTGGAACCCCGCCGTGGAAAGCCAGGCCACAGACAGAACCCACCGCATCGGCCAACTGCGCCAGGTGTTCTCGTATAAGCTCATCTGCACCAACACTGTGGAAGAGAAGATACTCAAGCTTCAGGAAATGAAGAAGGGCATCGCCGACGCCATTATTCCGGGCGGAGACGCGTGGAAGAGTTTGACGAGGAACGATTTGGAGATGTTGTTTGAGGTGTAGAATTTGCCTAGCTTTTATATAGCTCCCGTACACAGTCTGCACAAACGCTCTTTCCTTGATTTGCTAAACGTGCAGCAGTTAAACGCGCCTGGTGAATATCAAGACAACCAGTGGTTCGTTGGTTGACGGTAAATTGTTTGATGTTTGAGTTTTTTCGTTCGACATGTTTAAAAATTGAAATCCTGTCAATTTTGACGGGTGCCCCCTCCTCGCAAAATGCTTCAAATATGTGGATTTCCGGTGCATCTCCATCAATGTTTTCTGGATCGATAAACACAAAACATTTACGTTTTTTCTCAACCTCTCCCAAAAGAAACTCTAGGTCTCCCAGTATACCTCCAGCCATATGACCCTCCCTAACAATTTTTCGACAGTAGATTATATGGGTATATTTCAATCCCATGGTCAATCATTGTTATGTATGGCTCTGTTCGCGTTGAGTGTTGAAGCTACCCAAGGGACATGATTAGTGCCCGTTTCGGGGTCAGGCTTTCGCCTAAACGCTCGAACAATCTCCGCCAACCAAGGTAGTTGGCCAGATACTTCGTCGCCACACCCCCG
>JBBRUD010000013.1:0-63718 GCA_038248065.1 Desulfovibrionales bacterium | reverse complement strand
GGCAAGCGCCCCCCCGAACCCCCGCAATAGTGGAAAGGCGCATTCGACGTAGCGGAGCTCTATGGGGGGACCGGGGGGGCATTGCCCCCCCGGCCGCCGGAGGCTCTTCTCTTTTCTTCTCTTACTCCACGGGCCGTTCTGCCAGATGGCGAATCAGCGCCAGGGCTTCTGGTGGTGGCTGGCGTTCGATGCGCTGGTGTTCTCTGCAATCCGGTGTTCTGGCGACCATGGTGTAGTCGCAGAGCATCCGGCGCAGGAAGGTATGGTCCTCGAAGGTGTGCAGGGCCTTGAGCAATGTGTTGAGCCCTTTCTCGTCAAGCACTTCACGGGGGGGCAGTTTCGACCACACCACCCACAAACAGGGTTCTCGGTGGCTGAACTTTTTGGGCCAGCGCACCAGGCGTCCCTGGCCGTCGAAGAAGCGCGCTAGTCGGTTGATCTTTTGCGCATCGACCGGTGCGGCAGCGGGTTGGGCCGGTTGGGTGCTGGCAAGATGCTGTGCCCGGAAATGCTGGAAGTTGCGAAAGCCGGTTGAGCGCGCAATCATGTTCAGCAATTCCAGGTGGCTGGGCGAGTGGTCGCAGGTGTTGAGCTGTGTGGACAGGGCACGGGCGAAGGATGAAATATCCTCCGCAACGAACGGTAGGGCAGTTCTGGACATCGCTTATCCTTGTAAGCGCCGATCCGATGAGGGATTGCCGGTGGTCGCCGACTTCCGACACGGCACTGGATAAGGTGTCGGTCGAAGAAAAAAAATGGCAGGTTTAGCTCCCCTCGCGGGGCGGCGACGCCTGGGTGAACTGCCGACCGGGGCAACACATAGAGCAAAGCCCAAGGCCTTGCAACCCCCAAAAATGCGTTGCTCTGGCAGGAAAGCGGCGGCGGGCCGGTGTCCTGCGGTAGTTCATGCGCCCTGAACGCTTGGAAAGGTGATTTTCCGGTGACGCTATTTCTTAATGGAATTCACAATGGACTTATCCAGGCCGGGGTAGGATTCCAGTATCGCGCGCCGTTTGGCAAAGAGGGCCAGTTGGCGTTCTTCAAACTCCGCGCTGTTGAAGAGTTTCTCGGGGTGCAGCAGTATTGAATCGAGCTTGTTCACGGCGCACGGCACCATCAAGCCTGTGGCTTCGCAGGTTTCCCAGTCTTCCAAGCCGCCGCGAAGGATGGAATCGAGAATGTTCACCGTGTCGGAGAGGGTGATCTTGTGGAAGTGCTGGCCTTCGCCTACCCCGCCGGTGTTGAGCAGGAAGCAGTTGATGTGAGGGTTCCACTTGAGGATTTCGTGGAACAGATGGGCGTGCTCCACTTTTTCCCCGGCGATGAAGGGGTCGTAAAAGAAGACGTTCTTGATCTTGCCCGCCTGGGTGGGGTCTCCGGCGGAGGATTCCATGGATTGCCCCAGCACCATGAAGGCGGTGGCTTGCCAGGGTGAGAGCTTGGCCACGGCGGGGATGGTGGTGCCCCGGGTTATCAGGAAAAGATTGTTCACTTCACTGGCGTCGATGTGGCGTGAGGCGTGCATGAAGTCGCGCCGTTCGATCACCGCCCGACCGTTGGACGTGCGCTCGATATTGAAGAAATCCATACCCCCGTCATCGTCCACGTGGACGTTCTCCAGATAGGTGCCGGCTTTGAGTGCCCCATAGTAGGTTTCTATCTGTTCTTTGGGGGAAAGGCCGTCGGTTTTGGCGTAGATGCCACCTTGCTCAAAGCCGTGAAATGAGCCATCGCGCTTCAAAATGCCGCCGTCATCCTGAATCAGCCAGGATTCCTCGCCGGTCATGCGGGCCAGCACCTGGCTGGTGAGGGAAGTTTTGCCGTTGGCGGAAAGCGCCACGAACAGCGACGTGTTGGTCTGCATGCCGCCATGGGCCATTTCCAGCGTGTCGCGCCTGCAACCGGCGTGGAGAAAAATGCCGTCGCGCTCCAGTTTGACGCGGAAGTCCTCTCCTGCGAACACCCCTTTTTTCCATTCGCCCAAGTAGTTGGAATTGCGCACCAGCTTGATCATCCGGCCATCCTGCGAGTAGGCCACGCGGATGGTGATGTCTTTTTGCGGCAAGGCTTTGGCGGCGTTGCCCGCAAAGGCCTCATCATTGAAAAAAATGACCTGATAGGTAGGGTCTTCCACATCTTTGACCATGGGGCCGAAGAGCTTGTGCCCGCCGTAGGCGATGTGGGCGAAGCTGCGCGGTACGATGAGCCGGGCGGTGACAGGGGTGGCCTCGTTGCGAATAAGCACGTCGATGCAGATGAGTTGCTCGCCGGAGAGCACATATTGTACCTGATCAAGAAGATCGCGCTCAGTTTTGCCGAAGACCTCGTCCACGTTGTTTGTGGTGAAAGGCTTGGCTCGCGAAGCGGGCTCGGTGTTAACCACCAGGTTGCCATAGATGGTTTCGCGGACCTCAGGCTCCTGCAGGGATATCCGGCGCAGCCTTTCCGCACCGGGATTTTGCACAAGGCGTTCCTCTTCAACTGCCTGGAGGTATATGTTTTTTGCAACCATCTGAAATTCTTGAAACATATGCATATGGCGTATCACCTTGTGAATTTTGTATCGAGATCAAACCATTTACCTTAATTCACGCACCCCTGCCAAGGGGGTAAATACCGATCATCGTCAATAAATTTCCCCAATTCAGTGGACACACACAGGGGTCGTCCCCTAATTCATTGTAAAACATCTCAAGGAGCCGCCATCATGTCCGTGCATCCCTTGGCTGGTAAACCCGCTCCGCGCAGCATGCTCGTGGATATACCCAAGCTCGTCAGCGCCTACTATACAATATCCCCCGAGAGCCAGGACCCGGCCCAGGCAGTGTCCTTCGGCACTTCCGGCCATCGGGGGTCCTCCCTGACCGGTTCCTTCAACGAAGCTCACATTCTGGCCATAACCCAGGCCCTGTGCGACTATCGCGCGGCCAAGGGCATTGCCGGGCCGCTGTTTATCGGCAAGGATACCCACGCCCTCTCCGCTCCGGCCATGATCACCGCCCTTGAGGTGCTGGCCGCCAACGGCGTCGACGTGCATATGGACTGGAAGGGCTATGTCCCTACGCCGGTCATCTCCCACGCCATCCTTGCCGCCAACAGAAGCAGGGCAGGGCAGGCCGACGGCATCGTCATCACCCCCTCCCACAATCCTCCCCAGGACGGCGGCTTCAAATACAACCCGCCCTCTGGAGGCCCAGCAGACACCGATGTCACCAAGGCCGTTGAAGACGCAGCCAACGCCTATCTGGCCAAGGGGAACACACACGTCAAACGCATGACTTTCGCCAAGGCTCTGAAAGCTCCCAACGTCATGGTGCACGACTTCATCACCCCCTACGTGGCTGACTTGGAACATGTGGTGGATCTTGCCGCCATCAAGCACAGCGGCCTGCATATCGGCGTGGACCCGCTGGGAGGCTCCGGCATCGCCTTCTGGCAGCCCATCGCCGAGCGTTACGGACTCGACCTCACCGTTGTGGATGAAACCGTCGATCCCACCTTCGGCTTCATGACCGTGGACCGTGATGGCAAGATCCGCATGGATTGCTCCTCGCCCTACGCCATGGCCCGGCTCATCGGCCTGAAAGATTCTTACGACGTGGCCTTTGGCAACGACCCTGACTACGACCGCCACGGCATCGTCACCCCCACCAGCGGCCTTATGAACCCCAACCACTACCTGGCCACCGCCATCTGGTATCTCTTCCAGAATCGGCCGGACTGGCCCCCCCATGCCGCCGTGGGCAAAACCCTGGTCTCGAGCGCCATGATCGACCGAGTGGCCAAATCCCTGCATCGCTCCCTTCAGGAAGTGCCCGTGGGCTTCAAATGGTTCGTGGAAGGCCTGCTCACCGGCAGCTACGGTTTCGGCGGCGAAGAAAGCGCTGGAGCCTCCTTCCTGCGAAAAGACGGCTCTGTCTGGACCACGGACAAGGACGGCTTCATTATGGACCTGCTGGCCTGCGAAATTACCGCCAAGACCGGCAAAAACCCTGGCCAGCACTATCAGGAACTCACCGAACGCTTCGGCGCGCCGGTCTACGAGCGCATCGACGCCCCCCTCACCCCGGCGGAAAAGAAAGCCTTCGCATCCCTCACTCCAGAGAGCGTGGCCGCCACTACCCTGGCCGGTGAACCCATTCTGGCCAAGCTTACCCGTGCCCCCGCCAACAACGCCTCTATCGGCGGCCTGAAGGTGGTTACCGAAAACGGCTGGTTCGCGGCACGGCCGTCGGGCACCGAGCCGGTGTACAAAATCTACGCGGAAAGCTTCAAAGGCGAAGCCCATCTGCGGCTGGTGCAGGAAGAAGCCAAAGCCACCGTGTCGGCGGCCTTCAAAGCGGCTGGGGCATGAAGAGGAATGGGGGCGCTGCCCCCACCCCCCTGCTGGGGGTGCAGGGCACCCCCAGACCCCCCCAATATTTTGCAAGCCGACGCGGGCAACGCGCGACGACGCGATTATTGGGTGGTGACGCGGAGCTATATGGGGGGATCGGGGGGCCAATTGGCCCCCCGGCGGGGTTGTCCAGAGGGGGCGGTGCCCCCTCTGGACGCCGGAGGCGCTCTTCATTGGCCTGTGCGTTCATGCTCACGGCGTGCCTGCTGCTGTCGGCCTGCGGCCAGCCGGGGGTGGAATTGGTGCAGCAGGGCACTGTGCCCATGAACCCCACGGTCACGGTGGGTGAGGCCTACAAGACCTACGGTTTTAAGGAAGTGACCTGGGAGCAGTACGTGGACCAGTACGGGGCCACCATCGTCATGGCCACGGGAGAATATACTATGAATTCTCCCGAGGTGTTGGATTGCCCCAAACGACGCGGTGGGGGCATGGTCCGGGCGGGAAGAATGTTTTTGGAAGTGCGCTTTGTGGTGGATTTGAAGGCGAAGAATTTCGTTTTCAAGAGCGCCCAATACATGGCCTATTCCCCGAAAGGGTGGAATATGGCCTATCCGGCCGGACTGACGGCCTTTGAAGCCGTGCTGGCAGGGCAATCGAGCCTGGATTGCGGGGTGCTGTACGCGCCGGGACCGTAATTGCGGCGCGATCAAAGAAGTCGGTTTCCGGCCTTGGAATCCTTTACGCTCTGGTGTAGATGTTGAGACAAATTTGTTGTGATCTCAACGTGCAACAGCGAAAAGCGAGGCCAGGATGAAGATCAAGTTTTTGGGCGCGGCCAAGACCGTCACCGGGTCGTGCTACATGATGGAAGCGGCGGGTGTGCGCTTCGCTGTCGATTGCGGTCTGCACCAGGGCAACCGCGAAATCGAAGCCCGCAACGCCGATTACGTTGTCTACCAGCCCCGCAAAATTGATTTTTTCCTCATCACCCATGCCCATATGGATCACGCGGGGCTCCTGCCTCGCATGTGCAAGCACGGCTTCAAAGCGCCAGTCTACGTCACCCCGCCAACCCGCGATCTGCTGGAGATCATGCTCCAGGACAGCGCCCATATCCAGGAGATGGAAGCCGAGTGGGCCAACAAGCGCAGCGCCCGCAAGGGGGCCAGGGCCGCTGAACCCCTGTATAGCCAGGCCGACGCGGCAGCCGTGTTGCCCCTCATGCGCAAGATCAACTACAACGAGCCCTTCGAGCCCGCGCCAGGCATCAAGGTGGTCTACCGCGACGCCGGGCATATCCTTGGCTCGGCCTTCATCGAGATGTGGGTCACCGAAAACGGCAGCACCATGAAGCTGGTCTTCTCAGGCGACCTGGGCCGCCCGGATCAGCTCATCATCAAGGACCCCACCTTCGCCGAGGAGGCCGACTACCTTTTCCTGGAGTCCACCTACGGCGACCGCGACCATAAAGATGTGGACACCAGCCGCGATGAGCTGGCCGAGGCCATCTCCTACAGCTACGCCCATGGCGAAAAGGTTATCATCCCGGCCTTTGCCGTGGAACGCACTCAGGAAGTGCTCTTCACCCTGCATATGCTCTCCAAGGCCGGCAAACTGCCGCTGGACATGCCCGTATACGTGGACAGTCCCCTGGCCATTCGGGCCACGGAGATCTTCCGCCAGCACCCGGAATATCTGGAGAGCGAGTTGGGAAAGGGGCTGACCACTGGCGACGACCCCTTCAAAATGCCCCATCTGAAGTTCACCCTGACCACTGACGAATCTCGGCGCATCAACACCTCGGACGGCCCTGCCGTGGTCATTTCGGCCAGCGGCATGTGCAACGCCGGGCGCATCAAGCACCATTTGCGCCACAACCTGTGGCGCAAGGGCGCGAGCATCGTTTTTGTGGGCTACCAGGGCCAGGGAACGCCGGGCCGCAAGATCGTCGACGGCGTTAAAACCCTGCGGATACTCGGCGAAGACGTGCAGGTGGGGGCCAAGGTGTTCACCATCGGCGGCTTCTCAGCCCATGCCGGACAAAGCCAGATCATGGACTGGCTGAAGCACTTCAAACGCAAGGGCATGGAGATCTTCTTGATGCACGGTGAGAACGGGGCCATAAACACCCTGGGCGCACTCATTACCAAACAGCTGGGGTTCCAGGTACATATGCCTGAATACCTGGAGGAATGCATCCTCAAGCCCGGCATTACCCCAGCCATCACTCTGGACACGGAAAAATCCATGCCCCGTGTGGACTGGAACTTCCTCCTGGGAGACACCGAAACCAAATTCCACATGCTCAAGGAGCGCCTGGCCAGTGCCGAGAAGCGCAACTGGGTGGAGCAGACGGAAATCCGCGACCAGCTCCTGGAAGTGAACAAAGAGCTCATGGAGCTGATCTCGCAGTTGTAAGCATTGATAATGCCCGGCCACCGGCGTATTACGGTATGTAAGGGAAAGGCCCCCGGCAAGGGGGCCTATTTCATGCGGTAGGTAATGCGTCCACGGGAGAGATCGTAGGGAGAGAGTTCAACTTTAACTTTGTCGCCAGGAAGAATGCGAATGTAAAACTTGCGCATCTTCCCTGAAATGTGGGCCAGCATCACATGGCCGTTCTCCAGTTCCACGCGGAACATGGCGTTGGGCAGCGCCTCCTGGACGGTGCCGTCTACTTCAATGGCGTCTTCTTTCGGCATTACGATCCTCCTCGCAACGTCAGGTGGCATTCATAGGCTATTTCGTTTCGCTCTTCAAGCGCAAGGCCACAGGATGGCGCAGTTCTGGCCGCAATTTAGCAGGAAGGCCGTAAAGTCCAGACACCCTGCTTGATCCTTGAGCCAATCAGCACCCATCGCGTGCCGGATTGCAGTGCAAAACAGGTACGCAGTCAACAGGCAGGGCGGAGTGACCGCCTTGGGACTTTACATCGCAGTGGGTTTTGGGCAAGTGCCACGAGGTGGTTCCCGTAACATTCCAACCTTCGGAGTCTCAAAACGTGCTGACCCCAAAGCAAATGGAAAAATACGCCGAGGTCCTGCTCTGGGGCCTGGCGACATCCCGTCCCAAGCCCTACGCCCGGCACGACACTGTGCTTATCCAGTATGACCTCGCCGGCCTGAAACTGGCGGAAACCCTCTTTGGAAAGCTGATGGAAAATGGCGTTAACGTGGTGCACCGTCTGGCTTCCACCGCACGCATGGAACTGGATTTTTACGTCAAGGCAGACGAACAGCAACTTACCTACATAGCTCCCGGCACGGGCGAACTTTTTGAGAACCTGCACGGTGCCATCTACATTCTGGCCCCTGAATCCCTCACCCATCTGCGCGACGTGGACCCCAAACGCATCGCCCAAAACGCCGTGGCCCGCAAACCCTTCCGCGACATCCTGGTCAAACGCGAGGAGCGGGGCAATTTCGGCTGGACGCTGTGCGTCTATCCCACCGATGAATACGCCAGATGCGCCGGGCTCTCCAAACGCGACTTCACCAGCCAGATCGTCAAGGCCTGCTTTCTGAACTCCGCTTCGCCGGTGAAGGAATGGACGCGCATCTTCAATGAAGCCACTGGGATTAAAACCTGGCTCAACTCCCTGAAGGTGCAGGCCTTCCATGTGGAGTCAGCCAATGTCGATCTTGCGGTCACCCCTGGCCTGTCGCGCCGTTGGAAGGGTATCTCCGGCCACAACATTCCCAGCTTCGAGTTGTTTCTCTCCCCGGATTGGCGCGGCACCGAGGGCAAGTACTACGCTGACCAGCCTTCCTACCGCAGCGGCAACCTGGTGAAGGGCGTGCGCCTGGAGTTTTGCAAGGGCGAGGTGGTCAAGGTAACCGCCGACGAAGGCGAGGAGTTCGTCAAGAAGCAGGTGGCCATGGATAAAGGCTCCAACAAGCTGGGAGAATTCTCCCTGACCGACAGGCGCTTCTCCAAGATCGACCGTTTCATGGCCAACACGCTCTTCGACGAAAACTTCGGCGGCGAGCACGGCAACTGCCATGTGGCCCTGGGCAGCTCCTATTCCGACACCTTCGACGGCGACCCGGCAACCCTCACCGAGACCAGCAAAGCCGAAATGGGCTTCAACGACTCCGCCCTGCACTGGGATCTGGTGAACACCGAAAACAAACGCGTCACCGCCAAACTCACCGGCGGCGAGAGCGTGGTCATCTATGAGGACGGGCAGTTTAAGATTTAAGCGAGGAAGAGAGAGTAAGAGAGGGGCGCTGCCCCTCGCCCCGCCGGGGGTGGAAGCCCACCCCCGGACCCCCGCAATGGGTGGAAGCGTCCTGCTGCACATCGTCTTGCGGTCCGGCGGAACCACGCTCGGAAGCCGTTCCTCCGCTCGTGCTTGAATTGACTGCAAATAATGCTATCATATGCGCATGAGCAGCGCGCACAAGAAGACCCTGGCCGCCATCTCCTCCAATCCTGCTCCGAAGAATCTGGAATGGGCCAAAGTCGAGGCGCTTCTCGCAGCTTGCGGATGCCGCATAACGGAAGGAGCGGGGTCTCGGGTTCGGATATCTAAGGGCAAGAACGTGCTGAACGCCCTTCGTCCCCACCCTGGCAAAGAGGCCAAGCTTTACCAAGTGCGCGACGCCAGGGGATTTTTGGAATAGATCGGGGTGAACTCCGGCAAGGAGGGATTATGACTCCCATGACGTATAAGGGCTATGCGGCCCGCATTTGAGTACAGTGATGAAGATGGCTGTTTTGTGGGCCATATTGCCGGAATCAGCGATATTGTGGGGTTCCATGGCGACTCCGTGGAGGAAATCCGGCGAACATTTCACGAAGCAGTCGATGACTACCTCGCTGGATGCGAAGAACATGGGATACCACCCAAAAAACCGTATTCCGGCAAACTTATGATTCGCGTTCAGCCCGAAATTCACGCTCGTGCGGCCATGACCGCTGCCGCAATGGGGAAAAGCCTCAACGCCTGGGCGGCAGAGGTGATCGCGCGGGAAGCCCTCTAAGGGGCTGTCACGGAATGAAACTATTCGTACGCTAACGGCGAAACCCGCTACCCTTTCCCCTTGCGCCGCGAGGCGAAGAATCTTGAAAGCGTCCGACCGCATTCATCCGCCAGCACGCCTTCCATCACCTCAATGCGGTGGTTGAGAAAGGGCAGGGCGAGGCCGTCCATGGTGGAGACCACCGCGCCGGCCTTGGCGTCGCGCGCGCCGAAGACCAGCCCGCCTATGCGGGCATGCACCATGGCACCCAGGCACATCAGGCAGGGCTCCAGGGTGACGGCCAGGATGGTGTTGCTCAGGCGATAGTTGCCAAGCGCTTGTCCGGCCCGGCGCAGGGCCAGTATTTCGGCGTGTGCTGTGGGGTCGCTCAAGGCGATGGAGGCGTTGCAGGCTTCTGCCAGAACGCTTCCGGTGGCCAAATCGATAACTACTGCGCCCACAGGGGCTTCGCCCTGGCGTCCGGCCTGCCAGGCCTGTTTGAGGGCGCGCGTCATCACCAGCCGCCAGGAGGTGAATCCCGGCGGCGGGCGATGAATATCGAGAATTGGAGCCGGACGCCAGGCCACGCGGCCTATTGCGTCCCTTTGAGGTAGGCTATCCCGTTTTCCAGGATGGAGATGCCAAGCTTTGGCGTTTCGCCGCGCGTCCAACCGGGGTGGTTGGTGGGATGGTTGAAAGCCTCTGGATGGGGCATGAGGCCGAGAATACGCCCGGAGGGATCGGTAAGCCCGGCGATGGCAAAGGGAGATCCGTTGGGATTCTCAGGATACTCCATGGTGGGGCTGTTGGTGGCCGGATCGGCGTATTGCAGGGCGATCTGGTTGTTCGTCAGAATCTCGGAAAGGGTTTTTTCATCCTGGGGGATGATTTTCCCTTCGCCATGACGTACCGGAAGATCCAGAGCGTCCAGGCCCTTGGTGAACACGCAGGGACTCATGGGGTTAACGCGCACGCGCACCCAGCGGTCTTCAAAGCGGCCGGAATCGTTGTTGGAAAGGGTGACTTGGCGCTCGAAGTAGCGGCCGTGCAGGCCCGGCAGCAGCCCGAGTTTCACCAGCAGCTGGAAGCCGTTGCAAATGCCCAGAATCAAGCCGCCGTCGTCGAAAAAGGTTTGCAGTTGGGATATCAGCTTCTCGCCAGCGGCGCTGGTGGCGTATTTCCAGCGGATGGCTCCGGCTTGTCCGGCGCCGAGATCGTCGCCGTCCAGAAATCCTCCGGGAAAAATGAGAAAATTGTAACCGGGCAGGCGTACTCGTCCGGCTGTGATATCCGAAAAATAGACGATGTCGGTTTCATCAGATCCGGCCAGCTTGGCTGCGTGGGCGGACTCCGCCTCGCAGTTGGTGCCGTATCCGGTGATGACCAGGGTTCTCACGCGGGCCATTTGAGGGTCTCCAGGGTTTCTTGAAAAAAGTGAGCCGGTCGTTTAGACAGTCCTTGGTCACTTACGTGCCCCTGCATGTTGCGTCAACCTGACAGGGGTATTCCCCCATATGCTTTTACGAGCCGCAAGGAGGCTTTTTTCATGAAGACCAAATTTATCTTCGTCACCGGAGGCGTGTTGTCCTCGCTGGGCAAGGGCCTATGCGCGGCTTCCATCGGTGCGCTTCTTCAGGCTCGGGGCCTCAAGGTCACCATTCAGAAGCTCGACCCCTACATCAATGTCGACCCCGGCACCATGAACCCGTTCCAACACGGCGAGGTCTACGTCACCGACGACGGAGCGGAGACCGACCTGGATCTGGGCCACTACGAGCGCTACCTGGGCGTACCCATGAGCCAGAACAACAACTTCACCTCCGGGCGCATCTACCACACTGTCATCCAGAAGGAACGCCGGGGCGACTATCTGGGCGGCACCGTCCAGGTGATTCCGCACATCACCGACGAGATCAAGCGCTGCATCCTGGGCGTGGCCAAGGATGAGGACGTGGCCATCATCGAAATCGGCGGCACTGTGGGCGACATCGAAGGCCAGCCCTTCCTGGAGGCCATCCGCCAGTTGCGCTCCGACCTGGGCAAAGACAACGTGCTCTACATCCACCTCACCCTGGTGCCCTATATCCGGGTGGCGGGCGAGCTGAAGACCAAGCCCACCCAGCACAGCGTCAAGGAGCTGCGTTCCATCGGCATCCAGCCCGACATTATCATCGCCCGGGCCGAAATAGACCTGGATACCTCCATCAAGGCCAAAATCGCCCAGTTCTGCAACGTGGACGCCGACGCCGTCTTCTGCGCCGTGGACGTGAAGAATATTTACGAGGTGCCGCTCAAACTCTACGGCGAGGGCGTGGACCAGAAAATCGCCATCCTGCTGCGCCTGCCGGCCAAGAACGCCGAACTCGACGCCTGGACCCATCTGACACACCGTCTGACCAACCCCCAGGGTGAAGTCTCCATTGGCATCGTGGGCAAGTATGTGGACCACAAGGAAGCCTACAAGAGCCTGCACGAGGCCCTGGTACACGGTGGCGTGGCCAACGACGTTTCCGTGAAATTCGTGTACGTCAATTCCGAGGAAGTCACTGCGGCAAATGTGGCCGGGCAGTTGAAGGACCTGGACGGCATCCTTGTGCCCGGCGGCTTCGGGTCGCGCGGCGTGGAAGGCAAGATGGCAGCCATCCGCTATGCCCGCGAGAACAACGTGCCCTTCTTCGGCATCTGCCTGGGCATGCAGCTGGCCACCATCGAGTTCGCCCGCAACGTGCTGGGCATGGCCGAAGCCAACTCCGAAGAGTTCAACCGCCTCACGCCCGATCCGGTGATCTACCTGATGCGCGAATGGTTCGACTTCCGCACCAAGAAAGTGGAACGCCGCGACACGGATTCCGACAAGGGCGGCACCATGCGCCTGGGAGCATACCCCTGCGTCATCCGTCCCGACACCAAGGCCTTTGAGGCGTACAAGGTGCCTCAGATCGAAGAGCGCCATCGCCACCGCTACGAATTCAACAAAGCCTACTTCAAACCCATGGCGGAGCAGGGCATGGTGTTCTCCGGCCTGTCCCCGGACGAATCCCTGGTGGAGATCGTGGAGTTGCCGGAACATCCCTGGTTCCTGGGCTGCCAGTTCCATCCCGAATTCAACTCCCGTCCCATGCGGCCGCATCCGCTGTTCAGGGAGTTCGTCAAGGCCTCCAAGACCGCGCGCGGCGCTAAAAAGTGAGGCTAGGGCTCAAGCCCGGCATCACCGCCCGCGCTCTGCGCCGGGCCAGACCGGTCAGGCTCCTGGTGCTCGACGTAGACGGCGTGCTCACGGGCAACACCGTCTATGTCGGCAGCCAGGGGCAGGACTACAAACGCTTCGGCATCCAGGACGGCATGGGCATCAAGCTGGCCCAATCCGCCGGGATCGACGTGGCCGTCATCAGCGGCCTGGGCAACGCCCAGGCCGAGGAGCGGCTGCGTCAACTGGGCGTGCGCGAATTCCACGGTGGGTATCTGAAAAAAATGCCCGTGTTGGAAAGAATCCTGACAGAAAAAGGTCTGAGCTTCGCCCAGACCGCCTACATGGGCGATGACTGGCTTGATGGCCCCATTCTGGCCAAAGTGGGCCTGCCCATGACCGTGCCCGGAGCCCAGCCGGAAATCCTGCGCCTGGCCGCCTGGATGTCCCGCCAACCCGGCGGCTGCGGCGCTGTGCGCGAGGCCATTCGGTTTCTGCTGCTGGCCCAGGGCAAGCTTGGGCAACTGGTGAAAACCTGGCGCGATTGAGTGAAAAATCACCCCTCGACCCCCTTGAATAGGCCTTCCGTGCTGCTGCCGAACAGTGCGTGCTCTCTTCTGCGAAACCCCTAAGCAGGGGAATTATTCTTGCATCTGGCCCGCTCTTCATGCATAATACTTCTGTTTGGGTTCACTCTTAGGCATTTTTTTTGCTAGCGTGCCCACCCTTTGATTTATACAGCAAAATCGCCACTTGAAGGCTAAGGAACGAACCGCGCAATGGCTTTGGAACTCAGGCAGCAACTCAAACTCTCCCAGCAGCTGGTCATGACCCCGCAGCTGCAGCAGGCCATCAAACTGCTGCAACTGTCCCGGTTGGAGCTGCTCGAGACCGTGCAGCAGGAGATGCTTGAAAATCCGCTGCTCGAAGAAACACTGCCCGACATTGAGCGCCCTGAATCGGTCATGGCTGAGGGCGACCACGCCCCGGACAACTCCACGTCAGAAGGAGCCATGGAGCGCGAGCTGCTCAAGACCGCCGAATGGGACGATTACATCGGCGATTTCGCCTCCACCAGCCGACAGGCTACGGTACGCGAGTTCGAAGCCCCGGAGGAGGGCGCTTCCTTCGAAGCCAGGCTGTCCTCCAAGCCTTCCCTTGATGGCCACCTTTCCTGGCAGATCAATCTTTCGCCTTTCACTCCGGCTGAACGGCGCATCGCCGACACCATTGTCGGCAATCTGAGTTCACAGGGCTATCTTCATGCGACCCTTGATGAAATCGCCCAGGACAGCGCCTCCACCATTGAAGATGTGGAAAAAGTACTCCTGGTGCTGCAACGCTTCGACCCCGTGGGCGTGGCCGCGCGCACTCCCCAGGAATGCCTGCTGATCCAGCTGGAATTTTACGGTTATACCGATCCCGTGCTCTTCGAAATCGTGCGTGAGCACCTGGAAGACCTGGAGAAGAAGCGCTACAAGCCCCTGGCCAAAAAATTCAAGATCACCATGGAGGAAATCCGGGCCTATTTGGACACCATCCAATCCCTGGACCCCATGCCCGGCTCGAGCTTCAGCTCGTCCGACCCGGTCTTCGTCAGCCCGGACGCTTTCGTGTACAAGTACGGCGAGGATTTCATCATCGTGCTCAACGACGACGGACTGCCCAAGCTGCAACTGTCTCCCTACTATATGGAAGACATGAGCCGGGGCAGCCAGAGCAAGGACAAAGAATACCTGCAGGACAAAATGCGCTCTGCCCAGTGGCTGATGAAAAGCCTGTACCAGCGCCAGCGTACGCTCTTCAAGGTGCTTGAGAGCATTGTGAAGTTTCAGCGGGAGTTCTTCGAACATGGGGTGAGCAAACTCAAACCGCTGATTCTTAAGGATGTTGCTGACGACATCGGCATGCACGAATCCACCGTAAGCCGCATAACCACCAGCAAGTATGTGGCCACTCCCCATGGTATTTACGAACTGAAATTTTTCTTCAACTCTTCACTGGAACTCGATGACGGTTCCAGCGTGGGGTCGGAGTCGGTAAAGGCCTGCATTAAGCAGCTTATCAGCGGCGAAAACCTCAAGAAACCCATTAGCGATGAACAGATTGCAGATATTCTCAAAGAGAAGCTACAGGTAAACATCGCGCGGAGGACTGTGGCCAAATACCGCATGGCCATGGGTATTGAGTCTTCGTCCAAACGAAAGGACGTTTTGTAATCCCGACGCGCCAAAAAGCGTTTACTTCTGGAGGAAAAAATGAACACCGCATTTCATTTTAAGAATTTCGAGCCGTCCCCCGGTCTTCGCGAATACGCACTGAAGCGTTTTGAGAAGCTGTCCAAATACATGAGCAATGCTGATGAAGCTGAAGTTATCGTCACATTGATGGTGGAAAAAACCCGCCAGATTATCGATGTGATCATCAACGCCGACTTCCTGCACATCTCCGCCCATGAACGTTCCGATGACATGTATTCCACTGTGGATCTGATCACCGACAAGTTGGAAGCTCAGATTCGCAAGATCCGCGAAAAGATGAAGGACCGCCGCAAGCAGGTGCCCTCACCGGTGAGCATGGAAGTGGTGTCCTTCACCGATACGCCCGATGGCAAAGTGCATTCCATCGTGGCAGCCGACAAGTACTCCCCCAAACCCATGGGCGTGGAAGAAGCCGCCGAGCAGTTGAAGACCATGGATTATGAATTCCTGGTGTTCCTGAACTCCGACACCGAACGCGTGAACGTCATCTACAAGCTCAAGAACGGCGATTACGGCCTCATTGATCCTGGAGTTGGTGTCTGATGCGCCTGACGGATTACCTCCGCAAGGAGTTTGTCCTTGAGGATCTCGCCTCCACGTCCAAACCGGATGTGCTGGCCGAGCTTGTATCGCCCCTGGGTGCGGTATGGCCGGAACTCAGCCTGGAAAAAATCCAGCGAGTTCTGCTGGACCGCGAGGATCTGGGAAGCACCGGCATCGGCGACGCCCTGGCCATTCCCCACGGAAAGTTGAGCGATTTGCAAGAGATAGTCGTGGTGGCCGGACGCAGTCGCAAGGGCGTGGATTTCGACGCCCTGGATCACAAGCCTTGCCGCATCTTCTTTCTGGTACTTGCGCCGGAACATGTGGCTGGCAAGCATCTGCGCATTCTGGCCCACATATCCAGGCTGCTCTCTGACGAGGGGTTCCGCCGTTCTTTTCTTGAAGCCCCGGACAAGGAAAGTCTCTGGAACATCTTGTACAGCCATGCTTAGATGTGGCTGGTGCGCAACCTGAACTTAACATTGATGTGCTACTGAACGTCCCCGCCTTGCAAACCCGCAAGGCGGGGACGCTTTTTGGGGAGGACATGCCATGGGCGCTGCCAAAACGCACTTGCCGGCAGTGGTGATCTCTGGGCTTTCGGGTTCGGGAAAATCCACGGCCTTGAACGTCTTTGAGGATCTTGGCTATTTTTGTGTGGACGGCCTGCCAGCCAGCCTTATGCCGAAACTGTCCAACCTCTTCGAAGGGCAGGGGGCCAACCGTTACCGCGGTCTGGCTCTGGGAATGGACATGCGGCAGGTGGATTTCGAATCCGGCTGGCGTCAGGCCCTTGAGGGCATGCAGACGGTGCGAAGCCAGCCGCAGATCATTTTCATCGAGGCCTCAACCCAGGAGATCATGCGCCGTTACGCCACCACTCGCAGGCCGCATCCCCTGGAATCCGAGGGGTATGGGCTGGGCGAGGCCATTGATGAAGAACGCCGCCGCATGGTCCCTTTGCGCGAAGCTGCCGACATGATCATGGACACCACGGATTTCTCCATTCATGATCTGCGGCGCAAGCTCCAGGATAAATGGCAGTTCATGGAAGGCCAAGGTCCCTCCATGAAGGTGCACATCATGAGCTTCGGGTTCAAGTATGGCCTTCCCACGGAATCCGACCTGCTTTTTGACCTGCGTTTTTTGCCTAATCCTTTTTTCGTCGAAGAGTTGAAACCACTTTCCGGCAAAGACCCTTCCATTGTCGAGTATATTTTTAGCCTGGAACCAGGCCTGTCGTTTCTGCCCAAGCTTACGGAATTCCTGCTCTATCTCGTACCCCTTTACGCTCAGGAGGGCCGGTTCCGCCTGACCATCGCCCTGGGATGCACCGGTGGCAGGCATCGCTCCGTGGCCACTGCAGAGCGCATTTTTGACAGTTTGAGCCAGGCAGGCTACACTGTTTCTTTGGAACATCGTCACATAGAAAAAGGCTGACATTTCAAAGATGAACGATACGAACACCGTTTCTCCTCCCGTCGGGGTGGTCATAGTCACGCACACCGACTATGGGGCCAAGCTTCTTCAGGCCGCCGAATTCATCATCGGCGTTCAGGAAAACTGCCAGTCCGTAAGTGTGGACGTCACCTATGAAGTGAGCCAAACGCTTGAAACCCTCACCAAGGCCGTCAAGGCCACGGATAAGGGCGGCGGCGTCATGATCCTCACCGACATGTTCGGGGGTACTCCCACCAACATTTCCCTGTCGCTGCTGGGCTCCCATCGCCTGGAGGTGGTCACGGGGGTGAACCTGCCCATGCTCATCAAAATTCTCTCCAGCCGCACCAAGCCGCTGGAACAGCTTGCCGGCGAGGCCAAGACCGCCGGAGTCCAGGGCATTGTTGTGGCCGGGGAAGTACTGCGCAAAAAGGTAGCCGGGGAGTAGGGCGCCGTGTTCTGGGTACGCATCGACAACCGCTTGGTGCACGGCCAGATTATCGAAGCCTGGTTGCCCTTCACCGGCGCGAACACCATCGTCGTGGCCAACGACGAACTTGCCGCCGACGATCTGCGCCAGCAGATAATGAGCATCGCCATTCCCATGGGCGTGACCATAGCCTTTCTGTGTGTTGAGAAGGCTGCGGAGTACCTGAAGAGCAAGCATCTGCTGGGTGCCAACGCCCTGGTGTTGCTGGCTGGATGCGCCGACGCCTGCCGGGCCTACCACTGCGGCCTGCTGTTTACTCGCCTCAACCTTGGCAACATGCACTACGGGCCAGGCAAAAAACAGATCTGCCAGCATATCGCTCTCTCCAAAGACGACGAGCACTGTCTGGAGACGCTCACGAAGCAAGGTATCAGCCTGGATTACCGCTGTATTCCCAGCGACCCGGTAGACCGCTGATCCCGTGTGTTTCGGCTTTTCATCCCTGAAAATTTGAGGCATCATACGACATGGAAATCACGGCGGCCGTCATACCCTCCATTCTGGCCAACGCTTTTTTTTTGCGCTGTTTTCCTGTTTCCGCTTCCTGATTAACCTTCCGCTGCTTGACCGGCCATTGGCCATCGGATTTTTCTGGGGCATTCTGACCGGCGATTTCACTTTGAGCCTCGGAGTCAGCCTGTTTTTTGAGCTGTTATGGCTCGATATCTTTCCGGCCGGAACATCGATCCCCCCTAACGCCCTTGCTCCCACAATGGTCAGCCTGGGCGCGGTGCACTCCCTGGGCGTCACGCAACCCTCGGTGGTTGCCGTGGCCCTGTTGGCGGCGCTTCCTTTGGGCCGCGCCTTCTCCCGCATCGAAGCGTATCATCGCCAATACGAAAATGACGCCTATACCAGGCTGCTGCAATGGGCAAAAAAACCTAAAGGATCACTTTCACCCATGGCGCTCATCAGGCGCTCCATCCTCATCATGGTCCCGGTGAATTTCGTGGCTTTCGGTTTGGCCATGGCCGCCATGATGGTCTTTTTGTACCTTCTGTTGCCACGCCTGTCGCCGTTTCTGAAGCCCATTCCCTTGGAGTGGCCCCATATTTGGGTTGTTGGCAGCATCGGAGCGGTGCTCTCCCTGCGCCACAGGCCAGCCTACGCTCTGCTGCTGGGAGGCGTGGCCCTGGCTGTGGCCACCCGGATGTTCCTGTAAGCCCGCGCCTCAAACCTGTGCAACTTTGCTTGGCAACCGCAGGGCTTTGTGATATTTGTCCCAAATTCATTTCGTACTACACTTGAGGAGGGATACTACATGGCAGCGTTCGTAGTTGGACACAAAAACCCGGATACCGATTCCATCGCCTCGGCCATTGCCGTCGCCGACCTGATGACCAAGCGCGGCATCGCAGCCGTTGCCGCCACCCAGGGCAAGACCACCCCCGAGACCGACTTCGTGCTTAGCAAGTTCGGCATGAAGGCCCCCGAAATGATCTCCGACGCCTCCGGCAAGCAGATCATCCTCGTTGACCACTCTGACCTGGCTCAGAGCGTCGAGAACCTGGGCAAGGGCGAAGTGATCGCCATTGTCGACCACCACAAGCTGGGCGACGTGACCACCTCCGGCCCCCTGGAAATGTGGGTATGGCCCGCTGGCTGCACCTGCACCGTGATCACCGCGATGTACGACTTCTACGGCATCGAGATCCCCAAGAACATCGCCGGCGTGATGCTGTGCGCCATTCTGTCCGACACCGTGATGTACAAGTCCCCCACCTGCACCGATGCCGACAAGAAAGCCTGCGACAAGCTGGCCAAGATCGCCGGTGTGGCCGACATGATGTCCGTGGGCATGGAAATGTTCAAGGTGAAGTCCGCCGTTGATGGCACCCCCATCCGCGACCTGGTCTTCCGCGACTACAAAGATTTTAACATGTCCGGCACCTCCGTTGGCATTGGCCAGCTGGAAGTGGTCGATCTGGCCATTCTGGACAAGTACAAAGCCGAACTGCAGGCCGACATCGCCAAGGTGAAGACCGAGAAGGGCTTGCACTCCGTGTTCCTGCTGCTCACCGACATCATGAAGGAAGGCACCGAGATGCTCATCGTCACCGACGACAGCTCGGTTGTCGAGAAGGCCTTCGGCGTCAAGCCCGCCGGAACCTCCGTGTGGCTGCCCGGCGTGATGAGCCGCAAGAAAGACGTGGTTCCCAAGTTTGAAAAGGTTTTCGGCGCCTAGTCGCACCGGATTCCAGCAAGATGATTACAGCCCGGAGCGGGAAACCGCTCCGGGCTTTTTGTTTTATCTGGCGGATATCGCGTGGTATCGGTCAGCGGGGAAGAATTTTTCCCAAAGACGAAGTAAATGCTGAGAGAAAATCATCGGAAATGTTGTTAAAATCAGATCGCATTGTAATACGCAGTTTAACGATGCTCTTTCTGATAACTCCAACTACAATATATGATTTCGATTGTGTGTGATCTGGCCTGGAGACAAGAACACCTTGAACGACAAAGTCATGGCCATGAATTTTAAGCGTGCTCGTTTGATCGTCAGGTGCAATCTCGGAATACATTCCCCTGGACACAATTTCTTTCATGTCGCCAATGACGCCAGAAATTTCATTGTTCATGGCACGTTGTGTGTCTTGAGCATCAAGCACCTTAGTATTTTCGCGTACATACACTGAGCACAACGCCTCTTCAAAAAAGTAGCTGATACTTAACCCAAGACCATCGTTTATATTCGTAAAGTCGCATATTTCGGAACGATTGCTTGCAAGCAAGCCAGAATTGAGGACCAAATTTCGAGGGAATGTGGCATTTAGCGGTTCTACTCGGTAACCCTTCTCCGGGATAGGGTAACAGTTCGGCGGCGGGCTACCGGATTGGGCATAAACCGTTGCCCAAGGGCAGCACAGGACGGCCAGAAGCAGTAAAGCCAACGGGATTCGGACAAGGGGACGGTATGAAGGCATGGCAGATTCCTTTGCCGGAGGGAATTGGAGGCGCAGAAAGAATGTTCGAACAAGGCGGCGTGAGCAGTCTGGCCAGCCGGTTTTGTCCAGAACACTCGCCCCGAAACCGGCCCGGTCAGATGCGGCGGAAAAATACGACGGTCATAAGAACGCCGGTGGCCACGATGACTCCGCGCACGAGCTTGGGATTCAAATTTCTGGCGACGCGCGCACCGAAATAGCCGCCAGCCACGGCCCCCACCAGCATCACTGCGGTCTGGGGCCACCATACCTTGCCCGCCACCACGAAGCATATCACGGCCATGGCGTTCATAGACCCGCCCAGCAACGTCTTCAGGGCGTTCATGGCGCGGATGTTGGTAAGCCCCAGCAGGCTGAACAGCGCCAACATAATCAATCCTACGGCTCCGCCAAAATAGCCGCCGTAGATGGCCACGACAAATTGGGCGCACAACGCGGACTTGACGCCGATTTGGAATTTGCTGGCAAGCAACGGGGCAAGTTTGGGGCCGAAGGCGAAGAGCAGGGTGGCCAGGGCCAGGAGCCAAGGGATGATAATATCGAAGGCGTGCTGCGAGGTGTTGAGCAGTAAAAGTGCCCCTGCGACGCCTCCGGCGAGACTCACTGCGAGGGACGCTTTGAAGGGGATGGTGCCGAATGTCTCGAAATCCTTACGGTATGCCCAGGCGCTGGCAAAACTTCCGGGAAACAGGGCCACGGTGCTCGACGCGTTAGCGATCAACGAAGGAACCCCGGTAAAAACCAGGGCTGGAAAGGTGAGAAACGAGCCGCCGCCCGCCACCGCGTTCATGATGCCCGCGAGGAACGCCGCACCAGCTAACAGAAGAATGGAAAACATGACCATCGCCTTGCGTTAATGGGCCGAGCTTCCAAAATTGAGACCGCCAGCTGGTGCGGCGCGAAGCTATAAAACTCCAGATGCCTTCAGAACTCCAACCATTTTGGACTCAGCTTCCTGTCCCATTGGGGTGAGCGGCAGGCGCAGTTCCGGCGTGAACCGCCCCATCAGGCCTAGGGCAGTCTTGGCCGGTATGGGGTTGGTCTCAAAGAACATGGCCCGGTTGAGTGGGGCCAGTTTGTAGTGCAGCCGCTGGGCCTTTTTCAGGTCGCCCTTGCGGAAGGCCTTGCACATCTTGCGCATCAGGCCCGGCACCACGTTGGAGACCACGGAGATCACTCCATGTCCGCCGATGGCCAGAGTGGCCAGGACGGTGAAGTCGTCACCGGAAAGAACCGTGAATTTCGGGCCGCACAGTTCAATGATGTCGGAGACCTGGGCAAGGTTGCCAGTGGCCTCCTTAATGCCCACGACATCGGAGACTTGCGACTTCAGAGCCGCCACAGTAGCGGGCAGCATGTTCACCGAAGTGCGCCCGGGCACATTATAGACCACGAAGGGCATGGACACTTCCCGGGCGATGGCCGAAAAATGCGCCAGAAGCCCGGCCTGGGTAGGCTTGTTGTAGTAGGGCGTGATGAGCAGCGCTCCGTCGGCCTTGGCATCCTTGGCCATGCGGGTCAGGGTGATGGCCTCGGAGGTGTTGTTGGAACCGGCCCCGGCCAGCACTGGAATTCTGCCTTTGACCTGATCGACGCAGATTTTGATAACTTCCACATGTTCCTGATGCGAAAGTGTGGCCGATTCACCCGTGGTGCCGCAGGGAACCACGCCATTGATGCCTTGCTCGATCTGCCATTCAATATGGGCGCGGTAGGCCTCTTCGTCAACAGCGCCGTTCTTGAATGGGGTAACCAGAGCGGTTAATGCGCCGGAAAACAGCATAAGGTCTCCAAGGTCGATCAGTTTGAAAAGGAGAAAACAGCGGCCGCAGACAACCGTTTATTTGTTTTCGTGCGTGTCGGTCAAATCGGGGATGCCGGTAAACACGGCGTCCATCTCTGGATCAGCCGGATAGCTGGTATCCAGGATGAGGGCCTGGGTGGTGAAGCTGGTGCCCATCTCCCATTTGAAACCCTTGGCCGTGGGCCATTGCAGCACATCAAGAGAATAGATGGCCTTGCCCTTGTTGTAGGTGTGCATCCACAACACCCTGCCGTTCACCTCCGGCCTAGCCATGAACCCTACGCCCGGCCCACTGCCCAGCAAGACATCAGGAGGGGTTTTGGCCTTTTCCAGATAATAGGTCTCACTTTCCTGGCCCCAGGGGCTGACGCCGACAACCAAAGAAACCGTGGAGCGCAGCTTGGCCACTTCTCTGTCGATCTTTTGGAGCGTGTCATCCCCGGGCTGAGCTTTGGGGTTTTTCAACATGGGGAAAAACACCACGCCGAGCTTGCCCTGAGGCGTCTCCAAGAGAGTGGTCTGCACATCTCTGTCAGAAAGCGTCAGCCAATTTGCCGGAGGCTGTACGCCGTGTTCCGCCATGGCCTTGGCTTCATCCGGGGAAAGGCTGCCAGCGGAATACCGCAGCCGCTCAAATGCCCGGACGAGCGGAACCCAAGCCTTGGCATTGGGTTGTTCGCCATTATCGGAAACAAACTCATAGGCCCCGGCAATAAACACCGTACGATCGCCAACAGCTGCATTCTGCCGAATTTTTCCAAACGCGCCGGCCCGCCGGGCCAGCCCACCAATGGTTTTATTCCCTCAGGTGGGGCAGGGCTTGAAGTAGCCCCAGGTGTTGCCGGAAAAAACGATACTCACCAACGGTTCGGCCAAGGCCGATGTACTCAGGCACAAAAGTGCCGTCAGGGCGAAAGCCGCCCTTAGTAACATTCTCATGGCAATCAAATCCTATTTATTCAAGTAATCCTTGAGTTCCTTGCCTGGACGAAAGAAGGGCAAGCGTTTGGGGGCCACAGTGACCACATCACCGGATTTGGGATTGCGTCCGGTATAGCCCTTGTAATCTTTCACCTTGAAGCTGCCAAACCCGCGTATTTCCACGCGGTCGCCATCCACCAGTGCGGTTTTGATGGCGTCAATGAACGAATTCACCACTGCGGATGCGTCATCCGTGTGAATATCCCGGCTTTCAGCAAGAGATTTGACAAGCTCACTTTTGTTCATGACGGTCTCCATGGAATCTGCGGTAAAGGATAACGTCTATACCGCCTGAGTTCACCGGCAAGAAGTTTCCTTTGATTTAAATGTATTGCGTATACCGGGAGCGACGTCAAGTTACGCTGGTGAAATTTTTTTCAAAATTGTTGCGTTTTGGAGCTGATTTTTTTGTTCAGCCCTGTAGCGACCGACTTTAATGGCCAGGCTGAGGATATCCTGGGAGGCGCGGCACTGGGGTGCGAATTTGATCAATGGCACCTGGCGGCGCACGGCGTCGGGCACGCAGGAATCGGTATGCACGGCTCCCAGATAAACCAGATCGATATCCAAAAAACGTTTGCAAGCGCCGTGCAGGCGATCAAAGGTGAGCTGGGCTTCCTTGACGCTGCTGGTCTGGTTGACCACCACCAGGAAGTCACTGACGCCGAACTGGTTCTTGAGTACCTTAATCACCGCGTAGCCGTCTGTGAGGGAGGTGGGTTCCGGTGTGACGATAAGTAGCCGCATGCGGGTAATGGCGGCCAGCGACAGCACGGTATGGCCGATGCCAGCGCCCAGGTCGAAGAACAGGTAGTCGTATTCTCCAAGCACGGTGTTGAGCTTTTGAAAAACCGTCTCGCGGTTGTCGTCGTCGAGTTCCAACAGTTCCGGCACACCGCTTGCGGCCGGCAGAAAATCGAACCCGCCAGGCTCAACTGCCACCACCACATCAGCTGGCATCACTCCGGGCTGGAGCAAGTCCTGAAGGTTTTTTTCAGGCGAAAGGCCCATGAGCACATCAATGTTGGCCAAGCCTACATCGAAATCCATGATGAGCATTTTGTGCTTGGCGCGAAAGAGGGCATAGGCCAGATTGAGGGCCAGATTGGTCTTGCCCACGCCGCCTTTGCCGGAAAGGATGGACAGGCTCAGAGTGGGCCTGGGGTTGACTGGGTCGTTGCTCATGTGTCTGGCCCCGCAAACAAAAATTGTTTTTCCTGAGAACGCACCAAGGTCGCCATGGAAGTTTCCAGAAGGTCGGGGATGGGTGCCATGACGATGCGGTTTTTTCCGGCGGCCTTGGCCTCGTAGAGGGCCTTGTCGGCCATGTCCAGAAAACGTTGCGGAGAGAGGGGGATGCGCCCCTTGGTGCAGGCCAGCCCTACCGATACGGTTATGGAAACGGACTCGTCAACGCCCTCGCAGTTGACCCGGTGCTCGCGTACGTCCTCAAGAAGCCTCTCCAGGGTGGACTGCGCCTGCATCAACCCGGAGCCGGGCAGGATAAGGGCGAACTCCTCGCCGCCGATGCGAGAGGCCGTATCGTAGCTCCGCTTGTTGGAGAGCATTATTCCGGCCAGGGCCACCAGTACGTGGTCGCCGCAGAGATGGCCGCGAGTGTCGTTGACCGCCTTGAAGTCGTCCAGGTCGAGAATGGCCAGGGACAGGCTGGTGTTGGATCGCTGGGCGCGTTCCAGTTCAAGCTTGAGGGTACGCTCGAAGGTCCTGCGATTGGACAACCCGGTCATGGGGTCGTGTTGGCTCTGGTGGCTCAATTCTTCAAGCGTATGCTGGATATTGAGCAGATGAGGGAGGGCGGTCCCGCTGGCGGGCAGGGCCAACCATTGTGGAAAACCGCCCTCGTGGGCCAGGGAATTCCACTCTTCGAGGGTGATTCCAGCGCAGAATTTGGCCAGGATGAGACCCGTTTCACTGGAGCGCTCGGAACCCTGTCTGAGGTTGTGCAAGGCGTCGCGCAGGCGGAGGAACTCCTCAAGGAGCACCTGTCGGTCTACAGTCAGACTGTCCTGGGAGGGATTATTTTCCGACATGGAAGTGCAGCAGGTATTCGCGAATAAAGCTGTCTATGGCGCCGTCCATTACGGCGTCAACATCGCCTTTTTCGCAGTTGGTCCGGTGGTCTTTCACCAGACGGTAGGGCTGCATGGTGTAGGTGCGTATCTGGCTGCCGAAACCGATGGCATCCTTGGATTGGTATTCGGCCTGGCGCACGGCCTGCTGCTTCTGGAGTTCCAGGTCGTAGAGCCTGGCCTTGAGCACCTTGTAGGCCGATTCCTTATTGCGATGCTGGGATTTTTCGTTCTGGCACTGCACCACGATGCCGGAAGGCCCGTGGGTAAGCCGGATGGCGGAGCTGGTCTTGTTGACATGCTGCCCGCCGGGGCCGCTGGCCCGGAAAACGTCCACGCGCACGTCGTCTTCATTGATGTCTATCTGGATGTCGGCTCCAACGTCGGGATAGACATCCACTGAGGCGAAAGAAGTATGGCGGCGGCCTGAAGAATCAAAAGGCGAAATGCGGATCAGTCGATGGATGCCTTTTTCGGCCTTCAGAAAGCCATAGGCATAAGGACCGTTGATCTGCAGGGTAACACTTTTCACACCGGCCTCGTCGCCGGGCAGAAAATCGAGGAAATCGACAGTGAAGGAATGGCGTTCACACCAACGGCGGTACATGCGCAAAAGCATTTCGGCCCAATCCTGGGCTTCGGTGCCGCCGGCGCCGGGGTGAATCTCAAGGATGGCCCCGGAACTGTCTTCAGGCCCGGCCAGCAGGGTGGCCAGTTCCGCGCTCTGGATGTTTTCCGCCAGGAGAGTAAGCTGATCGTCAAGGGCCTGAAGCACCTCGGGGCCGCCGTCGTCCTGGGCCATCAGCAGCCAGTCGTCCAGATCCTGCCAGGTTTTTTGCAGGGCGCGAAACTGCTCGGCCTTGCCGGCCAGAGTGCTCTTTTCCCGCAAAAGGGGGGTCATCAGTTCGGGATGTTGCCAGGCATCGGGCTTGGCCATCTCGGCTTCGAGTTCTTCCAGGCGCCTTTCCTTACCCGGCAGGTCAAAGTCGCCCCCAAAGGGAGTCGAATTTATCCTGGAGGTCTTTGGCCTGGGCCTTGAGGTCGGGAAGCTGTAATATAGCCATGATTCACACTTTGGTATTGCGATTTTTCACTGATACTGCCCAGGCCAGCAGCCCAAGGGCGGCTAGGCCCGCCAGGCCTTCCAGCCAGCCGTAGGCATGGTGGAAAAGCGTGGTGTCGCTGTACAGCGAGATGTTTTCCGCTACCGGCGCAGCACTTATGAACAGCCCCGTAGGGTTGTGTACGCGCCCTTGGGCGTCGATCACGGCAGAGATGCCGGTGTTGGTGGCCCGCACCAGGCAGCGCCCCTGTTCCACGGCACGGAGCGCCGCGAGTTCCAGTTGCTGCACCGGGGCGGCGGAACGACCAAACCAAGCGTCGTTACTCAGGTTCACCAGCACGTTTGCGCCATCTTCAACGCGCTTTTGCGCCAGTTCGGGAAAGATGGATTCATAACAGATGAGCATACCCATGGCAACCCGGCCCCAACGCAGAGGCTCTGTTCGCGTGCCCGGAGTGAAGGCTCCCACGCCTTGCAGCAGGGTGTCCAGGATGGGAATGCCGTTGCCAAAGGGTGCGTATTCGCCAAAGGGAACCAGGTGTTGTTTGTCGTACTGGCTGACGGCCCCGTCGGGGGTCACCAGAAAGGCGCTGTTGAAGATCAGCACTTCCCGGTCTTTGCCGCGCTCGAAACCCGGGCTGCCGGTCACCAGCGGTATTCCAGACCGGCGTGCGAATTCAGCCACCTTGGCCGACTGGGTGGACGGTTCCTGGAAGAAGAAGGGCATGGCCGTTTCGGGCCAGAGCAGAATATCGGGTTTGTGGATAAGAGCGTCGCTGGAAAGGCTTGTGTACCTGTGGATGGTCTCATCCTGCATGTCCGGTGACCATTTGACGTTCTGGTCCACGTTGCCCTGTACGAGGGCGGCGCTGAAGGAACCAGACGGCGTCAGGGGACGGTTCAATGACCACACCCCGTATCCCGTCAGTATGGCCAAAAGGCCCAGGGCCGCAACCACTGGGCGCGCCTTGAACCCTTGCCCGGCCGCTGCCAGCCAGACGGCACACATGGCCAGCAGGGCGGAAAGGCCATACGCCCCGATGACGGAGACGCTCTGTATGGCCCAAGGCCAGGGAACCAGAGCCTCAGCCAGGGGAAACCAGGGGAAGCCGGTGAAGAGCAGGCCTTTGACGGCTTCCTGCCCCCACCAGAAGAGTCCGGCGAAAACGCCCCAGAGCACTGGACCAAAAGACCCTCTGGTGATGTACAAAACCCAGCAGAACAGACCCGTGTACAGGCCCAGCACGCACCCCATGGCTATGGGGCAGGGCACGGCCAGAATCCAGGGAAGAAAACCGAAATAATGCACCGGCAAGGCTATCCAGTACAGCCCTGCCGAAGCGGCCAGCGTGCCGCACAGCCACCCCAAACGAAAGGCCCGTTTAGGAGACTGGACCATCAGAGCCAAACGGGCCAGGCACCACGGAAACAACAGGATCAACAGGGGCAACCTGGCCACAGGATTGGCAAAAGCGAAGAAGGCCCCGGCTCCGCCAAGCACAGCCAGAGCGACCGCCCCGTCCAAGCCGGGCCCACGGACAGCGCTCCGATGAGAGAGAAAATTCATGAAAGGCTCTCGCACGATGAAATTTTAGGAATGCCTCCGGCGGCCAAAGGGCCAATGGCCTTTTGGAATCCCTTATAATTCCGTGTGGATATTTGTTGGAATGGATGGATTAAGCATTTCCTGAAAAAAATGTGCACGTTTCTCATGTCAGGTCAACCATTCCGCTCGTGCGACGGAAACCACAAAGTAAATATATGGGATTCCAAAGGGGCATTGCCCCTTTGGCCGCCGGAGGCGTCCTCATCACTCAGTGTCCTTAGGCGCACCGTCCAAAGGTTGAATGAGAATCCAACGCACCTGACGCTTGCCGGCTTCGGTCACTGTATAGCGCCATCCTTCGTGTTCAAAAACGTCGCCCTGGCGGGGGATACGGCCAGCAAGTTCGCTCAGGAAGCCGCCCAGAGTCTCCACTTGTTCGGAATCAAGGGTGATGCCGAAGCGCTCTTCAAGCTCTTCCAAGGGGAAACGACCGGAAACGGCGATGGCCCCTCTATCGAGCTCCTTGAATTCCGGTGGTTTGGTGGGATCGTGCTCGTCCTCGATTTCCCCCACGATTTCTTCAAGCACGTCTTCAAAGGTCACCAGGCCAGAGGTGCCGCCGTATTCATCCAGGGCGATGGCGATATGGATGCGTCCGCGTTGAAATTCGGAAAGCATTTCCTTGAGGTTCTTGGACTCGGGAATGAACAGCGGCGTGCGGGTAATGGGCTCCAGGCTTGCAGGTGCCGAGGTAGGATCAATGATGTATCTGATGAGGTCCTTGGCGTGCAGCACCCCGATAATGTGGTCCTTGTTTTCGCGGTAGACCGGGATGCGGGAATGGCCGTGCTTGATGATGAGGCGGCAGATATCAGGAATGGATTCGGATTCCTCGACGCACACGATGTCGGAGCGCGGGACCATGATATCCACGACCTGTTTCTTGCCCAGGCTCAACACTTTGAGGAGCACCATGGCGTCCTCGGCGTTAATTTCGCCATCTTCCCGCGCGGCAAGGATCAATTCATCAAGGGGCACGTCAATTCGGCCGCGAAAAAATTTATTCACAAGGTTCCAAAAAGGTCCATCCGATCCTTCGTCCAACGTCGTCCTCCATGGGTTAGGGTGTGAAGGCAAACCGGATACTCATGACAGGCCTTTGTTACGATACAGTTCCAAATGCAGCTCGTAGGCCCAATCGTCCATGGCCTGGATGCCAAGATCCCTGCTTACCCCTCTCCAGGCCAGCCCGGCAAGAGGGGGCTGCTGCGGGAGGCCCTCATCAACGAAGATGAGCCCCAGTGACAGCTCGGTCCGGGATTCGCAATCGTCATAACATTTGACAAGTTTGCACAGAAAATAGTGGGTATGCAGGGTGGATTCGTCAAAATCCATCAGGGTGAGTGTGCAGAAAAACGATTGATTCAACACGAAAGGGTGTTCAGAAGCCCGAAGAGCCGCAGGGGTGATCTCCAGGCGTATGCCGCCGCCGGAGATATTTTCCAGCTTCAGTTGCCGTTCGCCGCTGGCCATACTTTTGAACAAGGGAACGCCCCAAGTGTCGGGATCGTGCACCTTGCCGCCATGCCGGACCGCATCATCTGTCCAGAGCTGAATGCCGCGCACAAAACGTTCCGGGGGCTCAACCCGCAGGTGCTGGCGGTTCTGGTTGAGCTCGAGCCGCAGTGGGCGCGAAAGCCGGACAAAAAGCACGCCCTGATCCTGTTCTTCATAGCCGACGATCTCGGAAAGAAAGGTGAAATTGGACATGACCTTGGGGTTTTCCGGCAACCTCAGGCGAAAGGCGCACTCCAGGGTCCGGCCAACCCATTTTTCGTTGATGGCCTTAACCGAGGACATCTCAAGCACGATGCCATCCTTGCCGGATTCGACAATGGTGCCGTCGGTTGAGCGGGCGCGGCCGACATCGCGGTGGAAGCTTATCCGCACCTTGCTGCGCTGCACCATTCCGGCGTCGAGCAGTTCCAGTATCCGTTTATAGCCGGTGATCCAGGTGATGGGGACATCGAGCATGACGCCTTTGGGTTTCTTGGTGGTCACCAGGGACAAGGTGACCAGTCCAATGAACACGGCGAAGAACAGGACCACAATCAAGACGGAATCCGAACTCACGGTGCCGCTGACGGTCTCGCGAAATATCCGGTCCAAAATGTCGCTGAAAGCGGTCGTAAACCCTGGCAAGGGTATGTTGGCATCGGCCATGAGCACTTCCAGGCGGACTAGAGACGTCCCAGCTTCTTCAGGTGTATTTCCATGCAAGCCAGCGCTGCCGGAGTGACGCCGGAAATCCTTCCAGCTTGCCCCAGGGTGAGGGGGCGCACAGCTTCGAGTTTTTCCTGCACCTCCCTGGAGAGGCCAGCTACTTCCGCATAGACGATTTCTCCCTGAAGTAAAACATCTTCCATACGCTTCAGCCTATCGGACAGTTCATCCTGGCGCTTGAGATACCCGGCGTATTTAATGCGGGTTTCCGCCTCCTGCAACACATCAGGAGCGAATCCGGCCAGATTTTCCCACAAGGGGAAAACATCCTGAATGGTCATCTGCGGCTGGCGCAAGACATCGGCCAGGACCACGGCCTTGCCGGGGATGGCTGCGCCAAGCGAGGTCAGCAATTCGCGCATGGCCGCGTCGGGGCGGATGCGGATGGAGAGCAGTCCTTCAAGCACCTCGTCCATGCCTGTCTGTTTCACCTGATAGAGCCGCCACTGGGCATCGTCCACCAACCCGAGTTCCCGGCCCATGGCGGTTAAGCGTTCGTCGGCGTTGCCTTCGCGCAGCAGCAGGCGGTGCTCGGCCCGGCTGGTGAACATGCGGTAGGGCTCGATAGTGCCTTTGGTCACCAGGTCGTCCACCAGCACGGCCATGTAGGCCTGGTCGCGCCGGGGCAGGAAGGGCGGCCTGCCCGCATGGGCGCAGAAAATATTGAGGGCGGCCCACAGCCCTTGGGCAGCGGCTTCCTCGTAGCCTGAGGTGCCGTTGATCTGCCCGGCCAGAAACAGGCCCGGCAGCGCCTTGGTCTCCAGAGTGGGCAGCAGTTGGGTGGGATTGGCGTAATCGTATTCGATGGCGTAACCGGGCCGCACGATCTGGGCGTTTTCCAATCCCGGTATGGTGGCCAGCATAGCCTTCTGAATCTCCAGTGGCAGGCTGGTGGGAATACCGTTGGGATAGACCTCGGGGCTTTCCAGACCTTCGGGCTCCACAAAAATCTGATGGCGTTCTTTTTCCGGGAAGCGGGCCACTTTATCTTCTATGGAGGGGCAGTAGCGCGCTCCCGTGCCCTTGATGATCCCGGTGAACATGGGGGAACGGTCGAATCCCTGGCGGATGGCCTCGTGGGTGGCCTGGTTGGTGTAGGTGAGCCAGCAGGGGACCTGGGGCAGAACCGCTCCTTTAGAGCGGAAGCTGAAAGGCGCGGGCGGATCGTCGCCGGGCTGGATGGTCATTTTGGAATAATCCACAGAAGCGCCCAGAAGCCTTGGCGTGGTGCCGGTCTTCAGGCGGCCCAGAACCAGGCCGTGCTCGCGCAGGCTGTCCGAGAGGCCCACGGAAGCCGGGTCGCCCAACCGTCCGCCGGAAAAATGGGTCAGCCCCACATGGATAAGGCCGGAGAGAAACGTCCCGGTGGTCAGCAGCACCGCACCGGCCGGATGGACTTCCCCCAGGCTGGTGCGCACGCCGGAAACACGGCCATTTTCGGCCAGCACGGCCAGGACTGTATCCTGGCGCACCCAAAGGTTTTCCTGATGAAAAATGTCGCGCTTAACCACTCGCGGGTAGACGTCGCGGTCGATCTGCGCGCGGGTGGCCCGTACAGCCGGGCCTTTGCGGGTGTTGAGCTGCCTGAACTGGATGCCTGCGGCGTCGGCCCACAGCCCCATCATGCCGCCCAGGGCGTCGATCTCCTTGACCATGTGCCCCTTGGCCAGCCCGCCGATAGCCGGATTGCACGAGAGGTGGCCGATGCGGTCCACGTTGATGGTCAAGAGCAGGGTGGCCAGACCCAGCCTGGCAGAAGCCATGGCCGCCTCGCAGCCAGCATGGCCCGCGCCCACCACGATACAGTCGAAGCGGTCCGGGAAAGGAGGTTTGGTCATGAGGGGGTCAGGAATCTCTTCCCAAAAGTACCGAGGCCATCACCTGGGCGTCGCCCACGGTGTTGCGGATGCTGGAACGTTCGTTGGGTTGGTGAGCGTTGGGAGTCCAGGTGGCCCAGACCACGGCGTCGTACCCTGCGCGGCGCAGGTAGGCTGCCACGGTGCCGCCGCCCACGCCCATGGGGCGGGGTTCGCTTCCTTTGTACACAGTGCCCACGGCCGCAAGCACCCTGGTGACTATTTCCGCATCCACCGGTGTAGCCGGAGCGGCCTGCTCCTTCTGGACCAGTTCATACTTGGCCGTAACCCCGTACTGGGCGCAGACCTCGCGGCCCATGGCGTAAACAGCCTCCAGCACGTCATCGAGCTTGTATTCCGGCAGCACGCGGCAATCCATGTAGAACACATCCCGGCCGGGGATGGTGTTCACGTTTTCCACGTTGGCTTCCTTCTTGGTGGGCTGGAAAGTGGAGTGGTCCGGCTTGAACAGCGGGTTGATTGCCGGGAAGCGCTCATGAAGCCTGGTAAGCATGAGGATGAAAGCAGCCGAGGCCACCAGGGTATTCACGCCCTCTTCAGGGGATGAGGCATGGCACTGCTTGCCGTTGATGGTCACCTTGAGCCAGAGCATGCTCTTTTCGGCAACTTCCACCATCTCTGCGCTGGGCAGGCCGAAATCCGGTATGAGGAACAAGTCGTTTTTGCCGAAGATCTCAGGGTGGCGGCGCAAAAGGTAATCGAGGCCGTATTTACTGCCGTTTTCTTCATCCGCCACCAGCAACATCCCGTAATTGGTGGGCGGGATGTGCCCAAGCTCTTTGAGTGCTTTGGCCACCAGCAGGGAAGACACCACGCCTTGATGGTTGTCCTCCACGCCGCGCCCGAAGATGGAATCGCCCTCCACGCGCAGTTCGAAGGGGTCGGAAGTCCACAAGGCGCGGTCTCCCGGCGGCACGATATCAAGGTGCGAAATCACCCAAAAGGTGCGGGAGGTGTCGCGGCCTGGGATCACCGCCGTAAGGCTTGGCCGGTGGCCGCAGGAGACGCGGTGGTCCGGGGCCTGGTATTCGGCAACGTCAGTCAGGCCCATTTGGGCCAGATAGCCACGCATGAAATCCGTTTTGACGCGTTCGCCGTCGCCGCCGTTATCCGGGCCGATGGCAGGAATGGACACCAGGGAGCGTTGCAGATCGACCACTTCAGGGCCTTGCTGCGCGATGTGATCCAGGATGCGGGAGAGCATGGGAAAACTCCGAAGGGTTGTGTACTCTTAAGCCTAAGGGCGTGTGTAGCCCTTCGGGGGGCAATCTGGCAACCGGGGGGAGCCTGAAAAGAAAAAAGGGCGGGAGAAACGCGTCCTCCCGCCCCGAAAGGCGTTGAAAGGCTTAACGACCGCGGGCAGCGCGCTTGGAGGCCTTCAAGGGGTTGACCTTCACCTTGCCGGTGCTGTCCTTCTCGGCCTTCACATGGGTGGCGAAGTTGCACACCTTCTGGGCCCACTTGCGTTCCGGCAGGGGGTAGGTGGTGCAGAACTTGGCGCCATCATGGTCCTTGGCGCGGTCGCAACCCTCGCACTTGTCGATGATGGGGTGGCACTCAACGCCATTGACGACTAGGGTCTGAACGGACATGTCTCTATCCTCCGTGACGCCCGAGGGCGATAAAGTCAGTTTGAAACAGGGATTCTTGGCCCAAATACCGGGTGGCTGTCAAGTGTTCTTACGGGCCCAGGCGCGGATAGACGACATTTCCCGCACAAGCGCCGGGTAATCGAAAGAAGTGAAAGCTCCGTCCCGGTAGAGGACGCGCCCTTCCACCATGGTCAGGCGCACTTCCGCGCCGCTGGCCGCGTACACAAGATGCGATACAGGGTTGTGGGGCGGTTGCAGGTTGGGGGCGCTGCCGTCGAGCACGGCCAAGTCGGCCCTCTTGCCGGGTTCGATGGAGCCGAGTTCCGGCCAGCCCGCAACCATGGCACCGTCGCGGGTGGCCATATCCAGCACGTCCTTTGCGGGCAGGGCGGTGGGATCCAGGCCGCGCAACTTGGCCAGAAGGGCGGCGGCGTTCATCTCCGCAAACATGTTCAGGGCGTTGTTGCTGGCGGCGCCGTCGGTACCCAGCCCCACGCGAACGCCCGCCCGGCGCAGGGCCGCCACCGGAGCGGCCCCGGAACCCAGCTTCATGTTGCTGCGCGGATTGTGCGCCACACCCACGCCGCGTCTGGCCAAAAGGGTGATTTCCTCTTCCGTCACATCCACCACATGGGCCGCCAGCAGGCGCGGTGTGAGCAGCCCCAGGGTCTCCAATCGGGCGATGGGGCGCTGGCCGGTCTGCGCCAGCACCATGGCGGTTTCCGAGGCGGTTTCAGCGGCGTGCAAGGTGAGCATCAACCTGTGTTCACGGGCCAGGGCATCCAGGTGGAGCAGGGTGTCCGCCCCGGTGGCATAGACTGAATGGGCCACCATACAGGGCTTGAGCCGTTCCTGTCCCCGGCAGAAGGCCATGAGTTCGCCCATCTTGGCCAGGGCCTCGTCCGGGGTCTTGGCACTGGCGTTGGGCTGGTCGAACACGCCCTCGCCAAGCACGGCACGCATACCGGCGTCCAGAACCGCCTGGGCCACCTCACGCTCGAAGAGGTAGAGGTCCACAAAGCAGGTGGTGCCGGTACGGAGCATTTCCGCGCAGGCCAGGGCCGTGCCCACTGCTACGATCTCAGGCGTGAGGCGCGCTTCGGCTGGCCAGATGTGCCCTTGCAGCCATTCCATGAGGGGCAGGTCGTCCTCAAGGCCTCGGAAGACAGTCATGGCTGCGTGGGTATGGGTGTTGATCAGCCCGGGAAGCACGATGTCGCCCCGGCAGTCAATCGTCTCGCGGGGCTGATACAGGCCCGAGAGGGCCTCCCAGCCGTCCACGGCCAGAATGGCCCCGGCCTGGATGGCGATGGCTGCGTTAGTGAGCACCCGCCGCCGGGCATCCTGGGTGACAAGGGTTCCGGCACGCAGAAGAATGTCGCAAGGAATGGACATGCGGGGAGTCATGCCAGGGACGGCGGGGAAGTCAAGAGGAAAGCCAGGCGAAAGAGCAATGGTTTTGCACTGTTCAAGGACGCCAAGTCAGGTTTTTAAAGCCCTTCTTGACGTGTTTGGCTCTTATTGTGTAGCCCCAAAGGGTTCAAAAATCACTCAGGAGTCACATACAATGGATCTTCGCGCCTACATCCGCGATATCAAGGATTTCCCCAAGCAGGGCATCATGTTCATGGACATCACCCCTTTGCTGGGCAACGGCAAGGCCTTCCGCCATTCCATCGACAAGATGGCCGAGCGTTTCCAGGGGTCCGGGGCCACCAAGATCGCCTGCGCGGAGGCGCGCGGATTCATTTTCGGCGCGGCCCTGGCCTACACCATGGAACTCGGTTTCGTGCCGGTGCGCAAGCCCGGCAAACTGCCTTACAAAACAACTTCGGTCACCTACGACCTTGAATACGGCACCGATACCCTGTGCATGCACGAAGACGCTCTGCTTTCCGGAGAAAAAGTGCTGCTCATCGACGACGTGCTGGCCACCGGCGGCACCCTCCAGGGCATGCTCAAGCTCATGGAGACCTTCAACGCCCAGGTGGTGGGCATCGGCGTTCTGCTGGAACTCGGCTTCCTGAACGGTCGCGACAAGCTGGGGATCAGTTCCCTGGAAAGCCTGATCCAGGTGGTTTAGCATGAAAATAGGCATCATCGGCGGCAGCGGACTGGACAACCCAGATATCCTGGCCAATCCCAGCGACCTGGAGGCGGATACTCCCTACGGCAAACCCAATTCCACCCTGCGCCAGGGGACCATCGCGGGCAAGGATGTCATCCTGCTGGCCCGTCACGGTCGTTGCCACACCTGTCCGCCCACCTGGGTGAACTACCGGGCCAACATCTGGGCGCTCAAGAACGAAGGCTGTACCCATATTCTGGCCACCACCGCCGTGGGATCGCTCAAGGCCGAGATCAAGCGGGGCGACCTGGTGATTCTGGACCAGTTCATCGATTTCACCCGCCTGCGCCCGATCACGTTTCACGAGCGTTTCGAGGCCCACGCCCCGATTCACACGCCCATGGCCGATCCCTTCGACGAAAACCTGCGCCAGAAATTCATCGCCGCCTGCGCCAAGTTCGGCTACGCCCACCACCCCACGGGTACGGTGGTGACCATTGAAGGCCCCAGGTTCTCCACCCGCGCGGAATCCAATATGTTCCGCATGTGGGGAGCCGAGGTCATCAACATGAGCGTTTCCACCGAGGCCATCCTGGCGGCAGAGGCCGGAGTTGCTTATTCAGCCGTGGCCATGTCCACGGATTACGACTGCTGGAAAACCGACGAACCGCCCGTCACCTGGGACGACATTCTGCACATCTTCAAGCAGAATGCCGAGAAGGTGACCAACGTGCTCGTCGAGGTCATCAGCGGGCTTAAATGACCCAGCGCGCCGCCTGCCTGTTCCTCCACGGCTTCGGCGGGGCTCCCTTTGAGATGATGCCCCTGGCTTCGGTTTTCGAAGCCAGGGGCTTTTGCGTGGATATACCCGTGCTGCCGGGCCACGCCAGCACGGTAGACGCCTGGAGCCGCACCCGCTGGGCCGACTGGCTGGCTTGTGCTGAGGCCCGCTATCTGGCCCTGGCCGCATCCCATGAGCGGGTCTACGTGCTGGGGCTTTCCATGGGCGGCAGCCTGGCCCTGGCCCTGGCCGAACGCCATGCCGTGGCCGCAGTGGCTGTATTGGCCGCTCCGCTGTACCTGTACCGGTTCTTCCCCCCCGAAGCCACCGACTGGCGGCTGCCCCTGACCGGAGTGTTGCGCAAATTCCGTCCCGTCTGGCCGCGAAGGCCCTCAAGCGACGCCTCCCGCGCCATCGCCCCCTGGCAGGGCTACGACGAAGATATCGCCATGGAGCCGCTGTACAGCTTTCTCCAGGGCATCAAGGCCGTGCGGGCCGATCTTGGGCGCGTCACCGCGCCGCTTCTGGCCATTCACGCTGCGGGAGACCGGGTGGTGCCGCGCTCCAATCTGTATGAGATCCTCAATAAGGTTTCCTCGCCCAGCCGCCGGGCAGAGATGCTCACCATCCGCGAGCAGGTGACCAAGCATCACCTGCTGACCACCCACGTGGAAACCAGGGACGAGGTAATCCGCCTGTGCCTGGAGTTCGTGGAGGGGCTGGAGGTCGAACGCTAACACCCGCGCGCCTTCAAGGGGCTAGGTCAGGACATGTCCGAAGCGCAAAGGAATGGAGACGGAGAGAAAAGGCCAGGGAAATAAAAAAGGCGCGGACATTGTCCGCGCCTTTGAAGGAAACCAGGCACCCAAGTGCAACTGTTACCGTTGCTTCCTCTCGGACCTGGCGGGGTTGGCAGCGCTCATGCCGCCTGGCTTCCTTGGGAAGCATGTAGCAGGGGAAAAATGGCGGAGAGGGAGAGATTCGAACTCTCGGTACCGGTTTTGCCAGTACACACACTTTCCAGGCGTGCTCCTTCGGCCAGCTCGGACACCTCTCCGCGAGAGGGAAGTTACTATATATTCCCGCTGTGCTTGGCAAGCGAAAAAACTAGATTCCCATGATATTATAACCGCTATCCACAAAAATAACTTCGCCGGTGACACAGGTGGAGAGGCCGGAAGCCAGATACACGGCGGTGCCGGCCACGTCTTCGGTGGTGATGTTGCGGTGCAGGGGGGCACGGTCTTCAACGTGGGAGAGAATGGTCTTGAAGCCAGAGATGCCCGACGAGGCCAGAGTCTTCAGGGGGCCGGGGCTCACGGCGTTGACGCGGATGCCCTTTTCGCCAAGATCGGTGGCCAGGTAGCGCACACTTGCTTCCAAGGCCGCCTTGGCCACACCCATCACGTTGTAGTTGGTGATGACCCGCTGGGAGCCCAGGTAGGTCATGGCCATAACGGAAGAGCCGGGGGCCATCATGGGCTCGAAGGCCTGGCACAGGGCCACCAGGGAAAAGGCGGAAACGTCCATGGCCAGGGAGAAACCGGCGCGGGAGGTATCCACCATGCGGCCCTTGAGGTCGTCCCGGTTGGCAAAGGCCACGGAATGGACAATGATATCCACCGAACCCCATTTCTGGCGCACGGTATCTGCGGCGCAGGCGATCTCGGCGTCGTTGGTCACGTCGCAGGGAAAGCAGAAATCGCCGCCTATTTCTGCGTTGATGGGCTCAACGCGCTTCTGAATGGCCTCTCCCACGTAGCTGAACGCCAGGGAAGCGCCGTGATCCTTGAAAGCCTTGGCAACGGCGTAAGCGATGGAGCGGTCATTGGCCACGCCGAAGATGAGGGCTTTTTTGCCTTTAAGCAGCACGGTCGTCTCCTTGAGTAATCGTATGAGATTTCAATATGCCCACCGTCGTGGGCGTTCCCTTTAAAACGACAAGGCCTCTCCCGTCAAAGCCTGGTAGGCCTCCAGATACTTCTTCTGGGTGTTCATGCCCACAACGGCAGGCATGTTGGGCGCGGGCGGTTTCTTGTTGAAGCCGATGCTTTCAAGCCAATCGCGCACATACTGTTTGTCGAAGCTGGGCTGCGACTTCCCGGGAGCGTATCCGGTCGCAGGCCAGAAGCGCGAGGAGTCGGGAGTGAGCACTTCATCAATGAGAATGAGTTCGTCGCCAATGGTGCCGAACTCAAACTTTGTATCCGCGATAAGAATGCCGCGTCCGCCAGCGTATTCACGGGCCTGAGTATAAATGGACAAGGCCACTTTTTCAACCTTGTCGAAGAGTTCCGCTCCGGTCAAGCCTCTTGCACAGTCGCGGGTGATGTTTTCGTCGTGCTGGCCAAGTTCGGCTTTGGTGGACGGGGTGAACAACGGTTCCGCCAGGATGTCGGACTCCCGCAGGCCAGCAGGAAGGGCGTGCCCGCAGACCATGCCCGTGGTCTGGTAGTCTTTCAGGCCGGAGCCGGTGATGTAGCCGCGCACAATGCATTCGATGGGCAGGGGCTTGGCCTTGCGCACCAGCACGGCCCGGCCTTCCAGCAAATCCGCATGCGCCTTCAGGGGCGCGGGAAAATCAGCGGGATCAACGGCCAGCAGGTGGTTCTTCACCAGATGCTCGAACATGTTCATCCAGAATATGGTGATCTTGTTCAGGATGACGCCCTTGTAAGGAACAGGGTCGGGCAGCACCACGTCGAAGGCCGAGAGGCGGTCAGTGGTGACGATGAGCAAGGCGTTGTCTGCTACTTGATAGATGTCGCGGACTTTGCCCCGAGATACCAGGGGGTATTCCTTCAGATCGGTGGTGGTGACCACTTGCATGGGGGGCTCCTGTGCTTACTCGTTACGGCATTCCACGGAACGGGCGTGGGCTTCCAGGCCTTCCAGCCGGGCCAGGCGGGCAATCTTGTCCCCATGCTTGCGCGTGTAGGCAGGGGGGACGGCGATCAGACTGGATTTTTTAGTAAAGGTGGAAACGCTCAAGGCCGAAGAAAAACGGGCCGTGCTCAAAGTGGGCAGCACGTGGTTTGGTCCGGCGAAATAATCGCCCACAGGCTCCGGGCAGCCCGCTCCCAGAAAGATGGCCCCGGCGTGGCGGATGTCGTGTACCAGCCCCCAGGGGTCGGTCACGGCCAGTTCCAGGTGTTCAGGAGCCAGAAGATTGACCAGATCCACGCCTTGCTTGAGGTCAGGCACGACAACCACCGCCCCCCAATCGGCCAGGGAGGTGCGGGCGATATCGCCGCGCGGCAGGACGTCGAGCTGGATTTTCAGTTGTTCAATGACGGCACAGCCCAACTCCGAATTGTCAGTCACCAGGATGGCGGCGGCAAGGGGATCGTGCTCGGCCTGGGAGAGCATGTCCGCAGCCAGCCAGGCGGCCGGAGCGGAGGCGTCCGCCAGGATCACGATTTCGCTTGGCCCGGCGATCATGTCGATGCCCACCTGTCCGACCAGCAGACGCTTGGCTGTGGTGACGTAAATATTTCCCGGCCCGGCCAGCACATCCACGGGCGCAATGGAAGCCGTGCCCTGGGCAAGGGCGGCGATGGCCCAGGCGCTGCCCACGCGGTAGATTTCTTCAATGCCCAGAAGAGCGGCGGCGGCCAGAATATACGGATTGAGCGTGCCATCGGCGCGGGGAGGAGATACGGCCACGATGCGCTCCACACCGGCCACCTGGGCGGGGATGGCGTTCATGAGCAGGCTCGACACCAGGGGGGTTTCGCCGCCCTGGCCTCCGGGCACGTACAGGCCTACGGAATCCACAGGGCGCACCATCTGGCCCAGAATGGCTCCGTCCGGGCGGGTGGTCCACCAGGACTGCTCTTTCTGAGCCTCATGGAAGGAGCGGATATTGGCTGCTGCTTCTTCCAGGATGGCCAGATCAGCCGCTGGAATCTGCGCCTTGGCCTCGGCGATGTCCGCCGCAGGCACGCGCAGCATGGCGGCGGTGAACTCGGGGCAGTCGAAGCGCCGGGTGTATTCCGCCAGGGCTTCGTCGCCGCGTTTGGCTACATCAGCCACAATGGCCCGCACCCGGTCTTCAACGGCCAGATCGGGGTTCTCGCGGCCTTTGAGCTTGGCCAGCAGGGGTAGAAAATCTTCAGCACGAAGGTACGTCAGTTGAGGACAAGGCATGGTTGCTCCGATACACGTCGTTGGCGCGGGTAATAAAGTATGGAGCCTCGTTTGTCGAGGGCATTGCCCTACGGCATTGCCCTACGGGCACAGCTCTGAGAGCAACGCCCCACAGGCAAAGGCAACAAGGATCACGACTTCGGAGCTTGCGGCTCCGAGCCTTGCGGCATGGCGCCACACCGGTCTATAGTGTCCCATGGCGCTGCGGTGCGCCGCAAAACCTGAAACCGCCGAGGAGTTTTCATGAGCACCGTTAAGCCGCAATCAGAATTGATGAAACAGTCAGTGACCTGGGTTTCCGAACAGATTAAGGAAAATCACGGCCCCTTGAACAAGCTGATCGACGAGGCGGGGATGCGCTTCAATCTGAGCCCCAAAGACCAGAGCTTCCTCAAGGAGTTTTTTGCGGAAAACACCGGCCAGTAGGGCGGACGTCCATCCTACCGGGAGGGGGGCCAGGAATGCCCCCTTGGCCGTTCCCAATCCGGGTGACCGGGCGCAGGCGGCCTGGCCCAGGCCCGCTCAACGGGAGAAAATATTCTCGCCAGGCTAGGCCTCGTCGTCGCCAGGCGTGGCGGCCGGGTTCAGCCCGAGTTGGTCCTGCTGGAGCGCTACGTCCTGGTCAGGCGCAGGTTTGTCAAAATGGAGCAGGCCGTCCACCTGGTCCCAGAGGGCTTCCATGCCCAGGCCGGTGACGGAGGAAAAAAGCACCGGGGCCACGCCCTGGAGCAGTTCCTTCCATTGCGCCTGTCGGGCAGCCCGGTCACGCTGGGTGCATTTGTCGGCCTTGGTCAGCACGCCCAGCACGGGGATGCGGTTGGCCTGGAGAAAGCCCACCATGTCCAGGTCGCTGGCCTGAGGCTTGAGGCGGCAATCGAGCAACACGGCCACGGCCTTGAGCCAGGGATTGTTGGTCATGTAGCGCTCGATGAGCTTGCCCCACTTGGCCCGCTCCTCCTTGGAGCATTTGGCGTAACCGTAGCCGGGCAGGTCCACCAGGTAGTAGCCGTTGGGCTCCACCATATACAGATTGATGCTTTGGGTCTTGCCGGGGGTGGAGCTGGTTTTGGCCAGCTGTTTGCGTCCGGCCAGCCGGTTGATAAGCGAGGATTTGCCCACGTTGGAGCGTCCGGCCATGGCCAGTTGAGGGGCCTCGGGCAGATTCAGGTCCGATTGGGTGTAGATGGTCTTCTCAAGGATCAGGGTCTTGTGCATGGAAATTGTTCCCGATAGATACGGCTTTGGCCGCGAATGTTCATCACTATAGCCTGAAACGCCAAGAAAGCAAAATCAAGGATTCGCCATGACCAATTGCCGCATTCTGGTTCTCAACGGCCCCAACCTGGGGCATCTGGGGAGGCGTCAGCCGGAGATCTATGGCTCCCAGGGCATGGAATCCCTCACCGGCCTGGTGCGGGACACCATGGGCGAACTGGCTGGCCGCATCGATCTGCAGTATTTCCAAGCCAACGGCGAGGGCCAACTGATTGACCGGCTGGAGCAGGCCTGGAGCGACAAACTCGACGGCATCGCCTTCAACGCCGGTGCCTACACCCACACCAGCCTGGCCCTGGCCGACTGCCTGGCCTGGATAGACATCCCCTGCGTTGAGGTGCACCTTTCCAACATCTGGGCGCGCTCGGATCAGCCCATACGCCAGCAAAGTTTCCTGGGAAAGAACTGCATCGGGGTGATTGCGGGATTCGCCATGATGAGCTATGCCCTGGCCGTGCGGGCGCTCTGGCAGCACTGGCTACAAAAGAACAAGTGATTGTAAGGAGATACAATGCTTTCCACGACTGACTTCCGGCGCGGGCTGAAAATTGAGCTTGATGGCACCCCCTATGAGATCGTCGATTTCCAGCATGTGAAGCCCGGCAAGGGCGGAGCCTTCATTCGTACCAAGCTCAAAAACATGCTCAACGGCCGGGTGGTGGAAAACACCTTCCGTTCGGGCGAGAAAATGGAAAAACCGGATCTGGAAAACCGCGAAGTGCAATACCTGTACAAGGACGGTTCCGGCTTCGTGTTCATGGATATGGGCAACTACGAGCAGTTTACCGTGGATGAAGAGCACATCGGCCCCAAGGGCGGCTACATGCTCGACGCCATGGAACTGACCATGCTGCTCTACAAGGGCAAGGCCCTGGATGTGGACCTGCCCACCTCGGTGATCATGGAAGTTACCCACACCGAACCCGGCATCAAGGGCGACACCGTGAGCGGTTCCACCAAGCCCGCCACCCTCCAGACCGGCATCACCGTCAACGTGCCCCTGTTCGTCAACGAAGGCGAAAAGGTCAAAGTGGATACCCGCACCGGCGACTATCTGGGCCGGGCCTAACACCCACCGGCTTCGGCCCCCAGCTCCGGCGGGGAACCCCGCCCGGAATCGCGGCTGTCTACGGGCCGTGGAGCGCATGCTCCACGGCCCGTTGTTTTTGCGCCTATTAGCCTAGTACCGGCGGCGCCATACAGTTTTGCAGGTCATGAAGGGTCGATGCCTCTTCGCCGACACTTTCTTCCCGGCCTGGCCGGAAGTTTCACCGCTCGCGTCTTCACGTCATCCAGGTTCATGTCCCGCGCGGCAGCGTCCAGGGCCTTGGCAAGTCGACCGGGGTTGGTGAGCATGGGCAGGGGGCCTGTGGGCAATTCGGCCAGTTGCAATCCCGAAAGAACCGCTGCGGCGGCCTGGGCCTTGATGACCGGATCTTCCAGGCAGGTGGTGCGTAAATACACGCCCGGCAAGTCGCGGTCGCGGCGTCCGTAGGGGTAGGGCGTGGTCAGGCAGGCCCGGGGAAAGGGTTGAAACCTCACGGACAGCCAGCGCGCCAATTCCACGCACTCGACCCCGTAACATTCAGCCGCTGGAGGCTGCACCAGCCAGTCCGACCCGGCAGGGCGGGCGCAGGCGCGCCAGGTCTTGCCCGCAGCGTCCAGAAAGCTCGACCCGCGTTCAGGGACCACGCCATCCAGGCGAACAACGCCGCCCACCTTGCCGTCGTGGCGATGAGCCACAGCCGAAGCGATCATGGCACCGTAGCCATGGCCAACCAGCACAGCCTGGTCAGGATCTTCATGGAAGAGCAGTTGGGCCACGTCCTCCACGTGCACGGTCAGCATGATTTCCGGGCGTAACAGATGCGAACGTTCGCCGCATCCCGTAAGGGTGGGCCGATAGACCTCGTGCCCCATGGCGGCCAGAGCCTTGGCCGTGCGGCCCCAGATCCAGCCGCCGGTGAAGGCCCCGTGGATCAGAATAAACGCGGCCATGTTCAGCCGCCCGCGGCTCTCGTGAACCGCTCACGTTGCCGGCTGACGCTCTTAGCGTGGTGCTCGATGCTTTTCATGGTTTTGCCTCCAGTGCCGAGGTTCGTAAACAGACCATGAAGCAAACACCTTGCCAACCCGACAGGCGTTGATGCGCCTTGATTCTCCGATCAAACCGAATGATTGAAGCTACAAAAATGAACAAGACCGTACACTATTGTTCGTTTTCATTCATGATTCTCTGCTTGATCTGTCACGATGTGTATTGGTGTTATCCGGGTTGGAACTGCATGTGACGTTGGCCTCTTTCCCATAACTATGCGCACAGGACACTCCGAAAATCACTCTTTCAATGAAAACGGTGATCCTGTTGCTGGGACTGTCCACGGCATATACGAGAATGCCATACGCAGGAAATCGGGGAGATACTCGGAAATGGCTTCATTTATTCTCGTCCACGGTGCTTTTCAAGGAAGTTGGGTTTGGCAGGCGACAGCAAACATGCTCCGCTCGGCAGGGCATTCCGTGCTGCTCCCTGATTTAACCGGCCTCGGTGACAGGTCGCATCTGCTTCATAGGAACGTGTCCTTGGAGCATTATGTGGACGATGTGGTCAACGCGGTATGCTACGCATATTACAGCCAAGCCATTTTCGTCGGGCACAGTTTTTCCGGTCTTGTCGCCACTGCGGCGGCGGCCAGACTCCGAAACACGGCAGTCGGCCTGATGTATGTGGACGCGCTGATTCCTGAACCGGGCAGATCCTTTAAAGATATGGCGGGGCCGGCCTTCAGCACGGTCCTTGCCGCCCACGTCCATGACGGTTGGTTGGTAAGACCCTGGCCCATGTCCGCTTTCGGTATAGTCGAACCCCAAATGATCAAGGATTTCGCCCCAAGACTCACTTCCACGCCGTTGGCAGCCTTTACTGCCCCATATACTTTCGCGCTCCCGGATGCGGACCTTCCCAAGGCCTTCATCCGATGCACACGCAACGCCAACCCTCTGATAGCCGCCCAAGCCGCCAAAGCCGAAATACTGGGCTTCGACTCCGTGGAGATCGACTCCGGCCATGCACCAATGGTCACCGAGCCCAGACTCTTGGCCAGTGCGCTGCTGGAGTGCGCATCAAAGATGCCCGCCGCGTCGCCTGGAGAAAGCAGTATCGAATACTACAACGAACGGTTGTTACGCATTCCATCAGCCAGGACAGGAGAATCCTCACGGAGCGCGCCATGAGCCACACAATCACCGCCACGAAACGTCTGGCCCACTTTACCCTTGATGTGGACATCACCCTTCCCGATTCAGGTATACACACAATCGTGGGGCCTTCAGGGTCAGGGAAAACGACCCTCCTTCGCTTGATTGCCGGTTTGGAAACACTCGATAGCGGCGTTATTCTATGCGATGGGGCCGCCTGGTCGGATACACGGAGCGGATTCCATCTCAATCCCTGGCAACGCCCGGTAGGCATGGTTTTCCAGGATTTCAGCCTGTTTCCCCACCTGTCCCTTATGGACAATGTGCTGTTCGCAACCACGGACAAATTCTGGGCAGAGTCCCTCATGCACGCCCTTGATGTCTGGGTAATACGCTTTGCCAAACCCAGGCACGTGTCCGGCGGAGAGCGGCAACGTGGCGCTATCTGTCAGGCCTTGGCGCGTAAGCCGCGCCTGCTTTTGCTCGACGAACCCTTTTCCGCCCTTGACCGCCCGTCGCGAAGATCCTTGGGAGCGTTGCTGCGCGATACGGCAGAAAAACTGGCCATTCCGATGATTCTAGTAACCCACGACCTGGAAGAAGCCCTGACGCTCTCCGACACCGTGCTAACGCTCGTGAACGGACGGGTATCCTCCGATTGGCTCCAGAAACGCATCGAGGAGATGCAAACGGACGCAGCCAGAAATCAGGAAGCATACACCCGCAAACGCACCGAATGGAGGGCGTGACCATGCTGTACAGACGCATTGCCGTTTTCCTGCTGGTACTGTTTGCAGGCACGCTGCACACAGCCCACGCCGAAAGTGTCAGAATCGGCGCAGGAGCGGGGTACAAACGCCTGCTCACGGAGTTGAACACGGCGTTCACCGCCCAAACCGGCGTGGCTGTTGAGGAAACCTACGGGCACATGGGACACGTGACAACCCAGGCCAAGGAAGGCGGGCGTATCGACATCGTTTTCGGCGATATGGACTTTCTCCAGAACGTACAGGGGCTGACCGTTGAGCGCTTCCTGGATATCGGGCAAGGAAGGCTGGTAGTGGCGTGGGCCACCGGCGTATCCATGGAGAAACCCTCCGACCTGCTTCAGCCAGGAATCGACCGGATTGCCCTGGCGGACAGCAAAAACGCCATCTACGGCAAGGCCGGCATGGAATTTCTCACGCGCTCGGGCATGCTTGAGACGCTGCGTCCCAGACTCATCGAGGTTTCCACCGTACCCCAGGTGACAGCCTACCTCATCAGCGGCGAGGTGAAAGCGGGATGCATCAACCTCACGGACGCGCTTGGCATCCGGGGCAAAATCGGAGGGTTCGCGGTGGTTGATCAGGCTCTGTACACTCCCATCAGAATCGTTGGAGCGGTTCTGCCAGGGGCATCCGGCAAGCCGGACGTGGCCAGATACCTGGAGTTTTTAGGGAGCTCTACCGCCAAAAGCTTCGTGGAAAAATACGGCCTGTGATGCCTCCTATCTCCTGGCTGGAGCAGATCAGCCAGCCGGGAGTGCTGTTTCCGCTGGCGCTCACCGCAAAGGCCGCCATCCTGACCCTCCCGCTTCATCTGGCGGCAGGTCTTGGCCTGGGGGCATATCTCGCCAGGGACAAGGCACCTTTGCGCGGCGTTATTGAGATGGCTGTAACGCTCCCGCTGGTGTTCCCGCCCGTGGCCATCGGCTTCGCTCTGCTGCTGCTGCTCGGGCGCAGGAGCCTGGTTGGCGGCTGGCTTTGGAACTCCTTCGGGGTGGAAGTGGTCTTTTCCTTCTGGGGGGTTGTACTGGCGGCCTTCATCTCCGGGCTGCCGCTCATCGTCCGGCCTGTCCAGTCTGCCATCCGCTCGTTTCCCGTTCGCACTGTGGAAGCCGCGCTCGTACTGGGAAAAACCAGACGCCAGGCCTTCTTTCTGGTTGTGCTCCCGAACATCCGCCGCACTGTGGCGGCCGGGCTCATCCTGGCGTTTGGCCGCTCCTTGGGCGAAGTGGGTATCACCATGATGCTTGGGGGCAACATCCTGGGCAGGACGAACACCCTGTCCCTTGAAATCTACAGCGCCGTCTCGACGGGAGAATTTGAAACCGCCCTTATGCTCTGCGCAGTGCTCGGGGCGGTTTCATCCCTGGTATTTTTGGCTCTCAAACGCCTGGGGGCGCTCTAAACTACGGTTTTTCGAAGCCGTAGCCTTCCAAAATGGATTGTCCTTTCGGCCCCAGCACGAAGCTCTTGAAACGGGCGGCGGCTGGTTTTGCCCCCATCACGATGGAAAGTCCGTATTGCGCGCCCATGGACAATTCCTTCGGCAGCGCGATTACCTCTAAACCCGGCGTTTGCGCCTGAGCCAGTTTGGCCGTCGTGAGGTACACCAGAAACACATCAGCCCTGCCTTCCTCCATGTGCCAAGCGATCTGGCTGCGAGGATACTCCTTTGGGGGCAAGGGGAGGGCCGGATCGCCCACCAGTTTGATGGCCTTGGCCTGCAAAGCCTTGGACGCGCCCGGCTGCAAGACGTCCGCCATGTCGAACATTTTCCAGGCGTAGTCACCGCCGGGATCGAGAACCGGCGTGGACGTTCCAAGCTTGACCTTCTTGTCCAGAAGCTTCTGCAAAATATTTTCCTGCGTCATTCCAACGGACTGTTTCGCCAAAACGCACAAGACGTTGCGAGTGAAGGGGACAGGAGCTTCAGCCAACCCTTTCGCGGCAAGAGCGGCTGGATTTTCCATGTCCGCCGAGGCGAAGACGTCCGGGCGCTCGCCCTCCTCAATGCGCTTTCGAAGCGAGCCGGAGCCAGAGCCTTTCAGCACGACGGCGATGCCTGTTTCGGCCGTGAAGGCTTTGCCGATATCCGCCATGGCATTTGACAGGCTGCCAGCGTGAAACACGGTCAAGGTCCCGGTGTTTTCTTGTTGAGCCTGTCCAGGCGTCCAGAGGCAAACGCAGGCAAAACACGCAAACAGAAATAACAGCGACTTTTTCATGAGCCCTCCAGAACGGCAAAACCCGGGCTGCCCCGGGTCTTGCTGTGCAAATTATCAAGCGGAAACTATTCGACGTTCAGGATGACCGAAAAGGCCTTGAACAGGGCGCAAATATCGTCGCCGACCTTCATGTCGAGGGCCTTGACGGACTCGTCGGTGACCAGGGCGCAAATTTTGGTGCCGTCAGCCAACTCGACGATGATCTCGGCAGAAATCTGCCCTGTGTTCACTTTCACTATTTTGCCACAGTACTTGTTGCGGGCGCTGGTTTTGAGTTTCATCTCCTCCTTGACCAGGATAACCCAGGGAGCCTTCACAGTGGCGGTAACCAGCGAGCCTTGCTCGATTCCAAGATTGGCGATGCTGTCGTGAGTGATAACCGACACGACATTCAGGCCGCTTGGCGTGGTGACTTCCACCTCGGCCAGAATGTTGCCGGTGCGGATGGCGGTTACTTTGCCGGTAAACGAATTGCGGGCGCTTGTTTTCATGGCTGTCTCCTTGAGGATGAAATAGTTTACTATGCGTTTGATGTCTTCTTCGGAAAAATTGACGTACTGGGCCGTAAGATTCACACTCTGGTGGCCCATAATAGACTGCACAACCTTGAGCGGAAGTCCTTCCCGCAGCAGTTCAATGGCGCGCGAATGCCGGATCACCCTGGGATTGGCCAAATCTCTGGGTACGGCGCAGGAATCGGCGCGTTCGTAAAATTTGCGGCGCACGAAACCCTGGTCAAGGGCGAAGACCGTTCCGCGAAGCGATGCGGAGACAGGATCTTCCAACAACCTTTCCATATCGCGGGAAACTTCTTCTGGCAGTTGCACTGTACGCGAATGCTCGCCGCGCACGGTCAGTCGGAAGTGCGCAAAATCGAAATCGGTCCTGTCGTCCACGGCGATAGCCTCGCCCAACTTGAGCGCGCCATACCGGATGAGCAGAAACAGCAGCCACAGCCTGACGCGTGAACGTCTGCGGGAAGGGCTGGCCGCTGTCTCATGCCAGCTTCGGAAAGCCTCGGTGATCGCCAGAAGCTGGGCTGGTTCGAGATGCTTCACGTCCGGTGGAACAAAAAAATCTTTGGCCGGGCAGGGCGCTTTGGGGGAACCGGGTCTGCCCCTGCGCCGCCGCTCGGGAGGAGCCTCGACCGACACGCGGTCTGTGCCGACGTTATCCATGACAAAGCGCAGGTCGTCTGCGCCAAGCGTATTCAGGAATGTGATCAGATTCTCGCGCATCATTCAGAAAAACCTCATTTTGGTCGTGATATCATAGCTTTCTCCTCCTGTCACAAAGTCACGAATCCTAATGGAATGGTGTGCCGGTTGGCAGGAGTACTACCGGGGTATAAAAAAGCGACAGAGTTATTATTGTGCTTCAAGGAGCGTTTCTATGATACTTCTCTCCATTCTGGGGCTGTGCTTCGTATCTCTTTTCGTCGTGGAGGTGTTTCTTGGCGGGGCTTTGCCCAGCCACACATCCGACTGCGCGCCTTTACGAAAACGCCTGAAGGTAGGTGAGTTCTTTGGACTGCTGCTGCCCTTGTCTCTTGGCGGCATAGCCTTGCCCATGTCCATCCAGCACCACTGGGCCTTGTGGCTGGTGCTGGCGGCGGGCATTTTGCACATCCTGGTCTGCCGGGTCATGAAGGCCTGCTGAAATGCCCATCCAATATTCACCCATTGGTGTCATTCGCACCCCTCATACTGCGGTCAAAGGCATGCCGATTCAGCCTGTTGGGGCTCTGGGCGTGGCAGGAACCATTGAAATCCATGAGCCCTACCGCCAGGGTCTCACCGACCTGGAGGGCTTCTCCCACATTCTGCTGTTTTATCATCTGCACGAAATCAAAGGATTCGAGCTTATGGTGAAACCCTACCTCGGCAACGCCCTGCACGGCATCTTTGCGACACGTTCGCCAAAGCGGCCCAATCCGATAGGCTTCTCCGTGTTGCGCCTGATGGGTCACGACGGTAAAAACGTCTTTGTTGAAAATGTGGACATGCTGGACAACTCGCCTGTTCTGGACATCAAGCCCTATGTTCCGGCCTTCGACGAATGGCAGGCCGACAGGGTAGGGTGGCTGGAACACGTGGCCCGGAACGCCAATACACACGAAGCCGATGAACGATTTCACACAGCCGTTTAAAAAGTCTGTCTGCGAAAAGCCACCCGCATCGGTTCACTTCCAACCCGAATCCAACAGGAGATTATACGCCATGAAGCTCTTCCACTGTTCCATACGACCGCTGTTCTTTCTCGCAATCGCGCTCTTGATTTCCGCTGCACCGGTCCAGGCCGGAGAGCTTACCGTTTCGGCAGCCGCCAGCCTGACCAACGCCTTCCAGGAATTGAAACCCCTCTTTGAAAAGGCTACGCCGGGAACAAGCCTGCTCTTGAATTTCGCGGCTTCCGGGCCACTGCTCCAGCAGATCGACGCCGGAGCTCCTGTGGATGTCTTCGCCTCTGCTGACCAGGATACCATGAACAAAGCCGACGCCAAGGGGCTCATCGACAAGGGAACCCGTAAAGACTTCGCAGCCAATTCCCTGGTCATGATCGTCCCCGCCGGTTCGAAGCTCGCCTTGAAAGGGCTCAAGGACCTGACAGGCCAAGCTGTGGAGAAGATCGCCATAGGCAACCCGGATTCGGTCCCTGCAGGACGCTACGCGCGCCAGGCCCTGACGGCTGCGGGGATGTACGAGACCCTGAAACCCAAATTCGTCTTGGGAGAGAGCGTGCGGCAAGTGCTGGACTACGTCGGCCGTGGAGAAGTGCAGGCCGGTTTCGTCTACAATACCGACGCCCTGGTGGCCAAAGGAAAGGTCGAAACCGTCGCCACATTGGGCGGGCATGAACCCGTCACCTATCCCGTGGCTGCAGTGTCCGCCTCCAAGAACAAAACCGAAGCCTCGAAATTCATCGCTTTCCTGTTCTCACCCGAAGGCCAGGCCGTGCTCGCCAAGTACGGATTCCAGAAACCGTAAACCGGAGAACGGAGTTGTCTCTGGCGGAGCATATAACGGGCCGCCATGAGGGCCGCCATCTGTAACGATGGCGGCCCTATTTCTTTCAACTTGACGATTCAGAATCACTACGCTTTTTCCGGCCACGGCCAACCGCTTTTCCTTGAGTGTTTTTTCGCGTAATGCTCCCGGCGGAACCACCACATATTGGCATGCATCGGCACCGCATTGGGTACAGGGGGCGTTTACGGAAGCGAAGAAACTTTTGGAGGAACTGGCGGGCGTTGCCCTCGTCTTTGCGGCGCTGTTCATCGCCATGGCCCTCTATTCCTTCGACCCACTGGACCCCCACTTCAACCAGACCTGGGACAAAACCCACATCGTGAGCAACATGGCCGGTGTGGTGGGGGCCTATCTTGCGGGGTTTCTCGCCGAAATTTTCGGTCTGGCGGCATTTTTCGTCCCGGCATTGCTGGGCTATTCTGGAATCCGCCGTCTGTTCCCGCTGCTGGGCATCGGTCGCAGGCATTGGGCCGGACTTTTGGGCCTGGGCTTGGCCTGCCTTATCGCCCTTGGTGCGGATTGGTCCCTCCTTGGCCTCAAGCTGGGCACCATTCAGGGCGGAGGCATGCTCGGCAAGGCCCTCTACCATCTTTTAGCCAAATATTTCAGCCCTGTGGGCACATATCTGCTGCTCACTTTTCTGGGCGTTATTTCCGTCCAGCTCTTCCTGGGGCTCAGTTGGGAAGCCATCAGCGCCCGCATCACCGGCATTGTGCAGGCCATATGGGACAGATACCGCCAAGGGTTGGCCAACCTGGGCCATCGCCTGAGCGTCTTCCTCTTTGGTCCCGGACGCAGCGGCGAATCCTTCGAACCCCATGACGATTTCGATTCGCTGGAGGCTGAAGACGATGCCCCTGCCAAGCCCGCCGCAAAAGCCCGCCGACCGGATAAAGCCAAAGCTGCGCCAAAATCCAGGCCCGCACCAGCCAGTTCGGCCAATGCCTCAAGCTCCGGCAAGTTTCCCTCCCTTGACCTGCTGACCACGGCGCCCACCCAGGTCGGAGGCCCGACGGAAGAATTTCTGCGCTCCCAAGCCCAGAGCCTGATCACTTGCCTGGCCGATTTCGGCATTCAGGGCGAGGTCATGCGTATCGTGCCCGGCCCGGTGGTCACCATGTACGAGGTCAAACCCGCGCCGGGCGTGAAGATCAGCCGCATAGCCGGGCTTTCCGACGACCTGGCCCTGGCCATGAAGGCCCTGGCCGTGCGCATCGAGGCCCCCATACCCGGACGCGACACCGTTGGCGTGGAAATTCCAAACGCCAAGCGCCAGACAGTCTATTTGCGTGAAATCATGGAATCCCCTGAATTTCGTGACAACGATTCCAAGCTGACGCTCTCCATCGGCAAGGATATTCAGGGCAAGCCCTTTGTGGCCGACCTAGCCCGCATGCCCCACCTACTGGTGGCGGGCGCAACGGGCAGCGGCAAGAGCGTGTGCATCAACGGCATCCTGCTCTCCATTCTCTACAAGGCCCAGCCCGACGAGGTGCGGCTGCTGCTCATCGACCCCAAGCGCATCGAGCTTTCAGCCTATGCCGATCTGCCCCATCTGGCTCACCCGGTGGTTACGGACATGGTCATGGCCAAATCCGCCCTCGACTGGTGCGTGGCCGAAATGGACCGCCGCTATGAGGCCATGGCCCAGCTCGGAGTGCGTAACATCGACGGATTCAACGAAAAAATTGGCAAGCCCGGCCAGAACATCCCCGAAGCGCTGGAAGGGCAAGGCCGCATGCCGTATCTGGTGCTCATCATCGACGAACTGGCCGACCTGATGATGACCGCTGCCAAGGAAGTGGAAATCAACATCGTGCGCTTGGCCCAACTCGCCAGGGCCTTGGGCATCCATATGATCCTGGCCACCCAGCGGCCCAGCGTGGACGTGGTCACCGGCCTCATCAAGGCCAACTTTCCCACCCGCATCTCCTTCCAAGTGACCAGCAGGCACGATTCGCGCACCATCCTCGACACGGTGGGCTCCGAGAAGCTCTTGGGCCGGGGAGACATGCTCTTTAAACCCAGCGGCTCCAAGATGGTGCGCATGCACGGCGCCTTCGTCTCCGACGAGGAAACCGCACGGGTGGTGGACGACTGGAAAGACCGCCAGGCTCCCAGCTACCTCATTGATCTGGCCAGTTGGAAAGACGAACCAGAGGGCGGCACGGAAAACGGCGGTAACGCGCCCGGCGGCGATTCCCTTTCCGACCCGGTCTATCCCCAGGCCCTGGAGTTTGTCATGGACCAGGGCAAAGCCAGCATTTCGCTCATCCAGCGCCGCTTCCGCATAGGCTTCAACCGCGCGGCCCGGTTCATCGAACAGATGGAGCACGACGGGTTGCTTGGACCTGCCGATGGTAGCAAACCCCGTGTAGTATTGAGGAACAGGGAATGACGCCCCCAAAAACAGCCGGACGTGCCATAGCCAAGGAACTGGTCAGCCATGCGGCTGAAAGTGAACGTTGCGTGACCCGGCTGGTGGATAACCTGAGCGCGCATTGCGTGAAAACGTCCGCCGTGCTGGCAGTGCGGTCAAGTGCGGATGACGCCGTTTCCGACGCAGACGCAGATCCAGCCGAGGGCGTCGACACAGCAGGCGGCAGGGGCTTGTCCGTTGACGTCTCTTGGAATCCCAAACTGGGCTTCTGGTTCTGCCACCACGCAGTTGACGGCGGCCACAGCCTGACGTTTGGCCTGAGCGACCCCAGGGGATGCGCCCGGCTGCACGGCATATACGAGATGACCCTCCCCGTTGCGGGGTTCGACCGCAAGGCCGGAGGGGCACTGGTACGCTTCGGCAACGACGTCTTTCTGGCCCATACGTCCAGAACCGGAGCCGGGAAAAGGCCCACGGACAAAGCCCAGTTTCCCTACTTCGTAGCCCAGCACGAATACGACCTGGCCCAGGCGACAGTGACGCTACCCGGCGGCAAGAGCGCGGACATGATTCTGCTTTCGAGCACAAACGACAGCAATGCCGGGCTGAACATATACAAATTCCTCCGTGCCGCGTGCGATTTCGAGCACTGGCTGGCCTGGAACCTGCTCAGGCCTCAGGGATCCGGCCAGGATCCATCCTCCGAGTTGAATTCAGACTGCCCGCCGCCGGTCGCCAGCGAGGCCGCGTGCTCACTGATAGGCAACCGCAGAACCGCGGGCACGCCCTTGCATTGCAAGGTGACCGCAAGCCTGCGCAAGCATCTGGAAAAACGTCTTCAGACGCGCAAGACGCCCTGCACCCTAGCCGCGTCGGCCCAGCACGACGTACTGGTATTGGCTCCAGACGCAACGGTGACGGCCGTGTTCCAGGTGAAAACGGATATCACTCCCGAAAGCCTGTTCAGCGGTGCTGGAGAACTCCTGCTGTCCCGCGAGGCCCTGATGGCTCGCAAGGTGCTGGTAGCGCCCCAGAACCTTGGCCCCTTTTTCACCCAGGCCCTGCACCGGCAAGGCATTGAAGTGGCAACCTACGTGTTTTCCGGCAAAGGGTTTGTCTTCATCGATGTGGATCGCGTCCTTGAGAGCCTTGGCCAAACGCTCTAAAAGCCTTTTGCGCTGCAACAACGGACTGACAAGGGGATACTCATGATCGCTCGCCTCTGTGGCATCGCCACTCTGCTGCTTTTCCTGGCCGTACCGGCTCACGGCGCCGATCTCGGCAGCCTGACGGATAAGATCCAGAAACAATATCAGTCCCTGACCTCCTTCACGGCCGATTTCAATCAGGTGCTGAAGAACGCCTCCAGCAAACAGGAGGAAAACCGCACCGGACGCCTCTCCTTTGCCCAGCCCGCCCTAATCCGCTGGGAAACCGAGAAGCCGGAAAAAGAAATACTGGTGGTGGGCAAGGACGCCGTATGGAACGCCTTTGAAGACGAAAAGACCGCCTACCGCTACTCCGTGGAAGACGTGCTGGGTTCAAAGACCATGTTGCGTTTTCTCTCCGGCCAGGGAAACCTGAAGGAAGACTTCCATATCTCGGAAGAGCAGGGCGCTCCCAAAGGGCAGGTGAAACTGAAGATGGTGCCCAAGGAAGCCGAGCCCAGCCTGGTGCTGGCCTTCGCCTGGGTGGATACCGCCACCTTCATGCTGGCGCGCATCGCCATTGAAGACTTCTACGGCAACGTCAACGACGTTACCCTCTCCAATGTAAAGATGAACCCCAGCCTGTCCAAGAACATGTTTCAGTACTCCCCCCCCAAAGATTTTGAAATATTAGACAATACCGCTCCCGCTGGCCCGGCGGGAATGGGCGCGCCCAAGGGGAAGAAGCAATAAGCGGGCTGCGCTGACGGCCGCAACACGTTTCCCATATGCAGTTCATGGGAGCAGCCCGGATGTTGATGATAAAACACATACACGCCCCTCCGTTTCTTGGCGCTGCCTGGGCTGTTGTTCTTATTGCCTGCATGGCGACCGTATCCTTTGCCCATGACGAAATCCTGATCCTTTACAATGAACGCTCTCCGTACGTGGTCGTTGACCCCGGTGGGAAGCTCTCAGGACTGACGGTCGATCCCGTGCGCTATGCCTTTGAAAAGTCCGGCTTGGAACATCGTTGGGAACTCACCCCCAGCAAGAGACAATTAGGCCTCATCGAATCCTCAGAGATCAAGGCTTGCGCCGTAGGCTGGTTCAAGAACCCCGAACGTGAGAAAATCGGCAAGTACACGCATGAAGTGTACAAGGACAACTCCACGGTGGCTGTCACCAAGGCCAACAATGACAGGATGGTATCGGGTAAAACACTGGATGCGCTCTTCGCCGACAAAAGCCTGACCCTGCTCACCAAGGGAGGCTTCTCCTACGGACCGTTCATCGACGGCAAAATCGCAGCAGGTGCTCCGGTGAGAATGGAAACCGTTACCGAGAACATGAATATGCTGAAGTTCATCCAGGCGGGTCGGGCTGACTACATGTTCATGGCCCCCGAAGAGGCCGACGCCCTCATCGCCACAAAGGCCTTCAAACCCGGCGCTTTCAAGCTGGTTACCTTTTCCGATATGCCTGAAGGGGAAAGCAGATACTTGCTGTGCAGCCATATGGTCCCGGACGCCGACATCGAAAGGCTCAATACCTCCCTGCAGGAGTACCGTGACAAAATCTGCAAGCGGTAGACCGGCCCTTTGCCGGAGTTCTGCGAACAGCCCCGCTCATAAATCAAGGAAACCCCATGCCTGATCCTGCACTTCTTGCCGCCGCCACCCGTAAGGCCACCCTGCGGCTGATTCCGTTTCTGTTCCTGCTCTATATCGTGGCCTATCTGGACCGCATCAACGTCAGTTTTGCGGCCCTGACCATGAACGCCGACCTGGGGCTCTCCCAAACGGCCTATGGCTTGGGGGCCGGAATATTCTTTCTGGGATACGTGCTCTTTGAAGTGCCCAGCAACCTGATACTGGAGCGCGTGGGGCCACGGCTGTGGATTACCCGCATCATGCTGACCTGGGGACTGGTGACCATGGCCATGGCCTTTGCCCGTGGCCCGGTGAGCTTCGCCGTGCTGCGCTTTCTGCTGGGCGTGGCCGAGGCCGGTTTTTTCCCCGGCATCATTCTCTACCTCACCTATTGGTTTCCCCAAGTAAGGCGCGCCAGGACCGTGGCCTTGTTCATGACCGCCACCCCGGTTGCCGGACTGGTGGGCAGCCCGGTCTCAGGGCTGATTCTGGGCATGGACGGCACCTGGGGGCTGAGCGGTTGGCACTGGCTCTTCATGCTGGAAGGCCTGCCCGCAGTGGCGCTTGGCGTGGCGGTTTTCCTGTGGCTGCCCAGCCGTCCTGCTAAGGCCGCATGGTTAAGCCCCGATGAGAGCGCCGCCCTGGAAGAAACCCTTGCAGCTGAAAACCGGGCCATAGCCGCCGGACACCTGAGTTCGCTTCGCCAGGGTCTTACAAGCCCCCACGTATGGTTGCTGGGCTGGGTGTATTTTTGCGCAGTTGTGGCCATGTACGGCCTGGTGATGTGGCTGCCCCAGATCATCGCCACAGCGGGCGGCGGCAGCACCATGGACGTAAGCTATCGGGTGATGGTGGCCTATTTCTTTGCCGCCGTGGGCATGGTGGGAATTGGGGCCAGTTCGGACCATTGGAGCGAGCGGCGCTGGCACGTGGCCGGGTCGCTTTCGCTTTGCCTGGCGGGCATGCTGGTGCTCTCCGTAAGCACCGGACTCATACCCATTTTGGCTGGGGCGTCGCTGGCCGCCATGGGCATCTGGGGCGTGCTGGGACCGTTCTGGGGGCTGGCCACCGGTTTCCTTACTGGCTCCGCAGCAGCAGCGGGCATCGCGCTCATCAACTCGCTGGGCAACCTCGGAGGCTTTGCCGGACCCTACGTCATGGGCTGGGTCAAAGCCAATACCGGAGGATTCACCGAAGGCTTCCTGTTCCTGGCCGCCCTGATGCTTCTCGGCTGCGCGCCTTTGCCGTTTTTGGGATCTGCCTACGATAAGACAAAAATTGGCCACTAAGCTATTGCATGCCTCTGCAATGAATATTCTGTGTAAAATTAGTTAGTTATCAAAATTTATAGTTATAAATATTGAAATAAATTATTCCAACCATAACAATAAGCAAAACTATCCATACACTTACTGCTTTTAACGTCAATATTCGCGCACGTTTAGCCTCCCACCAACTCATTGGCTGCACCCCACTGACAACAAATGTAGCAACACCTGCAAGGTTAAGACTAATAATATTGACTAAAAACATTATTGCTGCACTTGATCCTTCAGTGAAAAGACCATGCGAAAATAAAAGTGCTGAAGCAACAAGTGGCGGTAATATTGATAGAGAGATCATAACTCCCACAAGAGATGAAGAGGCACCACTTATAAAAGAAACAACTCCTGCTGCACCGGAAACCAAGGCTAATACTACAACATATAAATCAAGATGCACCCGTCTTTGTATGGCTTCATTACAAGAATCTATTTGAATTATAAATCCGAGGGCCAAAGAAACGATTGCGGCCAAGGCGATCCCTTTGCTCGCTGAGACAATTGATTTTCGAGCGAGTTCTTTATCTCCAAGAGTTGTAGACAGTGCAAGCGCCACGTTTGGACCCACCAGTGGAGCAATGATCATCGCTGCCAGGGTTAAAACTTCACTGTTTATACGAAGTCCGATAACAGCAACTATTGTAGAAAAAACTATTAATGCTGCTGTTGGCTTTGAAAATTGACACATATCCTGAGCTTGTGCATACAATTCTTCACGGCTTAGTCGTGTTGTCTTTTTTGCCTTTGTCTTTTTTTTATCGTCTGTATCGTTGTCAACAATTCTCGGCAACACTGCCTCGACTTGGTGAATTATTATTCTGTATCCGCTAGAGATGTGAAACCTCTTCTCCATATCATCTGTCAAAGACTCAATATTTTCCATGTCAACAATTGTTATCACAGAAACCTTGCCATCTTTTAGTATGCTAACCCATGTCAGATCATCTTCTGAAGCAACTTTATCAATAGTTTCCATTGCCTTTTCATACTCATCTCGCGCAACTATTATTTCGACTTGTCTTAGGGCCATAGGACAACATCTTCTTATGTAAGTACGTCTATCAACTTACGATTTTTTACGTTTTGTGAGCTCTGCCCCCACTCCGGCACCGCTTATGGGGTATAACATCCCGTAAGCCGCGAAGCGCGGCAACGGGCTGTAAACTTGACCCCCGCTGGGGGGGCAGGGCACCCCAGCCCCCCCAGAGTAACGCACGGCGACGCATAGCATATAAGGGGGGTTCGGGGGGCCATTGGCCCCCCGACCGCCGGAGGCACTCTTTCTCTCCGTCTACGCCTTCCCGATGCTGGCGGGCATCCAGTCAAGCCCCAGCTCTTTTTCGGCCAGCCGTTTGACCATTTCCAGCTGTTCGGAGCGGCAATCGGCACGGCCATCCAGGCGTGCGGTCATGACATGGCGCAATATTTCGCCGTAGATCGGCCCTGGGGGAATGCCCAACAGCATGAGGTCCTTGCCGGAAACTTCGATGCGCTGGTCGCGCATGGTGGTCAGGAACAATGAAATGGCCCGCCGGATGGCCTCCTTTGGGTTTCTGGCCATCAGGTACAGCACGCCTTCCAGGGCCATATCCTTGAGCAGGAAATACAGCTCACTGGGCAGGGCCTGCCGGTATTCCCATTCGTAGATTTTACCCACCGTATCCCGGATTTCGTGGCGCATGGTCATGATTCCCCGCGCATGGTGGGGGGCGAAGCCCAGACGTTTGGTCACGAGATCGAGCTGCTCGTCCTCCAGGCCCGCGCACAGTGCCAGAAAATAGATGCGCCATATCTCCGGCTTTGGGTCCACATAGAGCAGCTGGTACCAGGTGATCACCCGGTCCACCTCGGCCAAGACGGCTTCTTTCTGCTGATCGAGCGCCAGCAGGGGGTGGATGGCCGGAAGCACCTTGAGTTCCTGCATGCGCTGAATACAGGCCAGGGGGTTGTCGTCTTCCATGACGGAGCGCATTTCGTGGAACACCCGCGCCCCGGAAAGTTTGTGGATGAAATTGTTGGTGACAGCGTTTCTGATGAGCCGTTCGGTCTGCGCGCCGATGCGGAACTGGAAGCGCTGCTCGAAGCGGATGGCCCGCAATATCCGAGTGGGGTCCTCCACAAACGAGAGCGAGTGCAGCACGCGGATCACCCGATCCTTGATGTCGCGCTGGGCGTTGAAAAAATCCACCAGTCTGCCGAAGGTTTGCGGCCCGATGTGCACGGCCAGGGCGTTGACAGTGAAGTCGCGGCGGTAAAGATCCATCTTGATGGAGGAGAGTTCAACCACGGGAAGGGCGGCGGGGTATTCGTAATATTCCAACCGGGCCGTGGCCACGTCCAACCGCTGGCCGCCGGGCAGAATGATGACCGCTGTCTTGAATTTCAGATGCGATTTCACCCGACCGCCCAGTTCCTTGGCCAGGGCTGCGGCAAAGGCCACGCCGTCGCCTTCCACCACGAAATCAACATCCAGGTTTTTGCGGTTGAGCAGCAGGTCGCGCACGAAACCGCCCACCACGTAAGCCTCGAAACCAAGGGTATGCGCCAGGGCTCCCGCCTGTTTCACTAAAGCTAGAAGCTTGGCAGGCAGGCGCTCGCGCAGCAGCGCCCCCACATTGCGCTCGGTCTTGCGCTCGGCGCTGACGCTCTCGGCGATGCGGGCGGGTTCGGAAACCAGAGTGTTGATGAGGTCCGACCGGGTAATCACTCCGATGACCACATCGTTTTCCACCACCGGCACCAGCCGTTGGCGCTGGCCCAGAATGATTTCCATGACGTGGTAGAGTTCCGTGAGCGGTGCCACAGTCTGGGCGTCGCGCAGCATGTACACCCCGGCCTCCACGCCGCCCAGGCCGTGCTTCAGGGCCTTGTCCGCGATGTCCTGTTCCAGGATGCCCAGGCAACGCCTATCCGTGGCGCTCACCACGGGAATGGCCTTCATGCCGTAGTGGGTCATTATCTCGGCGGCCTGCTCCAGGCGCTTGTTCTCCTCGACGACAACGGCAGGCCTGCTCATCAGGGTGGCGGCCAGAATCTGGGGATTCACCTGGGAGTAGAGCAGGGCCAGCAGTTCGTCACTGGCCTGGGTGAGGGTTTTATCCTTGATGGAGGCCGAGGCGGCGTAGGGATGGCCGCCGCCGCCAAGCGAGGCGCAGATGCGGCCCACATCCACATCCTGGGCGCGTGACCGGGCCACCAGATGCACCCGGTCCTTCATCAGGGCCAGGGCGAAGAGCACCCGGATGTTCTCCATATCCATGAGCTTATGGGCCAGAAGGGCGAAATCGCCCACGTAGTGGTCGGTGGTGGCCTGGGCAATCATCACTTCCACGCCATTGATGTCGTAGGTGACGGCGCTGCCGATGAGGTCGCTCATGACGGTGATCTGCTCGGCCGAGAGGTCGCGGGTGAGCAGCTCCGCAATGGTGTTGACGTCCATGCCCTGGCCCAGCAGCCAGGCCGCTGCGGTAAGGTCATGCTCGGTGGTGGAGGAAAAAGTGAACGAGCCGGTATCCTCATAGATGCCAAGCCCCAAAAAGGTTGCTTCGTCCGGGGTCAGTGTAAGGCCCCTTTCCCGCAACTCCTGGATGATGATGGCCGTGGTGGAACCCCAGGGTTTGACCACGCTCACGGAGCCTACGAGATCCTCCTCGGTGTCGGGGTGGTGGTCGTAGAGATGGATAATCAGATCCGGGCGGTCCAGCAGGGGATCGACATGGGGGATGCGGGAGCGTTGCCGGGTATCCACCAGCACCAGGGTCTTGACGGTATCCTGGTCGATATCCTTGAAGGCCTTGAAATTGAAGATATACGTGGCGCTCTGGATGAAGAAGTTGCGGATGTTTTTTTCCTGGCTGCCGGGAAAAATAAGCGTCGCGCCGGGATAGAGTTTGCTGGCCGCCAAAATAGCCGCCAGAGCGTCGAAATCGGCATTGGCGTGTGAGGTGATGACGATGGGAGCTGCCTGGGCGGCCCGGAGCGGTTGGGTCATGAATCCTTCCTGGAACGCGAGCGGGGATGATGGGTGCGGTGAATGGCCGTGAGCCTTTCCGCCTGGACATGGGTGTAAATTTCCGTGGCTGCGATGTCCACGTGGCCAAGAAGCATCTGCACCGTACGCAGATCGGCCCCGCCCTCCAACAGGTGGGTGGCGAAGGAATGGCGGAGGCTGTGGGGCGAGATTTCCTTACGGATGCCGGCCTCCAGAGCGTAGCGCTTGATAAGCTTCCACACTCCCTGGCGGGTGAGCCCCTTGCCGGAACGGTTGAGGAACAGCATATTCTTCACTGGCTTGAACACCGGGCGCACCGACTGCACGTAGTGGATCAGCACCGTCTGGGCCAGAGCGTGGATGGGCACCAGGCGCTCCTTGTCGCCTTTGCCGAACACCCTGAGAACTCCGGCCTGGGCGTCAAAGTCCAGCGGCGTCAGCGTCACCAACTCGGTAACCCGCAGTCCGGCGGCATAGAGCAGCTCCAGCATGGCCTTGTCCCGAAGACCCAGATGGGTTTCCAGGTTGGGCCTGGCCAGCAGGTTTTCCATATCCTGTTTGCTGAGTACGTCGGGCAGGGTGCGCGGCAGTTTAGGGGCCTCGATGAGCTCCGCCGGGTTGGCGGCCAGCCAGCGCTCCTCGGCGGCGTGCAGAAAGAAGCCGCGCAGGCTGGAGAGGTGCCGGGCCAGGGAACGGCTGGTCAGCCCCTTCTGGCGCTGGAACATGAGGTAGAGAAAAATTACCTGCTCGTTTACGGCTTCGAGAGTGGCCCCGCGTTCGCCGACGAAGTCCAGGAAGTGGCTCAGGTCCTGAGAATAGGCCGTGAGACTGTTTTCGGAAAGGCCCTTCACCACCAGAAGATGCTCCAGATAGGCATCGATCCAGGGGTGGGTATTCGGGCTCAAGCGCTTGGTTTTCATTGACACCGTGTGGGCCTCTTTTTATGACCTGGGCTCGTTTTATCATTTCTTGCGCATGTCGCGCAATCGCCCAAGGAGCGTATCATGCCCAGTTTTCAGATGGCCGATCGCCTGGCCAAGCTGCCCCCCTACCTGTTCGCCGAAATCGACCGCGTCAAGAACGAAGTGAAAGCCCGTGGCATCGACATCATCAGCCTGGGCATCGGCGACCCGGATCTGCCCACCCCGGATTTCATCATCGAAGCCCTGCACCAGGGCGCCAAGAAGCCGGAAAACCATCAGTACCCCTCCTATGTCGGCCTGCGCACCTTCCGGTCCGCCGTGGCGGACTGGTACAAGACCCGCTTCGGCGTGGAGCTGTGCCCGGACAGCGAAGTGGTCAGCCTGATCGGTTCCAAGGAAGGCATTGCCCACTTCCCCCTGGCCTTCGTCAACCCCGGCGACCTTGTGCTGGTGTGCACGCCCAACTACCCGGTGTACAATGTGGCCACCGGCTTTGCCGGCGGCGAAACCAAGTTTCTGCCCCTGACCGACGCCAACGACTTCCTGCCCGACCTGGACGCCGTGTCCGAGGCCGACTGGGCCCGGGCTAAGATGATCTTCACCAACTTCCCCAACAATCCCACCTCGGCCTGCGCCCCCAAGAGCTTCTACGAGAAGCTGGTGGCCAAATGCCGCGACACCAACACCATCCTGGTGGCCGACGCGGCCTATACCGAGATGTACTACAACCCGGCCAACAAGCCGCCTTCCATCTTCGAAATCGCCGGAGCCAAGGACGTGGCCATCGAGTTCCACTCCCTGTCCAAGACCTACAACATGACCGGCTGGCGCATCGGCATGGCCGTGGGCAATGAAACGCTGGTCAAGGGACTGGGCAAGATCAAGGAAAACGTGGATTCCGGCATCTTCCAGGCCGTGCAGGAAGCAGGCATTGCCGCCATCAAGCATGGCGACCCCTACGCCGAAAAATTCCGGGCCATTTACAAGGAACGCCGCGACGTGCTGATCGCAGGCCTTACGAAGATCGGCATCAGCTGCCGCGTGCCCGAAGCTACCTTCTACTGTTGGTGCAAGGTGCCTCAGGGCTACACTTCCTCCACCTTCGTCACCAAGGTGTTGCAGGAAACCGGCGTGGTGGTCACCCCCGGCAACGGCTTCGGTTCCCCCGAGGCCGGCGAAGGCTACTTCCGCATCGCCATGACCGTGGGCAAAGACCAGATCGAAGAGGCCGTGTCACGCCTGGCCAAGCTGTAGACCAGGAGCCAGGGGCGCAGGAGCCAGGGGCGCAGGAGCCAGGGGCGCTGCCCCTGGACCCCGCTGGGGGTGCAGGACACCCCCAGGCCCCCCCAATATGTTGCACGACGATGCCGTTGCTGCTCGGCGACGAAGAGCTATACGGGGGGTC